>JARIBI010000239.1 GCA_029257435.1 Sporosarcina sp. | reverse complement strand
AATTTCGGACTGAGTCCTCGAGCGACAAATGCGGCGAATTGTTCGCGCGTCACAAGACCATTCGGGCGGAAGGTATTATCAGGATAACCTGTTGTAATGTAATTCCCAGCCATATGATTGATGGCTTCAGCTGCTTTCATGTTATATCCAACATCCTTGAAATCCCTTTTGCTTCCTAGTTGAAGGCCAAATCCGCGTGAAAGAATGATTGCCATATCCCCGCGGGAAATCGGTTTGTTTGGTTGAAATGTCCCATCTGGATATCCGCCAATTATCCCTTTTTCCGTTGCTGCAGCGATATACCCGCTTGCACCATGACTTTTGGGCACATCTTTGAACTTCGTATTGCGCTTGGTTCCGTCTAGCTTTAACGTACGTCCAATCATAATAGCTGCTTCCCCGCGTGTTACATTACGTTTTAGCTGGAAGCTGCCATTTGAGTAGCCGCTGATGATTTGTTGATCCACTAAGAAATTAATCTCATCGTGGAAACGATTGGACTTTGGTACATCCGGGAAACTTGCTGCTGCAGCTGCTGGTTGAACTGCAAGAACGAGCGTAAGTGCCAGAGCAGTAAAAAGTGTAAAAATGCGTTTCATTTTATCTCTCCTCATAGTATTATTTGGTAAATTCAGTATACCATTTCACTTCCAATCTTTCTAATATTTTCAGGGAATTGCTAAGATTTATCTACTATTTTGCTAGGCTTCTATGACCTTTGACACACTAAAGCACCATCCATCCCGCGTCCGGATTGGATGGCGCCTTGTCAGTCTATGCATCAAATCGCCATATTGATTACTAGATTCTGATCAGGAATCCAGCAAGTAATATTATTGAATTGACCATTTCCGTATGAACGCTCCAGACAGCAATGTTAAAATACCAATTAATAACATGCTGGTTCCATCAAGCAATCCACCTGTTTGAGGAAGTTTGGACATCAAGGATGTGGAAGAATCGCCAAACTCAATGAATCCGATACCGGACTGAGCTATTGTCGGATTCCCTCTCATCACCAAGTCCGTAGTTGTATCCATCCCATTTCCGTCGGATGACATGCCAGGAATTGAGGTCATTCCATTATCATCTGTATTGGTTTCCCCGTCGCCTGAATCCTCCATGGAATCATCACCATCCGGCGTACCTTCAGGTGTATTCGGTGTTGTTCCGGTTTCTCCATCGGGAGTAGTTGTACCGTCTTCAGGTTCAGTGGTTTCACCTTCAGGAGTCGTTGTGCTGTCATCGGTTCCATCTGTTCCTTCATTAGGGTTTCCATTTCCGACATCGGGATTGTTCGGTTCAGCGGGAACTATAGGAATGATTGGAATAACTGTATCTTGATCAGGTGTGGTGCCTGAATCTCCATCACCCGGGTCAGGAGTTGGTTCTTCCGTATCTCCTCCCGGTAATTCGGCCGCAGCAGTAACGAAAGACTCACGTGTTAGCAAGTCAAGATCGATAGCTCCAAGCAAAGGCAAATCGATTGTAATCATTCCGATACCTTGTTTTTGGTAAGTGCCATCTTCTGTCGTTTGCTCTTTATTCGCAAGCAGATTGACAGCCGTCTTTCCAAGTAATTTGTCTAATAGGGTCAACTGCAGCAGACTGTTTGAACGACTCGTTTCTTCTTCTGTGTGACGAATATGCTCATCGAGTACACCAAGGTGAAGTCCGCCAAGTCCTAATAGATTATTGACGACACCGTCGATTAGCCCTCCATCTTTCTTGAATGACCCGTTTTCAGTCACTGCTACGTGCTCATCCAATACTCCGACATGCGTATTTTCTAACACGCCGCCAAGTGCTTCTCCGACAGTTGCGTCTACTACGCCTCCGTCTTTATTGAACGAACCGTTTTCAGTCATCGCTACGTGCTCATCCAATACTCCAACATGCGTATTTTCCAACACACCGCCGAGGGCTTCTCCGACAGTTGCGTCCACTGCGCCTCCGTCTTTATTGAATGAACCGTCTTTCGTTTCCTTCACGTGGTTATCTACCACACCCACATGCGTGTCTTCTAGAATTGGAGCGTCATCGACAGTTATTTCTACTAGCGATTGATCGAATTGAGCAGATCCATCTTCATCTGTTTCTGCTTGGTTTTCAATAACTCCCACATGTGTATCCCCAAGTAGTTCAGATTCTTTGAGATCCGCTTGGACCGCCCCGTTGTCAACTGTCGTTACGCCGTCTTTTTGACTGACGTCTTTTGAGACAATATTAGCAGTCGTTTCGCCAACTATAGGTAACTCTTCCGCTTCAACAGTTACGAGTGCAGCACTTGACTCACTGCTAGTTTCATCCTGGCTGGTTTTCTTAGCTGCAACATCTGCTTGCACCGATTCCGTTAACGCCGTGTCCACTTTTACAGTGGCAATGGTACGCTTTTCCGAACTCGTTTCTTCGTTTTGCGTTTTCGTAACAGGAGCGACATCGACTTGTACATTGTCCAAAATCCCATCATTTACTTGGACCTTCGCCAATGAGTTTTCTTCTGTCTTGGTTTGATTTGGCAACTCAACAGACACGTCACCCACAATCGGAAGATCCTCTAATTGAATAGTAAGCAATGACTTTTCCTCTTTCTGTTGACCTGTATGTTGTTCTCCTTCATCCGCAAAACCAGCAGTAGGCATTGACACGATTACAGCACCAGCCAAAGCCGTCATTCCAACGTATTTCATCCAATTCGTTTTCATATTCATCTCTCTCCTTTTTTATCGTTTTTTAAATCACGTATAAAAAAGGAGTGGATTGGGGTGGTTGTCCTGGCGGTGCATGGCTCCATTGAAGCGTTCCTATAATGTCTTCTAAATACCATTTCTGGCGAGTAATCTCCGCTTTCATCAACCAACCATCTGAAACGACTGCACCTATTCCACTCATACCTGAAGAAATCGATGGTGCAGCTACACTAATTGAAGATGATCCCGTTATCAGTTGAACATTGGACATCCAAGAATTTTTGCCAGATGGTTTCAGAGGGGTTGCATAATTTGAAGCGGTCTTCACCGATTCGCTCTTCTTTGACGACGCCTTTAGTTGCTTGCCTTCTGCCAACGCTTTCCGCTCCATCGTAAACTTCTCTTCAATCGGTTTTACGCCTTGTGTTGAATAAGTACTAACTTGTTTAATCTCTGTGCTTACTGCCGGGTCTTTTGAGATAGCAGAATCCACTTTGACATTGTCGCTAGCGGGAGATTTGTTCTCGGTACCCACTTCTGGCTTCTGCTCTGGCAGTTTTTCTTGTGACGCCCGGGTCCCATCAGGTATTTCAGATTGTTTTTCCTCTGCTGCAGGAAATTGTTCCTCACGCGGCTTTTCAGTCACGTCCGGGCGACTTGGCTGTTCCATTTGTTCTCCCGAAGGGTCATTGGATAAATCCTGATTAGGCTTTTCCCCGCTTGCAGGAGGTGTATTTGTCACCGGTTGCTTTTGAAGAGGCTTCGAAACAGTTTCTGCCACAGTTCCTGCCGTTTCATCGACTGTTTTCTTCACTTGCGCAGTTGCTTTATCGACAGTTTCTGCTGTTTTATCAACAACAGGTGTTACGACAGGCACTTTCGGAAGAGGTTTCGTCACTTTTACAGTTTCGTAAGTAACAGTTTGCACGGTTTTGGTCGTCTGCTCCACAACCGGAACTGTCTTTTCTACAGTTTCCCCAACAAAATTCGTCGTATTTTCAACGACCGTTTTCACCGGTTTCTTCTGCTTTGGATCAACAACTGTGTTGACGGTTTCAGTCGTTAACTCCACTGTACGTTCGACAGTATCCCCTGTGAATTTAACCGTTTCATCTACAAGCTCCTCTGTAGATTTCACTGTTTTATCCACAGTGTTTTTCACTTGATTTAATAACCCTCCAACAAGACCTCTCTTTGGTTTGTCCTCAGGCAGATCCTGCGGCGTTTCATTTGCATAGCCAACACTTGGCATTACAATCAGAAAAATACTAGTACATAAGACTACTATGAAGTTGCGCACGTATTCACCTCCCTCGTCTTCAGCGTAAAGGATTTTAAATAGTAAGAATCCTATTACTCTCGCTCTTACCCAGCTGTATCTCTGCTAAACCTATCATTTCCATTACATTTCCATGAACATGTGTCTCTATGCTGTTACATACAATAAAAATATTTTTGGATTACTCGGACCTTTCGTCATACATCATTTCAACAGCCAAATAATCCATCAAGAACAGAATTTGAAACGCAAGCAGATAGTCCATAAAAACTAAACCTATGATACTATATAATTAACAATTTTTTCATATATCAAGAGGGATGATTTATGTTTTGTCAGCATTGTGGAACGCAAAATGATGAAGTTTCGAAGTTCTGTTGAAATTAAATGAAGCTAGTCAAAGCAAAGAAACCAAACAGTGGATCCTGCCAGTTCTTCTTAGTTCCATGATTAATATGGACTCTGAGGAATACTATCAAATTAGGACGTTAAGGATAATTAAAGACAGATAAAAAACAGACAAATTTTACGTCTGCTTTTCGCCTCGCCTATATCTAGTTGTCAACACGCTTAGCCATTACAATTAAACGGTGCTTATTACTGTTTTGAGGATAACAGGTGACGAGAGAAAGTTTTGAAATTCCAGGTTCTTCCGCAATCGCCTCCACTTCTTCTGGGAGGACGATGCGGGTTTCATACACTTCATAGGTTTGTGTTTCATCCACTGTTTCCAAATCGAATCGACTGCCTGTTTTGAGTTCATCCAAACGATTAAAAAACTGTCCAAATACGTGAGACTGGTGACCCGCGATGGCATAACTTCCGTCTTGAACACCCGGCTCATAGTTACTTGGAATTGCACCAAACCCGCTGTCTAAAATACTAGGTGTTGCGCCATATGACACAGGAGCATGAATGTCAATTTGTGGAATGGAAAGTACACCCACCAGCTCTCCCAGACCTTTCTCATGTACTTTATTAGATGCTGTCTTTTCCTCAGTCTGCATTTGAGTTTCCTTATCTTTTGATTTCATTGGTTGTTCTTCAGTCTCTGCCTGAGCTTTCAGGTTTGCAAATGCATCTAACTGCTGTTCTCGCACATTTTCCGTACGCTTTGTTCCGATAAATTGCCAGACTAGAAGGCAGACTCCTATAAGGAGCAAAACATTGCCAATCCACCGTCCTGTCTTTTTCATTTTCTCTCCTCCCCTTACCTGTAATTATGTTTTGTTGATGAACCTATTCTGAGTGCATCGCCTGCTAGTATGAATGCTATGCTTAATATCAGCATAGTTGTTCGATTCAAAATACCGCCCGTTTGAGGAAGTCGTTCACTGTTCATAGTTGAATTCTCTTGTTTTGGAGAGCTGTGATTTGAGGATAAGTTGGTAAACTTATTTACCGCTCCTTTGTCAGGTAGGTTTTGCATAGTATTCGAATTTGAAGAGTCCCCATTGCCAGTTGATTGACTTGATGAATCCGTGCTCGATGTGTTTTTGTGTGTGATCGTATCAATTTCAATTTCTGTCTGGATAATGGGGTTGTTTTCCACACTGGCTGTCTTCACAGTATCTACTGGTGCTTCCTTTGTGATTGGTGTCGGCGTTTCAATTTCCGTAACATCGTCTGCATCCGGGTCATCCCCTCTATTGTCAGTTGAGACAGAATCGACGTCTTGCTCTTCCGTCAGTTCATTTGAAGATTATAATGTGGAATCAAGATCATTACTCAATTCTGGAATAATTGTTTCTTCACTCGATTCTTCTTTATTGCTAATAACCTCTTCTCCATCTTGTATTGGATCAGTTATTGTCTCTTCTTGGTCACCTGCATCACTACCAGTATCTTCCGGTGCTATCGTTTCAGAGCAAAACCGCTTCTCATCATCCTGATCAGTTATGTTCGATTCTTCTTCCTTTTCGCCGTCCGTGCTGATATGCACTTCCGTTAAAGGATCCTCTTCGGACAGTATACTC
>JARIBI010000097.1 GCA_029257435.1 Sporosarcina sp. | reverse complement strand
CCAGCAGACGGTGAATTCACTTGTAATCATATCGTTTCACCTGTACCATGTATCATGTAGAATGGAGGGGTGCCACATGAATCCTTGGGTAATGGTTTTGATTATCTTTGTGATTAATATTGTTTATGTAACGTTTTCTACCATGCGAATGATTTTGACGTTAAAAGGATACCGCTATTTTGCAGCCCTCGTTAGTATGTTTGAAGTGGTAGTCTACGTAGTAGGGCTTGGTCTTGTGCTAGACAGTCTTGATCAGATTCAAAATTTAGTTGCCTATGCACTCGGTTTTGGATCAGGAGTTGTGGTAGGGACCAAAATTGAAGAGAAAATGGCACTAGGCTTTATCACCGTTAACGTCATTACAGATGAGCTTAATAAAGAACTGGCATCGACGTTACGCACTAAAGGTTATGGTGTAACGGATTGGGCAGCCCATGGACTAGGAGGAAATCGTTCTGCGATGCAGATTTTGACCCCGCGTAAATATGAGCTGAAATTGTATACTTTGATTGCTGAGCTTGATCCTAAAGCTTTTATCATCTCCTATGAACCTAAAACAATACGAGGTGGGTTTTTGGTCAAGTCTGTTAAAAGAGGGAAGTTATTTAAGTGAGCCAACGGAAAACAGTGTGGTTTCAAGTTGAAGAACATGAGACGATTTCAGATTGTCTCGACCGGATGAAAGCGGAAGGCTACATGCCTGCAGGCCGGCGGGAAGAACCATTGTTTGAAGAACAGGACGGCAAATATGTGCCGATCCGCCAGATCATCCAATTTAAGGGTGTCCTGACGGATAGTGAATGATTAAGCTGACGGATCCAAGGAGGAATTAGACGATGATTGAACGTTATACACGCCCGGAAATGGGAGCAATTTGGACGGATGAAAATAAATACAATGCGTGGTTGGAAGTTGAAATTCTAGCAAGTGAAGCATGGGCTGAGCTTGGGGATGTTCCAAAAGAAGACGTGGAGAAAATCCGGGAGAACGCAGGCTTTTCTGTGGATCGGATTCTTGAGATAGAGAAAGAAACACGCCATGACGTTGTCGCGTTTACACGTGCCGTTTCTGAGACGCTTGGCGACGAGCGAAAGTGGGTTCATTACGGACTTACTTCAACGGATGTTGTAGATACTGCACTTTCATATTTATTGCTTCAAGCCAACCAAATTTTACGGGCAGATCTCGTGAGATTCATCGATATTCTTGCTGAAAAAGCAAAAGCTCATAAATATACGGTCATGATGGGACGTACGCATGGTGTCCATGCCGAGCCGACAACATTCGGACTGAAGCTGGCATTGTGGCATGAAGAGATGAAACGAAACTTGGAAAGATTTGACGCAGCAGCTGCTTCTGTCCAAGCTGGTAAAATTTCTGGTGCTGTAGGGACGTACGCGAACGTAGATCCGTTTGTTGAGCAGTACGTATGTAAGAAGCTGGGATTGACGCCAGCACCTGTCTCTACACAGACCTTGCAGCGTGATCGCCATGCACAATACCTATCAACTTTAGCGTTGATTGCGACTTCAATTGAAAAGTTTGCGGTCGAAGTTCGCGGACTTCAGAAGTCTGAAACTCGGGAAGTTGAGGAGTTCTTTGCGAAAGGTCAAAAAGGATCTTCTGCTATGCCTCACAAACGTAATCCCATTGGTTCTGAAAATATGGCAGGCCTCTCACGCTTAATGCGCGGGTATATGCTGACTGCTTATGAAAACGTACCGTTGTGGCATGAGCGGGATATTTCTCATTCTTCTGCAGAGCGGGTGATTTTCCCAGACGCGACAATTACGTTGAATTACATGTTAAATCGTTTTGGTAACATCCTGAAAAATTTAACGGTGTATCCTGAGAACATGAAACGCAACATGGACCGGACACACGGCTTAATTTATTCGCAGCGCGTGTTGCTGTCATTGATTGACAAAGGAATGTCCCGTGAGACTGCTTATGATACAGTCCAGCCTTTGACGGCACAGTCTTGGGACGAGCAGTGTTCGTTTAAAGAATTGGTCAAGGGCAACTCAACGATAACAAGTCATTTAAATGAAGAAGAGATTGATGAGTGCTTCGATTATAACTATCACTTGCAAAAAATTGATTTGATTTTTGAACGGATTGGTCTTAATTGAACGTGTCACTCATAATAAGAAAAAGGGATTGGCACATAGCCAATCCCTTTTTCTTATTGAAGCGCACCGACCGATTTTAATTGGATCACAACCTTCACATCAAATTCCAATTCAGAATAAATTGCTTTCGAATCATCCAGAACTCGATCTGTATGAAGGCGGGTAGCACGATATTTAAGTCCAAATCCGAAGGGATCAACATTCTTCTCTTGAAGGTCTTCAAACAAATTCTTTACTTGCTCAGTAATTTCCTCTTCTGAAATTTTATTATAGTAATTTAACTTATTTAATTGCAGTACCTTATTAGATTCGTTGACGACACCTACGGCCTTTATTTTAACGAGAACGCGGGGTTTTTCGCCTGGTTTTAATAGAAACTTCGTCTTCATTTTAATTCTGTCAAAAGTGAGTGTGAATTTATAGCCCTTGTTATTAATCTGATAGCCAAACCCGGATGCATTTTTTTTCAAAGAGTTGTATAACTTCGTTTCCAGTAGATTGAGTTCAACTGGCTCTTCACCATCTTTTAAGACAAGCCCGTGATTCACGGTGAAATTCTTACCATCTACCCCATTTACAATAGGGAGCACTGTACTTAATCCTTTCGTATCGTAATCCCGGCGGAATTCAAATAAAAAAGTGGTAGTGACAAAGGGACTTTCAGTTCCGGTCTCATCAAAATAGTTGTATAAGGAATTTTCACCCGCTGCTTCAAGTGTTGGTTGAACCCTTAATACCTCTTCGGCACTCGGTTTCGCAGCGAGTACATATAAGAGCAATTGAATGTCTCCGCGGCGAACAAAGTAATCCATTAAATCGAATAATTCTTGTGACAAGAGGTCGGGATTCAATGCAAGAATCTTTGCTTGGCTGAAGTCCAATACTTTGTCTGCTTTTGTATCTAAGTAGCGAATTGCTTCCGCGACAGAATCGCTTTCGTGAGTGAGGTACGCGTATTCATTTGCAGTGACAGCTTTTAATGAGGAAATTGGTTTCGCGATTTTTAGCGTCACCTTGAATTTTTTCCCGGGCTCTTCACCAGGGTCCACTCCGATGCCTACTACAAAGGAGCGTTTATCTATGCCTTTGTAAGAGCAACCGGATAAGATCGGTAGTAGAAAGATCATGATTAGAGCAATTAACATGGAAGCCGTTCTTATACTTTTCATGAGGCTGCCCCCTTCTTGATAGCCAGCATTGATAAAAAGAGAACTGCCACGAAAAGAGGCAATACATTATAATAATATTTAGAATACTCATAGAGCTGGTTTTGAGTAATTTGGGAAGTAACCCACATCCCTATCGAGCAAAAAATAAGTACGATGAGATAAGGGGTATAGTTTTTTTGTTTAATTTGTAAAAACTTCCATCTGAATACGCTTAATAATAATTTATAGGCGACATGCCAGTGGATAATTATGCTAACGAAAGAAGTGGTCACGAAAAGAAACATGAAAATGAATACAACTCGCTCTATAAATCCGAATTTCATGCGGACAGCATCTGCAGCAGAAGTCCAAGGGAACAGAAATTGGTCAATTTGGTCAAATCCGGAAAGGCCAATTGGTATCAAATACGAGTTGATAATCATAAAAACACCAAAGATACTAATCATAACTAAAGACCACTTAGAAATGTATTGTTTTTCTTTCAAGTACTTGTTAAATACAATTAGATTTGCGCAGCCGATAAACATGAAGGTGCTCGAAGTAAAAGCGGTATAATCGGGTAAAGTATTGATATGCATAAGAGCGAGTCGGACTTGGTCAAAATCTAATTCGTTGCTTGTGAATAATTTGAAAAACATGATAGTGCCAACCGGAATTGAAAGGACGAACACAATTTCTAACGTGTATAAAACGCTTTTCGACTTAAGTAATACGCCGAAAAATACAGTTACTAAAATCGATAATGTGATTGTATAGATCGACATCAGCGGAGTTAGGAACGTAATAAGCAAAAACACGGTCATGACAAGTGTGATGGTTCCCGCCAAAAACCACATGACTGTAAAAAAAAGAGTAACAGGGATACGAATCCACGAAGACGTATGCTCGGTTAACAACTCGATTATGTCTTGTCCAGTGAATTGAATGAAAAAGGATACGGTAATGTAGGTGAACAATACCCCCGCAACGATACTAAGTAGTGTTGCAGTTAGCGCACCATCACCTGCACGTAATAACAAAAGTCGAGGTACCGGTGTAGTGATCGTTGCTAACATATTGATGAAGATGAAATAGTATAAAAAACGGCTCACTTAAGGGTCACCTTCTTTTCGCGGCGCTTACTTGTCCAACCGATTCGTAAGTAAGGCTCTCCAAAGCTGTCCAAGTTCGTTAGATGGAGAATCAGTAACAACATGCCAGAAACCAAGCCGGTCAAACCAAATAAAGTCGTGAAAATTATGAGAAACAATCTGCAGACCCGAACGACAAACCCTAATTCATTTATTGGGATTACAAATGTGGAAATGGCAACGATTGCGATGACCATGATAAGAATATTGGAAGCTAATGCAGCTTCTGTTGCAGCTGTTCCGATTATTAACCCGCCGACTGTTGTAGCTGCAGCGTTAATCGAACGTGGCAGACGGACGCTCGCTTCTGTGAGTAATTCTACAAAAATAAGCATAATGAACGCTTCGATGTAGGAGGGGTAGGGAACTCCGATTCGGCTTCCTGCAATGGACAGTGTTAATTCTGTACGCAGAACTTCGGGTGAATAGGCCGTGACGGCAACGTATAACGCGGGTAAAACCAAACAGAACATGAGCCCAAACCAACCTAATAATGTGTTATAAAGAGAAACAAAATACGAGTGGTAGTTCTCTTCCATTGAAACCATTAAGTCAACAAAGACGACCGGTAATACAATTGCAAACGGAGAGTTATCAACTAGAATAATGACTTTACCGCCTGTTAAGTTATAAACGATACGGTCCGGCCGTTCTGTAACAATCCAAGTTGGAAACAGAGTAAAACGTCGGTTTGTGAGCCGAACTGCAAGTTCTCCTGCAGATTGAATGAGGGGTTCGTCTAGAAAATCCAGTTTTTCTTTAACCTTGCGTAATGCTTCTAGATTAACTGCTTGTTCATCATATATAATGGCAATTGACGTATTACCTTTGTCATTGAGCTGCTGACTTTCAACGTATAAACTGACTTGGTGATAATTTTGGCGAACGATACTGATATTCGTTTCAAGATCTTCGCTGAGTGCTAATTGCGGTCCGTGAATGGTCGTTTCAGCAATCGTCTCGCCTCGTTCCGTATTGCCTAAACGCCTGACTTCAAGAAGGCTATATGTATCTTCAACGTATACTAGTACGAATCCCGACACTAGCAACGTTAACAATTCGTCAGTAGCAGGAATCTCGATTCGATTGGGCATACCTTTGACATACGCCGCGAATTTCGTAGCGTCTGTCATCTCATAAAATGGTTTGATAATTGTTTGTTGAAGCACACTTCCATCCACAACAGTTTTTACATATAGAAGATGGGCATCTGCATTTTCTATCGCGAGAGGGACATGCAAGACGTCGAAAGATGCTGGAAGGACTCCGGTTATCGTTTTCATGAATATGGGTAATTCTTGCGTCTTGTTTTTTTCTGTCATTACTATCCCTCCTTCCGGTCAATTCTGCACTGTACACAGCTTTGACGAGAACCTCTGATTATATTCAAAGGATATGAAATTCGGCCTGCCATGACAAAGTGTTCATACTGGAAGAAGGGAGTACTGTTGCAGCGGTGGTGAAGAGCGGACAAAGTGCTGACCTTCACAGAGTGGAACCGCCTATCCTACAACAAGAGGATTGGAGGTAGGGGAATTGTGGTTGTCTATTATCACGGATTTGAACCCAATGACAATTATGTGCTTTCACGCGTGGGGGACCGGTAGGGTTCATTTTATCGAACGAACCTCTGCGCCCAATCCTCTTTGAATGCTAGATCAAAGGGATTTTCCTAGATGGTTTAGATGCAGAAAATCTTTTACTATGGCTTAGACCGAACTTACTCTGCTACGCACATCCATGCGCTAAAGAATGTGGTTTGGAAAAACTGTGTAATTCGTCCGAAACCGGCTTCGCGTAATAGTTGCTCAACGGTATTAGGCGGTACAAACGACAGCGCACGCACTGTTTTCTCCATTACTAACACTTCTGCTTCTGTTAACGACGAACGGTCAATCCAACTATGACGCCATAACGTGAAAAGTTCGTTGAAAGAAGGATCCTCACGATCGCCAACCATCGATGCAATTACGAATGGTGCACCCGGTTTCAACCGTTTTCGGATTTCACGCAACATCTCTGCCTTTACCTCCTCGTCTTCAATAAAATGCAGTACAAGTAAACAGGAAGCTGCGTCAAACGGATGATTGGTCCGTACATCTTGTGCACTCCCTAAAACAAAATCCACTCGCGACAATCCAATCCGTGCTTCAACTTTCGTGCGGGCTTCGGCTAACATAGGCTTAGAAGGGTCTACCGCTGTTAATGTCCATCCGGGATTAAACTCGCCAAACTCCAATAACTCGTTTCCACCGCCTGCGCCAATCACCAGTACATTCGCATTCTTGCTTGTTTCCATTCGAAGTGCGGTAGTTGTCAGTCGGACCAGCTCGTCATATGTAGGCAAGGTCCGCCGAATTCCTCGGTCATATTCTGTCGCAGTATCCTGGTCAAATGTTAGTTTTCCATTCATATCTCTCACTCCTTTAATAAATCTCTATGAAAACAATTCGATAAAGTTCTGTCGAGTCCTTCATTCACTATCTATTCACACTTTCCAAGCTATGGTAGGATAAATGTAGCAAAGGACGATAAAGGAGACGATCTCAATGTGGAACGCGGAAGAAATCGCTTCACAGCTTGCCGTTATTGACGGGAAAGAAGCGCCGGATTTAATCATCACGAATGCCACGTACTTGCATTCAATGTTAAAGCAATGGAAAACCGGTACGATTTGGATTAAACAAGGACGCATTCTTTATACTGGTGAACGCATGCCGCCAATTACTGAAGGCGCTGAACTAATCGATGCAGCAGGCAAGTGGATTGTTCCAGGATACATAGAACCGCATGTGCATCCGTTTCAGCTGTATAACCCGGAAACGTTTGCTCAATTCGCGGCTCAACACGGGACCACAACTTTTTTAGCAGATAACTTAATGCTGCTGATGTCCATCAGCCAGGAGCAAGCATTCACGCTGCTCGACGAATTGAAAGAATTGCCGTTTTCGTTTTACTGGTGGGCGCGTATGGATTCGCAGACGAATTTACAAAATGAGGCGGAAGTGTTCGCACCTGAAAAAGTTGAGGAATGGCTTAAGCGCGACGATGTCCTTATGGGGGGAGAACTCACTGGTTGGCCGCGTTTGCTAAAGGGCGATCCTGTTATGACCGCGTCACTTCAAAAGGCAAAGCATCTCGGTAAAAAAGTTGAAGGACATTTCCCGGGGGCGTCCGAGCGCACGCTTGCACGGATGCGACTGCTTGGTGTGAACGGTGACCATGAATCCATGACGGCAGACGAAGCGGAAGCACGCTTGCTGCAAGGCTACGGAGTAACACTTCGTGAATCATCTATTCGACCGGACTTAAAACCGCTGCTTGAAGGAATTCTTGAAAAAGAACTGAACGTGTTTGATCACCTTATGATGACGACAGATGGATCTCCGCCGCTTTTTCACGAGGATGGTGTGATGGATAAATGCATTCGAATCGCACTGGAAGCGGGCGTAGACCCAATGGATGCCTACCAAATGGCATCTTTTAATATCGCGAGGTACTATAATATCGATGACTTACATAGTGTAATAGCACCTGGACGTTTTGCGACACTGAACTTTTTATCCGACATCCGGGAACCGAATCCTACGGACGTGTTGTCCAAAGGGGTCTGGCTGAAGCGGGATGGACAGGCCTGTATGGAATTCAAGAAAGCGGATTGGTCCGTTTTCCCGAATTTCGATCCAGATTTTGAGCTTACCCTGGAGGACTTAACAGCAATGGAACCAATCGGCATCGATATGCTGAATGACGTCATCACGAAGCCGTACGAGACAACCGTCGATCTGTCCGCTGATAAATTGGAAGACACTCACGATGAATCGTTCCTGGCGCTCATTGACCGAGATGGGAAATGGCGAGTGACAACGGTCATTAAAGGGTTCGCACGCTCTGTGCAAGGACTTGCATCTTCGTATTCCAATACCGGAGACATTATTTTAATCGGGAAGGACAAGAATGAAATGCTGCGTGCATTCCGCCAATTAAAAGAAATAGGCGGAGGAATCGTTCTAGCTGAAGATGAAAAAGTCCTATGCGAACTGCCTCTTTCAATTGGCGGCAGTCTATCCGATCAGCCGATTGAAGTTCTTCGTGAACTAGAGCGTGAATTTAAGCGGGCGTTAAGCGACAGAGGATACGAAAAAGGAGACGCAGTTTACAGCTTGCTCTTTCTTCAATCCACCCATCTGCCATACGTTCGTGTGACGCAGCTAGGCGTTGCAGATGTAATGAGAAACAAGGTTTTAATACCAATGACAGAACGATAGGAGAGCCGCTATGAACGCATCGAAAGTACTTTTTACCGCTTTACTCGTAGGACAAATTATGCTCGTCGGCTGTTCAAAAGATCAAGAAGAGCAGCCCGTAACTGAAGTTGAAGCTGGTGAAACCGTAGAAACTGTCGCACAACCGAGTGCTCCATTTTCTGGAAAGGCAGTGGAATCTGTGGATATGCGGCCAATTCTTGCGACGGTTAATAATCACCCGCTGGCACGTCCGCAGTCGGGGTTAAGTCAGGCGGATATCGTCTATGAAGTGTTCGCTGAAGGCAATATCACGCGGCTCCTTGCACTTTATCAGAGCCAGCTTCCTGAAGAAATCGGTCCGATTCGTAGTGCCCGTGATTATTTCATCGGAATTGCGGATGGATTGGATGCGTTCTATATTGCGCATGGCTATAGTCCGGATGCTCACGCTCTGTTGAATGCGGGAGTTGTCGACAACATCAATGGCATGCAGTACGATGGCTCGTATTTCATCCGCTCGAAAGAACGGAAAGCGCCGCATAACTCTTACATTTCAAGAGAGCATATTGAAGATGCAATGGACGATCTATCCATTGACACGGAGATCCGCGAAGTCCCGCCGCTTTCGTTCCATCCTGATGCCGATAGTGCTAAACTAGGGGAGATTGCAACTGCAATTGTCGTCGGTCACCCGGATCCCAATTTTACGAGCACGTATACGTTTAACCCTGAAACTAAAACGTATGAGCGTACCGTGAATGGAATCATTACAACAGACAAGGCGGACGACAAAAAAGTCACTCCTGCGAATATTTTAGTTATGGAAGCCCCTTATACAACCATCGATGCTGAAGGAAGACAATCGCTGGATTTAACAAAAGGCGGTCCTGCGATTTTGTTTCAGAATGGCGTCGCGCTGACACTTGAGTGGGAACAGATTGATGGCGTGATTACACCTGTACAGAACGGGGTACCTGCAAAATTAGTACCTGGTCAGACGTGGGTCCATATCGTTCAACAACAATCGATTGGCAATACAACGACCTATACCCCTTAAGGACGGAGGCTGTTTCTAATGCTGGAAAAAATAAAAGACGAACAGACCGATCAGCTGTTTCGCGCGATATTAGAGTTAAAAGATTTGGATGAATGCTATGCGTTCTTCGATGATTTGTGCACAATCGGAGAGGTTCAATCCCTGGCACAGCGTCTGGACGTAGCAGTCATGTTGAAAAAGAAGCATACGTATGACAAAATTCAGAACGAGACGGGTGCGAGTACGGCAACCATTTCAAGAATTCGGCGTTGTGTCGATTACGGATCAGGCGGCTATAACTTAATTGTCGATCGTATGAACGAGCAATCTGAAAAAACAACTGAAGAAAATTAACCCAAAAACCGGGAACAGCTACTGGCTGACCGGTTTTTTCATTTGTCATAGGCGCTAACGAGAATCGGCACGTGTTTTTTGCTATAATGAATACACATAAATACGAAAATGCAGGTGACTGAAAATGGACTATCGAACTTGGCGTCATGCCTTTAAATTAGATCCCGCAAAAGACATTTCAGACGAGGCGCTCGAGCAGCTCGCAGAATCGGGAACAGATGGAATAATCATCGGGGGAACTGACAATATCACGCTTGAAGGGGTACTCGATCTGCTCGCACGCTTGCGGCGTTACGCAGTGCCACTGGCTCTGGAAGTTTCAGACGTGGATGCTGTCACATTCGGCTTTGATTATTACTTCATTCCGACGGTCTTCAATTCAACTGACGTGAAGTGGATGAACGGCATTCATTTAGAAGCGCTGAAAGAATTCGGTCATATGATGAAATGGGAAGAAGTCGCAACAGAAGGCTACTGCATCATGAACCCGGAGTGCAAAGCCGCTCAGCTGACAGGGGCAACGGAAGTGCCGACTAAGGAAGATGTCGTCGGATACGCCCGGATGGCGGAGCATTTATTTAAACTGCCGATTTTTTACTTGGAGTATAGCGGAACCTATGGGGATCCTAAAATCGTCAGTGCAGCAGCTTCTGTGTTGGATGAAGCCCGGCTCGTCTATGGCGGAGGGATCCGAACTTCAGAACAAGCAGCTGAAATGGCGTCAATTGCCCATACAGTTGTGATAGGCAATGTTATCTATGAAGATTTGAAGAGAGCACTCGAAACGGTGGATGCGGTAAAAGCGGTTACCAGTCCTAAGTGATTTCGTGTATACTGAAGAACAAATGTTCCTAAAAGGCGGTTATAAATTATGAAAGAACTCGCACAAGACTTATTGACGGGCATGAACCCTGAACAGGCGAAAGCGGTGAAGAAAACAGAAGGTCCTTTGCTCATCATGGCGGGGGCGGGATCTGGGAAAACACGCGTACTGACGCATCGAATTGCGTATCTCGTCATTGAAAAAAATGTATATCCATCTAAAATTCTTGCCATCACTTTTACAAACAAAGCGAGTCGGGAAATGCGTAATCGAATCGATGGGTTACTCGGGGAAGGTTCAGGCGACCGCATGTGGGTTTCGACATTCCACTCGATGTGCGTACGGATTTTGCGTCGCAACATTGACCGAATCGGCTTTTCCAAGACATTCTCCATTTTGGACTCCTCAGACCAGTTATCTGCTATTAAATCAGTCCTGAAAGAACAGAACCTAGACCCCAAACAATACGATCCGCGGACACTGCTTAACATTATCAGTTCTGCAAAAAACGAATGCATCGATGCGAAAGAATATCGGGCAGGTATGAACGAATCGAACCCTTACGACCGTGTCATCGCAGATGTCTTTGATGGCTATACAAAAAAACTGCGGAAAAACCAGTCACTCGATTTTGACGATCTCATTATGCTGACACTGCGGTTATTCGAGCAAGTTCCAGATGTGCTTGAGTTTTATCAGGACAAGTTCCAATACATCCATGTCGATGAATATCAGGATACAAACCATGCCCAATACCGCCTCGTACAAATGCTGGCGGAGAAATTCCGCAATATTTGTGTCGTCGGTGATTCCGATCAGTCCATTTACAAATGGCGCGGCGCGGATATCGGCAACATTCTGTCGTTTGAAAAAGACTATAAAGACGCAGAAGTCATTTTACTCGAACAGAACTATCGCTCGACTCAAAACATTTTACAGGCAGCAAATGATGTCATAAAAAATAACGAAAGCCGTTACGATAAACGGCTGCGGACAGATAATGATGAAGGGGATTTCATCACTGTTTATAAAGCGACCGATGAGAAAGATGAGTCGCAATACGTTGTCCGTAAAATCATTGAACTGCAGCAGGAACAAGGGTTTTCACTCGACCAGTTCGCGGTTCTTTACCGGACGAACGCGCAATCTCGGATGATTGAAGAATATTTAGTGAAGTCGAATCTGGAATATACGATTGTCGGCGGCACGAAGTTCTATGATCGGAAAGAAATTAAAGACTTGCTCGCATACTTGCGGCTCATTGCGAATAACGAAGACGACCTCGCGCTTGCGCGGATCATTAACGAACCGAAGCGCAGCATCGGGGCAACTTCGTTTGAACGGATGGCCAGATTTGCGATTGAAAATGACCGGTCCATATTCGATGCGATGCAAGAGCTGGACTTCATGGGTCTGACGAAAAAAGCAGCCGTGGAATCAGCGAAGTTCCGCGATTTGATCCAAAACTTTACACAGATGCAAGAGTTTTTGTCTGTCAAAGAACTGACAGAGCAAGTGTTGGATAAAACCGGATACCGTGCGATGCTCGAACGTGAAAAAACGATTGAATCGGAAAGCCGTTTAGAGAACATCGACGAGTTTTTATCTGTTACAGAAGCATTTGAAAAACGGGCAGAAGAGGATGAAGGCGACAAATCACTTGTTGCGTTTTTGACGGATCTCGCACTCATTGCAGATATCGACTCACTCGATAAGGAAGAGAACCAATCGACAGAAAAAATCGTCTTAATGACGACGCACTCTGCGAAAGGTCTCGAGTTCCCAGTCGTTTTTGTAATTGGTATGGAAGAAAATATTTTCCCGCATGCCCGTTCGATTGGAAACGATGAGGAAATGGAAGAAGAACGACGCCTTGCTTATGTAGCAATTACACGTGCAGAGCAAAAGTTGTTCATGTCTTCTGCTTCAAGCCGAATGTTGTACGGCAAATTCAGTTACAACAATCCATCTCGATTTATTAACGAGATTTCTGATGAAGTCATCGAAACAGAGAACGCCTCTGGCGGTTTCTCAATCGGCGGATCACGCAATGATGAACCAAAACGTGCAGCTGTGAGAAAGCCTGTCTACAAAACAACAGGCGGGGAAAAACTAGGATGGTCAGCAGGCGACAAAGCTGCGCACAAAAAGTGGGGGACAGGCACGGTTGTCAGCGTCAAAGGGTCAGCGGATGATGTTGAACTCGACATCGCCTTTCCGGAAGTCGGCATTAAACGATTGCTTGCGAAATTTGCACCGATTGAAAAAGTGTAAGAGGAGGAACGCAATGTGAGCGATATTAACGAGCTCGAAAAGCGCGTGCAGGAATTGAACCAGCTGCTCACCGAGTATGGACGAGCGTACTATGTGCTCGACAAACCGGTTGCTACAGACGCGGAGTACGACAAACTGATGCAGGAACTGCTCGCGATTGAAGCGGACAATCCTGATTTGATCTACCCGGACTCTCCGACTCAGCGAGTGGGTGGAAGCGTGCTGGAAGGATTTACAAAAGTGGAGCACGATTATCCGATGCTAAGCTTGTCCAATGTGTTTAACGAAGAAGACATTCGTGAATTTGACCGTCGCGTGAAAGAAGAGGTCGGCGAAAAAGTATCTTATATATGTGAACTGAAAATTGATGGACTTGCGGTTTCATTGAAATATGAAAACGGTCGATTTGTCCAAGGATCCACTCGCGGTGACGGAACTGTTGGAGAAGACATCACAGCGAACTTGAAAACGATTCGTTCCATACCGCTGAAACTGAGTGAAGCCATCAAAATCGAAGTGCGCGGCGAAGCGTATATGCCGAAAAAGTCATTTGTCCGTTTGAACGAAGCACGTGACGAAGCGGGCGATGAACCATTTGCGAATCCCCGGAATGCGGCAGCGGGTTCACTGCGCCAGCTCGATCCAAAAATTGCGGGGAGCCGGAATCTTGCTGTGTTCTTATACGGAATTGGCGGAGACGGTGAAGCGTACGGTCAGGCAACACATT
The DNA here is from genome assembly GCA_029257435.1 of Sporosarcina sp. Taxonomy (GTDB): domain Bacteria; phylum Bacillota; class Bacilli; order Bacillales_A; family Planococcaceae; genus Sporosarcina. The sequence goes on along the minus strand of JARIBI010000097.1, from coordinate 7,412 downwards.
CAGAAGCACTCGACTATCTTGATAAACTCGACCTTGTGACCAACCACGAACGCAAACGGTGCAAGTCAATCGAAGACGTGATTGAATATGTCAACAGCTGGGGAGCTAAGCGTTCCGATTTAGATTATGAGATTGACGGCATTGTCATTAAAGTCGACAGTTTCGAAGACCAGGAACAGCTAGGGTATACAGCGAAAAGCCCCCGCTGGGCAACGGCTTACAAGTTTCCCGCTGAAGAAGTTGTGACGAAACTGCTCGACATTGAGCTGAGTGTCGGCCGTACAGGAACGGTGACACCGACCGCAATATTGGAGCCGGTTCGCGTCGCCGGAACGACAGTTGGACGCGCGTCACTTCATAACGAGGATTTAATCCATGAAAAGGATGTCCGCATTGGAGATTACGTGACAATTCGAAAAGCAGGCGATATCATTCCGGAAGTCATCGGGCCGCTCGTTGACAAACGGACGGGCGATGAAGAGCCGTTTGACATGCCGGAAAATTGTCCGGTCTGTGATTCGGAACTCGTACGCATAGAAGGGGAAGTCGCTCTAAGATGCGTGAACCCGCAATGTCCTGCCCAGTTGAAAGAAGCACTCATTCACTTTGTCTCGCGTAATGCGATGAACATCGAAGGGATAGGCGAGCGCGTCGTCGACCAATTATATACAGCGGAACTCGTCAAAGACTTTTCGGATTTATACGGATTAACAGAAGAACAGCTGCTGAAGCTTGAGCGGATGGGTGAGAAGTCGGCATCCAATCTCATCGCAGCAATTGCTGCTTCCAAAGAAAATTCGTTGGAAAAACTGCTGTTCGGTTTCGGCATCCGTCACGTGGGAGAGAAAGCGGCAACACTACTTTCGCGTGAGTTTGGCTCGTTAGATGGATTAATGGCGGCAGAACCGGAACAGCTGCTGGCGATTCATGAAATCGGAGAAAAAGTAACAGATGCCATTGAAACGTACTTCTCCAACGAAGACGTAGTAGAAGTCATTCAGAAATTGAAAGATTACGGCGTCAACATGGATTACAAAGGCCGCACCCAGCAAGAGATTCCGGATCAAGGTCCTTTCGTCGGTAAAAAGGTCGTCTTAACAGGGAAATTATCAATCTTGACACGGGGCGAAGCGAAAGAGAAAATTGAAGCGCTTGGTGGCGAAGTGAGCGGAAGTGTCAGCAAAAAGACGGACCTCGTGATTGCGGGAGAAGACGCAGGATCGAAGCTTGCAAAAGCGGAAGAGCTCGGCATTGATGTGTGGGACGAAGCGAAGCTCATTGACGTGCTGGAAGTAAAGGAGTAAACAACTAGATGAAAAGGTTATTCACAATACCGGCAGTCGCTTCTATCCTGTTCCTTGGCGGGTGTATCCCGTCAATCGGACCGGAAAAAGAAGAAGTCATTCAAGAAAATGAGGACGTCGAGCAAGAGACTGTCCTCATTCCAGAAGTGCAGCTGAATGAGACATACTATCGAACGCTGCTGCCGTTTAAAAAGAGTGCAAGCCGCGGGCTAATCGTCAATCAGGTATATAGCAAGTATGATATTGGCGAGGTTGAAGAGGGACTCCTTCGATTGTCAGCTAAAAAGTTCAATCCAAAAGATCACTTTTTCCAAGAAGGACAATTCATTGATGAAAAAACAGCGATTCGCTGGCTATCCAGAAGTTCCAAGTTCGATGAAGGCTTAAACCCGCCTATCAACGATAAGATGTCCCCGCAAGATATTAGCGAGAAAGCGCCTGTCTATTTAGCGCATATCGTGGAGCAGGACTACTACGTGAAAACGGGTGATAAAAAAGTGGGGCTAGCGGGCATTTCAATTGGTCTTGCTATGAACTCAGTGTTTTATCAGCGTGATGCGACTGAAAAAAATATTCCAGACAAGACGATTCAAGAGCAGGGGATGAAAATGGCAGAGACCATCGTCCAGCGAATGCGCAAGATTGAGGGAGTAGGAGATGTGCCAATTACAATCGGTCTCTTCAAACAGCAGCCGCGCAGTTCAATTGTTCCAGGAACGTATTTCGCAACGACAGTTGTTGATAAAGGAAAAGATGCGCCTGCAGCCTGGAAAGAAGTGAATGAGAAATTTGTTCTGCTTCCAGCTGCATCGACGGATAATAATTATCGCGATGCGAACTTGACGTTTGAAAGTTTAAAGCAAGACGTGAATGATTACTTCCCTGGATTTGTGAGTATCGTAGGGACAGCATTTTATAGCGACAACAATCTCAATTCGCTTAAAATCAACATTCCAATCCAGTTCTATGGCAAAAACGAAGTTGTCGCACTGACGCAATATATGACATCGTTAGTGTTGAAATATTATCCGGATATTGAAGTCGAAGCAAGTATTACTTCGAATAATGGTCCGGAGGCATTAATTATGAAAAAGCCGGGTGAAAAGGAACCAACTGTACACATCTACTCATATTGAGGATAGGAACTTTTCATCATCTGCTTGAGGTGTTATGATTAATCGTATTGTACAAAAGCCAGGAGGAGAGACTATGTCCAATTTTACTAAAGAGGATATCCAGTATTATGCGAATTTCGCACGGATCGATATGCCAGACGCGGAAGCGGAGAAGTTCGCGACTCGTTTGGACACGCTGCTCGATTTTTCCGATCGACTAAAGGAAGTTGATACAGCAGATGTGGAACCGATGACACATCCGCTTGCAATCGTAAACGTATTGCGCGAAGACACGCCTGAAGACATTCTCGACCGTGAAGAGATGCTGAAGAGTGTAGAAGACCATGAAGACGGTCTGATTAAAGTACCGAATATCCTAGATTGACCTGTATAGAGGAGGAAATGACTTATGGTAGTAAACAAAACTGCGTCTGAACTTCAGTCTCTTTTACATAGTCGTGAACTATCGGTTAAAGAACTAACTGAAGCTACACTGCAAACTATTGAAGAAAAAGATAAAACCATTCAGGCCTTTCTAACTGTGACTGGACCAGAAGCTCTTGCTGCTGCCGAACAGTTGGACAACCTTCCTGATGACAAACGCGGTAGCCTATTCGGTATGCCCATTGGAATTAAAGACAACATCATCACTCAAGGCATCAAAACAACATGTGCAAGTAAAATGTTGGAAAACTTTGTACCTGTATATGAAGGAACAGCAACAGAACGCGTTAAAGAAAGTGGAATGGTTATCGTTGGCAAGCTTAACATGGACGAATTCGCAATGGGTTCTACAACGGAGCATTCTGCTTTCCAAATTACACGTAACCCGTGGGACTTAGATCGTGTCCCTGGCGGATCTTCTGGCGGTTCTGCAGCGGCAGTTGCTGCTGGACAAGTACTATTCTCACTAGGCACTGATACAGGCGGATCCGTCCGTCAGCCAGCTGCATTTTGCGGCGTCGTTGGTATGAAACCGACATACGGCCGTGTATCACGTTCTGGACTTGTGGCATTCGGATCTTCTTTGGACCAAATCGGACCGATTACAACAACAGTTGAAGACAACGCAATGCTGCTCGGCGCAATTGCGGGAGCAGATTATCGTGATGCTTCAGCATCTGAAAAGCCGGTTCCAGATTTCCGTACGTCATTGACTGGAGACATTAAAGGCTTGAAAATAGCCGTCCCTGCCCGCTATTTAGGTGAAGGTGTCGATCCAGAAGTACGCGAAGCTGTTAAAAAGGCAATTGGTGTTCTTGAATCTCTAGGAGCACATGTGGATGAAGTAGACCTGCACTATTCACGCTATGCTGCGCCAACTTACTATGTAATTTCGTCTGCAGAGGCATCCTCAAACCTAGCTCGTTTTGACGGCATCCGTTACGGTTACCACCCGGCAGATGCTAAAAACTTGAACGAGATCTATTTGCGTTCGCGTTCTGAAGGCTTCGGAGAAGAAGTGCGCAAGCGTGTTCTTTATGGTACGTATGCGCTTAGTGCCGGTCATCATGAAGACTTGTATGAGCGTGCACAAAAAGTACGTACATTAATCGCTCAAGACTTCCAAAATGTCTTTAAAGAATATGATGTCATCGTTGGACCAACGAGTGCAACGAACGCATACAAACTAGGCGAGACCATTAAAGATCCGCTGACATTGTATGCAAATGACTTACTGACTACACCTGTAAACCTTGCTGGCATTCCAGCAATTTCGGTTCCGTGTGGTTTTGCAGATGGACTTCCAGTCGGATTGCAAATCATCGGAAACCATTTCGAAGAAGCGATGCTCTATAAAGTGGCGCATGCTTACGAGCAAGCGACAGAATTCCACAAACAGACACCGCCTGCTGGGGAGGGGAACTGATTATGAACTTTGAAACGATTGTCGGACTTGAAGTCCACGTAGAACTGAAAACAGATACGAAAATCTTTTCACCGGCACCTGCTCACTTTGGCGCGGCACCGAACATGAACATTCACCCGACTGACCTTGCGTATCCAGGCACGTTGCCTACGATGAACAAACAAGCAATCGATTTCGGGATGAAAGCTTCTATGGCACTAAACTGTGACGTTGCACGTGTGATGAACTTCGACCGTAAGCATTACTTCTATCCGGATAATCCAAAAGCGTACCAAATTTCACAAGATGACCGTCCAGTCGGCGCAAATGGCTGGATTGAAATTGAAGTGGATGGCTATAAAAAGAAAATCCGCATTGAGCGTGTGCACTTAGAAGAAGATGCAGGGAAACTGACGCACTCTGATAACGGATATTCTCTCGTAGACTTGAACCGTCAAGGAACGCCGCTTATCGAAATCGTTACGGAAGCGGACATTCGTACACCGAACGAAGCATATGCTTTCCTTGAGAAATTGAAAGCAATTATTCAATACACAGGTGTTTCCGACGTACGAATGGAAGAAGGCTCACTTCGCTGTGACGCTAACATTTCATTGCGTCCATATGGTCAAGAGGAATTCGGAACAAAAACAGAGCTTAAAAACTTGAACTCATTCAACTTCGTGCGCCGCGGAATCGCGAACGAAGTCGAGCGTCAAGAGAAGTTATTGCTTTCCGGCGAGAAAATTGTCCAGCAAACGCGCCGCTATGATGAAGCAACAGGTCAAACGATGTTAATGCGTATCAAAGGAAGCGCAAACGACTACCGTTTCATTGATGATCCTGATCTGCCGGAAGTTGTTATTGACGAAGATTGGATTGAACGTGTACGCGCAGAAATTCCAGAGCTTCCAGATGCACGTAAAAACCGTTACGTTAATGAACTGGACTTACCTGAATACGATGCGCATGTGCTGACATTGACGAAAGAAATGTCTGATTTCTTCGATGAAACCGTGAAAGCTGGAGCGGATGCAAAACTTGCATCTAACTGGCTCATGGGCGGAGTATCCGAATACTTGAATGCTGAAGGCAAAGAGTTGAAAGAAACTCCTATTACGCCTGCTGGTCTTGCGAGTCTTGTGAAGCTCCTATCAGATGGAACGATTTCATCGAAAATCGCTAAGAAAGTATTCAAAGAGCTTGCTGAAAATGGCGGAGATGCTGCAGTAATCGTGAAGGAAAAAGGACTTGTCCAAATTTCCGACGAAGGCACGCTGCGCAAAGTGATCGGTGAGATTTTGGATGCAAATGAGCAATCCATCGAGGACTATAAAAACGGTAAAGACCGTGCTGTAGGGTTCCTGGTGGGTCAAGTCATGAAAGCAACGAAAGGGCAGGCGAACCCGCCGCTCGTTAACAAACTGCTGCTCGATGAAATGAGCAAACGATAACTAGACACCTTGAAGACGCCCTGTGATTTGGCTTAAGCTCCTTACACAGGGCGTTTTCGTGAGTGTTGCGCGGAAATTGATTTCCGTGTACGGATAGAGGTACACTGAGTAAAAGGATAATTTGTAATTTTGATTCCATTGAAACTATGGTGAATCAGTTATATCATCAAAAGGAGTGTGAGGCTCGTTGGCTACTGAATTGGAGTATTTTGAACAAGCGATTTCACTTAAAGAGTATATGGATCGTATGGAGCAGCTGAAAGACAGCAGTTTTTCAATTTATGAAAAGTTTGACGTGCCGAAAGACGATGAATTCATCACCCGACTGAAAGAAGTGAAGCCGCGAATTCTCGTGATTACTGAGGATTGGTGCGGAGACGCGATGATGAACAATCCGATTTTACGACGTATTGCGGAAGCCGCGGATTTAGACGTTCGAGCTGTGTATCGGGATCAAGACACCGAACTCATTGACCGTCACTTAACAAATGGAGGACGTTCAATTCCTGTGTACTTACTGCTTGATGCGGATGGGAATGTCTCTGCAAAATGGGGACCTCGTGCTGCAACGATTCAAAAACATGTGATGGAATTGAAACAGCAAATACCGGCTAAAGATGCACCGGACTTTGAAGAAAAGCAACGAGCTGTACATAATCAAATTACAGCCGAGTACACGACGAAACCTGAGCATTGGCTAACGGTTTATGAAGACATTCGCACTACATTCCTGCCGGTGGTCCAAGAGGCTTAAAAGCGCTCGTGCACCTGGAGCTGAGTGAACAGAAAGAGGGAAACAACGTATGAAGCGTGCTCGTATTATTTACAACCCGACAGCGGGAAGAGAAGTTTTCCGCAAAAATTTGGCGGATGTACTCATGCGGCTTGAACAAGGCGGGTACGAAGCATCTGCCCATGCGACAACGTGCGAAGGTGACGCAACCGTCGCTGCTGCTGCAGCTGTGGAACGCGGTTTTGACTTAATTATCGCTGCGGGCGGAGATGGAACGCTGAACGAAGTTGTCGCGGGAGTTTCAGATTTCGAGGAGCGTCCGCCGATTGGTCTGATTCCAATGGGGACGACGAATGATTTCGCTCGCGCCCTTCGAATCCCGCGCGATATCAACAAAGCGCTCGATATCATATTAGAAGACAAAAAGATTCCAGTCGATGTCGGTAAGATGAACGACCGCTTCTTTATCAACATCGCGGGCGGCGGGCGAATGACGGAATTGACGTATGAAGTCCCAAGCCGCTTGAAAACAATGCTCGGTCAACTCGCTTACTACTTGAAAGGGATCGAGATGCTACCTTCCATTCATGCAAGCCGTGTGAAGATTGAGTATGATGACCAAGTATTTGACGATGAAGCAATGCTCTTCTTAGTCGGTTTAACGAATTCCGTTGGCGGCTTTGAAAAGCTGGCCCCCGAGTCGAGCATTAACGACGGGAAATTCACATTGCTAATCTTGAAAAAGTGTAACATCGCAGAATTCATCCGTGTCGTGACACTCGCAGTTCGAGGCGAACACTTAAATGATCCGCTCGTGATTTCATGCAAAGCCCAAACAGTCAAAGTGACATCTAAAGAAGAAGTCCTCGTGAATTTGGATGGTGAATATGGCGGAAAAGCGCCAGCGGTCTTCGAAAACCTTTCATGCCATATCGAAATGTATGTACCGTTCGATAA
>JARIBI010000115.1 GCA_029257435.1 Sporosarcina sp. | reverse complement strand
ATCACAGCTAGACAAGTCCGCCATCCCCACTCCTAACTTTTAACGAATGTATGATTCCCCCTCTTTCCACGCATCTTACCTATAGGAGGTGAGCCTGCATGGGGAACAAAAACAACCCAAAAACGATGAACGAACGAACGCACAACCCATTTGATACGTATCAAAACAAAGACCGTGATGCAAGTGCCAGCAACAGCAACAATCCGCTGGACAACGCAGATACGGAATTTGCTCCTGAATTTGATGCGAAAGTGAAGAACAAAAATAATAAAACCAATCACGACAAAAATCAGCAATCGAATAAGAAAAAGTAATTGCAAAAGCCGCAGCGCTCTTCAAGAGAGCTGCGGCTTTTTCGTTCACTTCACCTCGACTTTCACATCTCCTTCAATGTATGTCGGATATGCATGAAGTTCAAGACGGATTGGATTCGTATAGGAAGTTGTTTCAAATGCCGGACTCCAGTGGGTCGCGTCTCCTTCCCCATATAGGCTGAATGAAGAAATTGAAATTTCTTTTCCTTGAGCGTCTATTGCAGTGATAAACGGATCATGATTAAAATCTTTTACCGATAGCAACAGGTCAATCCCATTTCGGTTCGCATCCACTAGCTGCAATTCTGGCCCATCCGGAAATGCCAGCAACTCTTTTGTATCCGTATTTACTTCGATAAAAGCTTGTTCTTGTTTGATTGCTTGCGCCTTATTGATTTGCAAATAGAGCTTTGCAGGTGTAGAGAAGTAGTTGCTCTGCAGGAAGAATGTGTGCGTCGTCCTTCCTTTTTCATTGCCAAAACCTGTGACTCCGTTAGCAATTCTCCCCCATACTTCTCCTTTTTCATCTACCAGCCGCATATCTTCAAATGACACTATTTTTTTCGTATTGTTCGGATCAAATGTAATTTGCACGCCTGCACGCAAAGGAGAAATCACAATTTCATCGATGGTGAAGTGCTGTCCATCCAGTTCCATTACTTTGTTTATTACATACGGCTTACTTGGTTTCGTTTGCTTAGGCACTTTAAATGGAATTGAAAATGTATCCATTCTTCCATCAATCTTCATTTCCGCTTCTACGGTGAAATTCAAATCGTTAAAAACATTCCGCTTTGAAAAGGTGATCTCCATAGTTTCCTGATAGGAATATACATCATTTGCGCCCATCCCGCCATACGAAATCCCTGCTTCAGGCATAGGGCTTGAATTGGTCATTTCAATTGTATGGACACTCGCTGTTTTCATCTTTTTGGACGATTCAATCGTATAATAGACATTCATCCCTGTTTCATCCAAAATAACGCCGTCAATAGTCATCGTGACATCCCCAACAGTTTGGGAGGCTCCGATTTCCTGATAATAGTCCTCTTTAAAAATCGCCTGTAGCCCTTTGTCTTGTTGAATCATCGCAACAAAAGGCTCCATTCCTGGAATAGACGCAACGGTGTTGGCAAACGCAGTGGACACTCGAATTGAAGTTACAAAGGTCAGGATCAGGATCGCTGCCAGTGCGGCCGTCCATGTGATTCGCTTTCTGCGTCGTTTCTGCTCGCTTCGATCAGCCTTTGCTTTTGCAATCCCAGCAAGAATCATTTGGTCGGCTTGTTCTAATGGGAGAGTCCCCTGTTCCAGCTTGTGCTTCAATTCATGCAATTTCTTTTCTTCCCGCTCATACATGCTCCTTTCCTCCTTCATCTTCAAAATAAGCTCGCAGTGACCGCAGCGTTTTGTGCAGTCTGGACTTTACCGTGCCTTCCGGAATATTCTCGAGTATGGCAATGTCTTTAATTTTTACATCTTGAAAGTATTTAAGGTAGATGAGCTGTTGTTCTTTTTCAGGCAGGGCAGCAAGGGCTTCCTTTAGTTCAAGTTGTGAGGCGTCTTCCGTTCCCTGCTGGTCAATTGCAATTTCTCTTATATGAAACCGTTTTTGCCGTTTCAGCTGATCCTGACAATAATTCATCATGACCCGGATGAGCCACGTCTTCGCATACGCAGGCTCTTTCACAGTATGTATTTTATGGTAGGCTCGCACGGTCACTTCTTGAAGCGCTTCTAACGCTTCGTGTTCACTTTTCAAAAATGCGAGGGCTGTTCTCAACAAATCCTCTTTATGCTGTCGCATAAGCGCTAGAAATGCTGTCTCATCACCTTTAATTGCTTTACGACTGAGTTCCATCTCATCCATGCCTTTACCACCTCGCTCCTGCTCTTGTTATTCATTAGACTCTGCTGCACAGAAATAGTTCATATTGAAAACCAATTTTCCAAAACTTTTTTATCGCACACAAAAAAGCACTGAACCCCGCGAACAGTTCAGCACCTTTATGATTATTTCTTCAATGCCGCCTCATAATGGGCAATATACTCTTCAACTGAAATCTTCTTGCATAACTCAGCAATCAGCTCATAAGGGATGTTTTCCAACTTTTTTAATCGAATGCAGCTTTTCCCCATATCCAGTTTTGTCTTCACGTACTTTGGATATTCTGCCACGAACCAATCATGCACTTCAGGAAATGCGTAGATCCCCATATGATAAAGACCGATGAAATTTTTTTGAGAGCCTATGCTTAGAAATGGCAGCGGTTCTTCTGGTTTGCAGTGATACCCATCCGGATAAATACGATGCGGGATAACATATCCAATCATGCCATAGGAAAGCGTTTCTTCAAATCCGGCCGGCAAGTTTTCTTTAATCGTCAGACGCAGTTTTTCGATTGCTTGCTGTCGCTCTTCAGGAAGCTGTTCAACATATTCTTCAATGGTTTTCGCTTCAAATCTCATAGGAATCCTCATTTCTTTTTCTTACTGTTTATAGTTGCATTCGTGCAACTTCATGTAGTTTTTCAGCCTTTCCATTTAATTAAGATTTCGAAAATGTGAATCTTTTTTTGCCCCTTTGTAGTACAGTAGAGAGTAGAGTTTTACAGAGAGGAGTTTTCCATTGAATCCGTTTTTATCCATTTGGAGTCGTCCGACAGAGACGATTCACTTTGTACTCAATCATAAGACCCTATCGTACAGCTATCTCATTATCATTTTAGCTGCACTTGCAATTGCACCACTCACCATCACGCAAATGCTTTTCATAGAAGAGATTCCGCTGATTGGCATCCTGCTCATCGCATTTTTCGGATTGTTTATCCTAACAACGGCAGGCTGGTTTTTGAATAGCGCTCTTTATACGTGGATCGGCAAGTGGCTGGGCGGTACAGGAACTTATAAAAAAATGCTTGCGGTTGTTCCGTTAGGTTCACTGACAGCGATCTACATTCTGCCTTTTTCCTGGGCTATGATGGTTGCGTTAATCATACTCAGATACGTAGAGTCCGATGCAGCTGCGACGGTGTTTGTCATCCTTTTCGCACTGTCACCCATTCTATTTTTAGGACTAATGGGCCTTTCCGTGTATGGCACTGTCATCATGTCAAAAGCAATTGGGATTGTCCACAGTTTTTCTGCCTGGAAAGGATTCGGAACGATTGGAATTCTAATGGGCATCGCTTTCGTACTGAGTATCGTCGGATGGATTCTCTTGTTTGCCGTCTTCTTTATGTTAGGATCCATATAGTGAAAAAAAGCATCTGTTCCGCATTCAACAGATGCTTTTTTTATGTATGCAGTCCCCGAACCCACCCTCGCGAAGAGCTGTAAATTAGTGCATGGTAGTTACAATGACAATCTATTTGTACAAGTGTCACTTTACTGGGCATCAACGTTCTGCGGTCATTAGCCGCAAAGCAGGCCCCGCTGCTTTTTTTGATCCAACTTTCCCTGTTGGCGGGTTTGCACTCACCTTTACAACCTCTCGCTACCGACTGTCTTGCGTTAGTCTAGTAAATCAATATTCCAGTTCATCCCTTGAATCTTCGTATCTATTTCTCGATAGGCTTTTGATAACTGATCAACTTGTTTTTGGATTGCCTTTACACTTACTGTACTAATGATTCGAATTTCCGACTGGCTGTATCGATCAACATGCTGGGATGCCTCGTCCACCACTTTTGTCAGGACCGATCGCTGATCAAAAAGCTGATCACGTTCAGTTAATGCATCCGCAAGTGTTCGGTCTTCATCAAATTTAATTTCGCAATTGGTTCGATTAATTCTTTTAATTAATGAGGTAAGCTCTTGACGAATTTCCGCGAGTTCCGATAGCATCTCATTCGGATCCTCATAAGGCGCATCGCCCTCTTGAACTTTCAAATTCATTAGAATTCGTTTTTTTAACTGTTCAATTCTCTTCTGATAATCCGCCCTTGCGATTAAAGCTTCTGCTAACTTCATATTCAAAACCTCCTAAAGCCAATCTGTATAGTGTTATTATTCTACATTCAACCGATTACTCCTCTTTTTAGCACTGCACCACTTGCTAGTCCGATCCCTATCAGCTGCATGAACTGTTTCATTCCCTCCATCTTTTTCTTCTTGGTCATCTATTCCCTTTTCACCTGCCGCAGTAAACGCAGCCCTTCCACTTTTGAAAAATAAAAACCGTATCCATCCGTTTGGAATGGATACGGCCTTATCCTTTTCACCACAATGGTTCGTTCATCGGATCTTCCAGCTGCAATTCCACATAGAACGGAACCAAGCGGATGTTTAATAGAGCTAGGAATGCAAGGTAGATAAACACTCCATATACACTATGTTCAAATAAGTTTGCCGCGATGATCATCACAGGAATGAACAGTTGGAACAAGCTCGTTTTTTTCCTGGACTTTCTCGTTTGATAATTCATTTCACAACAATGCGGACACGCAGTCTTTTCATGTCTGAATGCTTTTTTCAATGCCAGCTTCTGAGACCACCCAGCCCCGCAATTCGCACAGACGGGCAGCGTTCTTCCTTCTTTTCGAATACTGCGTTTAAACAAACCGTAGATGATGAGAAACAAGCTTGCCAGCAGCAGCGTCTTCACCGAGTCATATGCAAGTGAATCTATAATGGTTAGTGCCCCTCCGCCATCCGCTTGTGTAACGTTTGAAGGGTTCTCTTCGTTCCTGTTGATCCACACAAAAGCCATAGACAACAATACAAAGGACGAAAGCACAATTCGATATGTCCAAACAGAGCCGCGTATATTTGGTTTCCGGCTGTTTTTGATGTTGTGAATGAGCTCTTGTTTCCGTTCATCGTCGAAGATGATTCTTTGCAGCTCGGTATTCAACTGGTCTTTAATCGAATCCATGAGAAAATCCCTCCTGTTGTTCGAATTGCTCTTTCAATTGAATGCGGGCACGTTGAAGCCGAGTTCGAATCGTTGGTTCAGGACAATTTAAAATCTGCGCAATTTCCACCGTTGACGATTCTTCGTAATAGTACAATACCAACACTTCCCGATAAATAAGTTTCATAGATAGCAGAGCAGTTAATACAGATTCTGTAGTTTCCTCTTCAATCAAATGCCTTTCCGGAGTTTTCATCGATTTCGTTCCAATAATCTTTTCTTTCAATAGAACTCGTTTATGTGTCCAACTTCTTAAATAATCATGGCTCCGATTCACAGTCATCTTAACCAAGTAGGTCTTCAACGAACTTTCTTCCCTAAACTGGTCTGACCGTTGGCAGTAACGAATGAGTACCTCTTGCACGATATCTTCTGCGGTACTTTGATTTTTGACATAGACATAAGCGACTCGAAGCAAATAATCGCTGTAATCGTCCACCACTTTTTCGATATTCACGAACGAATCCACCTGCCTTTTCTCTATAGACGGATGCCACTTCATTTCCGATTCATTTTATTTCAAAAAAACCTGCAGCATCCCCTTCAGGATACTGCAGGCTTCAGGATTATGAACAAGAAGCGACTGCCATATCATGGTCCCGCTCTTGAATTAGAATATTCTTTTGTGCATCCAGTTTAAACTCGATGCCCCTGTCATCCAGACAATTTATTAAATAATCTCTGGATATTTCACTCATGTTTTCATGGTTTCCATAGATGATAAATTCACTTGACTCATCTGCACACGCACCTAAAGACATCAGCGTCACTAGAGTGACCAAAGGAATAAAAAACAACTCCTTTTTGTTCATATTGTTCTTCTCCCTTCACTAGTTTTCACTGACTCTCATTGTAAAATAGTGTCATGTATCTGCTGCTAATTTCAGTATACGAATAAACTAGATTTATAGCTATCTTATTTTGAGCATTTTTGACATTCTTCATGTTTATAAAGTAATTTCTTCACCTGTCTTCAATATGTAAAAACATAAAAATCCGGATCTCATTGTGAGATCCGGAAAATGCAGTTATGCCAGTTTTTCAGCTTTGGCGGACGCATGGTGTCCATATAAATAAAAGTTCATGTCCTCATCCACATACGGTTTCAAATTGCGGATTTCTTCCCCCATACGCACAAGGCTCTGATGCTCATAAAATCCAACATTGCAGTCGCTGTCGGTAAACAAATAATAATTTTCGATTCCGACTGCTTGTGTATATTGTAAAAATCTCTTGTACAGTTCGCCGCCGATTCCATTCCCCCGCTGATCACTGCCAACAATGAAAAAGGACAACTCCCCGTCAAATGTCAATTCACTCTGCTTCAACAGCCGCTGATTGAGTTTGTCAAACCCCTCAAAGAGACTTGCAATATGCCGGCCTTCTTTTGTTCGTTTTAAATTCCCGGTCGCAAACATCGCTTGAGTCGCATATCGCAATGGGGTTTGGAAGTTTTTTTCGACTTTTGCCATGATCACTCCAACCGCCACGCCATTATTTTCAGCAACACACGTGAACGTTTGGTTTGCGAGACAACTCGCAAGATAGAACGCCGCCATCTGTTTGGCGACTTGCGGTGAACAGTAGCTTTCATACTCCCACGTATCACTAATTATCTTCTCAAGAGATGGATAATCCTCTCGTTTAATTTCTCTAAATTGAATACTTGTCTGTCTCATGTTGACATCCTCCAAAAAGTTGTTGATCCTCTTACTGATATTCATGATAAACTGTACAGTAACTGTAAGGTCAACAAGGAGGCTCTGCTTATGAAAAAACAAGATCAGCTTCTGTTCACAGCTGGACAATTTGCGAAATTGCATAATCTTAACAAGAGAACACTCCATTACTACGACAACATCGGATTATTTTCTCCAATACATGTTGGAGAAAACGGCTATCGCTATTATAGTTATTCACAAAGCCCAACATTGGAAATGCTGCTGACGTTAAGAGAACTCAACATGTCCATTGAGGAAGTAACATTGTTTATGAAAAACCGGTCTGCTCAATCATTTCAAGAAATCATCACAAGTAAAAAAAAGGAGATAGATACCTCTATCGATCGTCTGCGCCAATTGAAAAGATTATTGACAAGCAAAGAAGAAATGCTCAACTTAGCCGATCATTCAGAACTGACTCAAATTGAACTCGTTGAATGCAAAGAAGAACTTTTAATTCTTGGTCCTTCCCTTTCAGGAGTCGAAGACGAAGACTATATGAGCATACTACTCAAGGAATCAAAGAAGATTCGAGATTCCCGTTTCTTTAACAAAACCTATGGAACGATGATTTCCTCTGAGAAACTTAATACACACAACTTTGATGATTATCATTGCTTCTTCACAAAAGTCGATAAGTTACCGAAAGATTTAAATGTGCACATCAAACCTGCAGGACGCTATATCCAAGCCTTTTGCAAAGGAAATTGGGACCGTCTTCCTGAAACCTATGAACACATACTGAAATTCGCTAAAAAACAGGGAGTCACACTCACCGGTTATTCATATGAAGTCGGGATTAATGAAATGGTCATCAATTCAATCGACGAATACGTTACACATATTCTTGTTCAATATGAATAACTAAACTAACTGAAAAGTGACGACAAAACGCAGGGAATCTTCAGTCACTCGTATTCATTTTTAAAAGTAGGCATTTCCCTCATATGAAAATCCGCCAAGTATCAGTAAGATTAGATGTGAGAACGATTATCAATTAATCCAATAGGAGGAATTCCATTGTCACAAATAACGCTCGACCAACACGTCTCTGATATTGTCACGGCTCTCCCGCAAAGTGCTGACTTGTTCCGCAGCTTACGCATCGACTATTGCTGCGGCGGTAAAATTTCATTGCAAGACGCAGCTGTTCAGCGAAACCTAGATCCTTCCGACGTCTTAACACATGTTCAAGAAATCGAAGAGAAACGAGAAACCCGTGCACAAATGGAGCCTTCCTCCTTTGGGGAGAAAACACTTATTGCACATATTCAAGAAAAATATCATACTGGCTTGCGTGAAGAACTTCCATTGCTTGCTCCGTATGTCACAAAAGTCGCACGCGTGCACGGGGAGAACCATCCACACTTGCTACGTGTGCAAGAAATCTTTAAATTACTGCGGACTGAACTGATCGATCATACAGACGATGAGGACCAAAACGTCTTCCCGCTCATCCTTGAATTTTTAGCAAACCCGACAACCGAAGTGAAAAAGCAGCTAAAACCGCATGTTACGGAACTGGAACGAGAGCACGATAATGCTGGCCGGCTCCTTCACGAACTACGGGAAATCACTAACAATTTCACACCGCCCGAAGAAGCCTGCGGCACGTACCGACTCGTGTATGCGCGCCTTGAACAATTTGAAAAAGATACTTTCCAGCATGTCCATCTAGAAAACAATGTTCTGTTTGACCGTGTCCGGGAAGCCATTTAATGATTAAAAGCCGAGCACTGCGCAGTGTTTAGCGCAGTGCTCGGCTTTTGCATCCTTACTTTTTCCGTCCAGCAAATTGAATGACAGAAGACAATCCGCTATGCCCGGAACCTTCTTCACGCACGACTTCTTTCTTTTCAAAGTGTAAATGCTCCCACTCTGCGAACACCTCAAAGTCCGCCAGTTCATACATATACGTCACATCTTTCGGTCCGCCTGTACCATGGTTGATTTGTTCTTTTGCATAGACTTCCGTTACAAACAGTCCGCCCGGTTTCACGGCCTGACGAATGCCTTCCAATGTCTGCATCCTTAGTTCTGGATTGAAATGGCCAAACACACAAATGACTGCGTCGTACTCATCCGTTGGCCAATCCGCTTCCTGTAAGTCTTGTATCTTTGTCTTCAGCTGAACACCCTTTTCCTTCGCAAGCGCCTGTGCCTTGTCTAATCCGGATTGGGCAAAATCCCAAATCGTGACGTCACACCCTTGCTCTGCTAAAAAGGCCGCATTCCTTCCTTCTCCTTCAGCAATCGCAAGCACATTCTTTCCAATTGTAAATTGCTCCGCTGCTTCTTGTATGAACACATTCGCCTCTTTGCCGAATACATACTCCGTCTGATTAAACCGCTCTTGCCATTTATTCATTAACCTTCTTCCTTTCCGTCATTCCATTTATCCCTTCAATATACAAAAACAACTTCGCATAATATGCTTCTATCTGAGCAACTTCAATCCCCGATTTTTTAATCAAGTCCAGCGTATCTCGATTTAACTGGCATCCATCACAAATCTTCTCCCACAGCGGATTCAAGAGATCTTGTGTCTTACTGAGCAATGCGGGCTCCATCCGGACATGTTCAAAAAACAATAGGCGGGCTCCTGGTTTACTCACCCGCTGAATTTCCGAGAGTGCTTTCATCGGCTCCGGGATTGTGCAGAATACAAGCGTTGCCACGACAGTATCGAACGTATCATCCGCAAATGGCAAGGACTCTGCACCGGATTCATGAACCTGAATTGGAACTCTTGATGATCGCAGCCGCTCGTCTGCCCGCCTGCTCATGGAAGGATTAGGTTCAATCGCATCCACTTGGCGTGCATTCTTGTAGTAGGGGAAGTTAATCCCCGTTCCCGATCCTATTTCTAATACCCGTCCTTCTGCCTTTTCAACGAGGTCCCTTCTAATTTTTTTAAACCGGGACGCTTCCAGCGGTTTCATCGCTGCGTCGTATATTTTTGGAAACCACGTACCCATTGACTGAGCCTCCTTATTCTTAAATAGATTTCACGCGTGTCTTCAAACGTTTATATTCTTCTATCGTAACATGAACACCTTTATCTGCTCATTCCTCTCGTTTCTTCAGCTCTAACTTGGCAACGTCAAATTGGAAATGATAGACTAATAACTAGAGCGATTGGAGGAGAAACCATGAATACAAACCAGACCATGTCCATTCACCGGGCATTAGCTGAACTTAAAACGTTGAATGATCGAATAGCAAAGTCGATTCAGGAAGCAGACTTCATCGCAACGGATCGAAAATCCGCACAAAAAATCAATGGTCTCTCTATTGAAGACTATGAAAAAACAATTCAAGCAGGTTTGGATAAACCCATGTCTTTAATTGAGCGTCGCAATTCTATTAAAGATGCTGTAGTCCAATCCAATGCCGTAACACTAGTAACGATAGCTGGCGAAACGATGACAGTCGCGAAAGCAATCGAACGCAAAACCTCTATTCAACTCGAAGAAAGTTTGCTCGCTGCGATGGTATTTAAACGCAGAAAAGCCATTAACCGCCTGACTATGGAAAATGATACGCTGTCGCAGCGATTGGAATCTTACTTGACTGAAATCTTAGGAAAGAAAGAGAACGCAAAAAAGGAAGAAGTTGAACTGCATACGAAATCCTTCATGGAGCGTAACGAGTTTGTTCTTATTGACCCTTTGAATCTGGACAAACGCATTGAAGAATTGGAAGAAAGCATCTCCAATTTTAAAACGGAAGTAGATGCAGTCCTTTCTGAATCAAATGCCATGACACAAATTTCAATTTAACATCTTGGATTGCATGGGTAATTGAAAACGAAATCCACAAGACCCTTCTTTTCCGCGTTTTCTTTGGGACAATAAGTAAAACCGGACAATCTACTTTAATTACTTTAAACGTATAGTAGTAAAAGCGAACTGAAAGCTTAACGTTCAGCGCTCAAAGTTTTAAAACTTATCCATTAAAGTTCTTACCCGTTAAAACTTAAATAGTAACGATTAAGGCTCTTTCAAATCTTGGGTATTCAGTTATGGGATTCTTGTGCTGGCCCTTCGTTATCTGCCAAGCTGATTATGCCGTGCAATCCAGAAAAAACCGTTAAGGGAATTTAGTTTCCCTTAACGGTTTTCTTATTGCCTATCAGCTGTATATGTTCTCCATAACTCTTAGCATAGTGCATGCCTTCAATCGAAAATGTATCCGGCAGTTCGTCGGTATTAAAGAGCAAAACTCGCTCATTGTACGTTTCTCCATTTTCAACATCAAGAAGATCCGCACGCAGAGTTGTGTGAAGAGGAGTGGATTTCCCTTTGGACTGGATGGAGACACCTTCTAACAGGACATCTTGTTCAGTCGCAATCGTTACGTGAATACCGTCCGTTCCTTTTTCAATTTTACGTATGATCAGCTTCTTGCCATGGATTTTTTCAGATTGGTCATCGTTTCCAGATAGCACAATCGCTTCGTTGAGTGATTGGTAACCTGCAAATTTGTCCACCACTAACTCCAATGTGTCCAGATCCTTCGGCAACCGGTCATAGTAAACTTCAATGTCTTGCCCGAAAATTGCTGACTTAGAGCTGGACCCGGTCAAATCAACCGGTTTTCCGTTCGCGAGCAATTGAACGCCTCCTCCCCCTAACTGAATGCGGTCAAAGTTATCCACATTCACTTTTGCTTTAATCGTAGTGCGGCTTGGTGTCGCTGTAATTGAGTCAAAGCGGATCGTCCCCTGGTCAACGTGTACTTTTTTACGAATTGACTGTTTCAGTTCAGTTTGCATGGCTAGCTTAGGTTTATAAGGAAATGTAATTTCTCCCTGCTCAGTTCCTTCGCGGGATCTATACTCTAATGTTAGTTTTTTAGCAAACGGACTCACTGGTTCGAATGCTTGAATTCCTTTTATTTCTGTTCCATCCTCATTCTCAGAAGATGTACCATAAGTCGCAAACGCCTTTGTCCATGAACCGCGAATTAAGTCAAAATAAGATTCTTCCTCTACCCCTTTTGGATTTTTCACTGTGTAATAGAGAATAGATTGGTTTTCATCTGTCAACAACCCATCCAAGTACAGTTCAGTTCCATCTGAAAGAATTACCTTCTTCTCGATCGCCTGGCCACTGCCTTTTTCATTCAATTGAGCTAGCGTTTCCGTCATTAATTCATCATAACCAAGCAATTTCTTGCCATAGTAAGCAAATGCATTGTAGTTATAGCTTACAAAAGAAAGGATCATTATCGCTGCGGCAACAGCTATCCATTTGGGCGCTTTGGTTTTACGTCGCTGAGGCGTTTGTTCTAATGCCGCGCGTAAACGTTCGTTTAATTCTTCAGGAGCTTGACTACTCTTTAAACGCTCACTTTCTTTTGCTAAATACTTTTCCAGTTCATCCATTCCATTCACCTCCGAATTGGTCACGCATTTTCTTTAACCCTTGAAAAATACGGGATTTCACGGTTCCGATGGATACGTTTGTCATGTCGGCAATAGTTTGAAGGTCCAGGTCATGCAGGTATTTTAATTCGATTGCTTCTTGCTGGCTCGCGTTAAGTGTACTCAGCATGTCTTTCAAATCCAATCGCTGTTCGGCCTGTGTGAAGGAGTTAATGCCATCGGAAATGTTGATAGGTGTTTCTAAATTCTCGTCGGGGGTCTCCATAAGAACGACCTTATTTTGCTGTTGCAGCAGTTTTTTGCATCGATTGACAAGAATCGTTTTGCTCCAGCTATAAAAGGATTCTTCTTTTTTCAGTTGGGGAATTGAATGATACAGGCTTACAATCATATCTTCCATGGCATCCATCGCGTCATGAGAATTGCCCATATACGATAAGGCCAGTCGATAGTAAGCATCTTGCTGCTCGCTTATAAGCTGCAACAGTGCTTCTTTACTTCCCTTTTTGGCTTTCTTGACCAACTTGACAATCCTCATTCGCTCACCTCTCCCTTCTAAGAGTTTCCAAACGGATAAAAAGTTCATTTTTACACCTATGTATTTGCAACTTATACAAATGAGAGCTTCCTTAGGTGACATCCTAACATTTTTCAGGTTGTCAGACGTCTAACTCTTGCCATCCACAAACTTTCGTGATAAATTAATGAGAAGAAAAAATTTCATACTAAAATCAATCTGTATAACCTCGATAATATGGTTCGAGGGTCTCTACCAGGATCCGTTAAGTCCTGACTACAAAAGAATTTTTGTAGTCAGGACTTTTTTGTATGGACAAAATTGATATTGAACAATAGCAGGAGGAGATCAGTTGGACATTCGCGTATTTTTATTGGCCATTTCGGCAATCACAGTAGGCTTGGTTGAGTTAGTTGTAGGCGGTATTTTGCCTGTAATTGCTGAAGACCTGCAAGTCTCGATTGCAACGGCCGGTCAACTCATTACAATATTCGCATTGGTCTATGCAATCGCAGGACCCGTGCTGCTGTCAGTCACAGCTAAAATAGAACGGAAGAAGTTATATTTAGTTACATTATCGGTATTTTTCCTAGGAAACGTATTCACTTATTTCAGCACAACTTTTGCAATGATGATGGCGGCAAGAATTCTGACAGCAGCAAGTGCTGCGTTAGTCATCGTCCTGTCGTTAACCATCACTGCCCGCATTTCTATGCCGCATGTACGGGCAAAAGCACTAGGGTATATCTATATGGGAATCAGTTCATCACTCGTACTCGGAGTTCCTATTGGAATTGTCATTACGAACGCATTTGGATGGCGCACGGTTTTCCTTGGTATCGCTATTTTAACCATCGGTACCATTTTATTGATCAGTAAGTTTTTCGATAAAATCCCTACGGGTGACGTTCAGCCGCTTCGGGAACAGCTGAAAGCATTAGCGAATAAAAAAATCGTCTTTGCCCATTTAGCAACGATGTTTATGCTCGCAGGACATTATTCAGTATACGCCTATTTCACACCGTTTCTTGAAACGACGATGAACCTTAGCTCTTCATCAATTAGTGTGTTTTACTTCTTATTCGGAATCGCAGCAGTGGCGGGCGGAGCTTTCGGGGGAGGACTCGCTACGCGAATTGGCTCTCAAAAGAGTATTTTAATCATCTTAGGTGCGTTCTCTATCAGTCTATTCGTCTTGCCATACTCAACATTTTCAATGGCGGTTTTCATCATCGTCATGATGATTTGGGGGGCGCTTAGCTGGGCTCTTGCGCCAGCTCAACAAGATTACATCATTCAAACAGATCCTGTATCCTCTGATATCCATCAGAGTTTTAACAATTCCGCACTTCAAGTCGGAATTGCGCTAGGCTCAGGAGTTGGCGGGATTGCATTCAGTCACACAGGAAGTGTTACGAGCATGCCAGCAGTCGGAGGTTTCATCGTCATGATCGCGTTTGTTTGTGCTGCAATTTCTTTATCCATGGCGGTGCACAAGAAAAAAGTGAACAACACTGCTGCTCAGCACGTTTCTGAAAGAACTCACTAAAAAAACCGTTCCATTTGCAAATTGCAAATGGAACGGTTTTTTCGTTCAACTTCCGATTTTCACGGAATCCTCTTTGTTTTGCAGCGCCGCTAGAATACTTAAGGCTGCAAGCAGGCTCGTTTTTGGATTTGTCGGCATCGGATTATTCTCGACTTTCAGATGCATGTATCCAAAACTTCCTTCCGCTTCGATCGTATGTGTATTCCGCGCGATTGCAGGATCTGCAATCACTCGCACTCCCGTCTTCTCAACGCCGATACCCGCTAACGCCAAAACGAGTGCAACATTTACGTTTTTCGGGAATCGCTGTATAGCTTCACGAGCGGATCCTTCAAATAATATTTCTTCCGGACAATCACCATCCATTCCGAGCGATGCAGGGGATTTCCGCGTTGTAATCTGGACACGCTTCAACCCATTCAATGCATTCGCGGATTTCAGCAAATCCAAACCACCAATCGCCCCTGATGGAAGATACATATGCCTGCCATTCTTTTTTGTAAGTGCACTTATTTCGTCCAGAAATTGAATGTCGCTAAAAGCACCTATACTGCTGACAATTAAGTCTTTGTCACTTCCCAGAATATCTTTTGCATATAATCTAACAGCTTCTCCGGTAGCTGCTTCAACGACAATATCCATTGCGCTTTCCAAGAACGTTTCGAAATCTATATGAAACTCGACTCCGAATCGTTCGCTCAATTGCATACCGGCTTCCTGATTCCGTCCAAAAATCGCAACAACTTCTCCTTCAAAGTCATTATTCTTTTTCACTTGATCCAGTAAAAACGTAGAAATGTTTCCGGTACCGACGATTCCAATCTTCATCCGATTACTCCTTTCAACCTGTAATCCAGAACACCTTATCGACAAATCGAGTCAATATGATATTCAATTGTCTTCCTCACCCGCTCGGAGTTTAAGCGTTCCGGATCCAATATGGCATGGATTGCAAGGCCGTCAATCAGGCCATACAACCTTTCAATCTCTCGTTCCACCACACACTCTGGCTTCAATAACTGGTTCTCTTGTAAAAAGTACATCAGCTTTTCCGTCATTTGCAATATCTGATCGTCCGGCACATCAAGTGTATCGCTTCGATGTTTCACGTATGCGATAAAAGCAAACCACACTTCCATCTCAATTCTTGTCGTTGTATTGACAGGCACAATTTCTAAAATCACTGCAATTACTAATTCACGGGGGGATAAAGACTGCTGAAGCACCGTTTCTATTCGTTTTGCTGCGCGTTCTTGAACTAACCCCATCGCATATACGAGCAAGTCATCTTGGGTTTTAAAATAATACCGAAGCGCACCCAGTGAGAGTTTTGCTTCCTCCGCTATATTTCGTGCTGTCGCCCCTTCCATCCCTTTATCCAAAATGACACGCCACATTGCTTCAGCGATTGTTTTTTTCCGTTCATCATGATCTACAATTTTAGGCATATGGTTAGTTTATCAGTTTTTAAAAACAGTTGTACTAAAAAGAAGCAGCCTGTATAATTCTTTTTAATACAACTGTGTTATAAAGGAGAGTGACGCATGAACTGGATTGCGGTAATTATCATTGCGTGTGAAATTAGTTTTTGGGCAGTCATATTAGCAGGACTCGTTACCCGTTATCTATTTAAAAAGAAGAAACTAGGACTATTCATCCTAGCTCTGATTCCACTAATTGATCTCACACTCTTTATCGTCACTGCGGCAGATCTATATCGCGGCGCCACTGCGACAGTCGCCCACTCCATTGCACCGCTTTACATCGGAATTTCACTCGCATTCGGCAAAAGCATGATTCAGTGGGCAGACGAACGCTTTCAATACTATGTAACAAAGGAAGGTCCTAAACCGATTCGGAGAACAGGTTATGCTCATGCAATCCATTCCATGAAAGGTTCGTTACGGCATGTGCTCGCTTACGCTATTGGAGCGCTCATGATTCTACTTGTTGTCTGGTATATCGGCACCCCTGAACGGACAGCAGAATTCCAAAACACGTTGAAACTCTGGACACTTATTTTGATCGTCGATATCATTATTTCGATCAGTTATTTCATCTGGCCGCGAACTGCTAGAAAGCATGTGAACTGAACAACTCTTTTACTCATACACTCCGCTTCTAGTTGACGCAATACTTTGAAAATATGATATACTGTCAACAGGAGGTGTATCCGTCTTGAAAAAATTTTCGCTGTCACTATTAGGCGGTGGCGTGATTGGAATCATTCTTTCATTCCTATTTATGGATTACGACAAGTCAAGTTATACCATCCTTGACCAAGCAGGGATCGCCAAACGGACTGTGAACGATATGGACTTTGAATTCGTATTTAACTCCTTCTTTTTGATTGTCGGTTTTACAATTGTCATTTATGTGGTTTGGACGTTTATCGAAAAAAGAAAAGATGATCGGTTTTATAACGAATTTGGCGGTAAATAAGGATACTGCTCGTTGTACGGAAGTCAACTAACTCTTTTAATATAGTAAAAACCACTTAGTGCATTCCAAAGCTACTAAGTGGTTTCTTTGTTGTGAGTAGAAATTTCAGGTCAGGCCAGCAGTACAGGCATTCAATACGTGCTGCAAAAGCGACTGCTTAACAATACGTTTCAATTGCATCTAAAACAATCGATCGTTTGATTTGATAGTGGGTCGCTTGCCAAATCGCTTTCTTATCTTTGATGATTAATACCTGCGGGGTTTCGTGTTTCACCCCTGTATCTGCTTCAACTGCATTGGAAATTTTCTTGTCCATTTGTACAATTACCACGTATATCGGAAGTTCTGTTACTAAGGACTCCATTTCCTTCTTAGCCGTTACACTGCTTAAGCTCGTCACGCTCAATTTAAATAAAAGTAACGGCTGACCATCGGAATTCTCCAATAACGCGTTCCACTCTTTTATAGTTTTTAATCGGTTCATGGTTAATTCTCCTCACGAATTGATAACAATTTTTAAAGTTTTACACGGCACCTATTTCTTTCTAAGAACTTCAACAACTGCCCGTTCTGCTGAACGTAATGCGCCTTCTATATGTCCGCCAGAATAAGAACAATTTTCCGTACCCGCAAATTGAATGGAGTCTCCCCATTCACCCGTGCTGCCCGGCGGTCCGTAAGCCGGGAAAGAATTTAAAGGGATCGAATCCTCTTCAACGGACGTTTTTGAATCGTTTGACCAATCTTTGAATAGAACGGTAAGCGGATTTGCTGCTGCAGAGCCGTACATTCTAGTCAGCTGCTCCACGACCATTTCGAGTATCCGTTCCTCCCCTACTTCCTGACGATTTTTTGGGGACATTCCGAAGAAGCCAAATAGTGCCCCGGCTCCAGATTCAGGAGAAGCGTCATGTATCTCTTGCAGTGGTCCCACCCGGCTCATCCCTTGTCCCGATAACCCATCACGCCGCCAAAAAGGCTGTTCATAAATTGCAAGTGCTTTAGCTTGCCCCGCCATCCAAGTAGGCACACTCAACAAACTCGTTCTCAGCTCATCTGAAAGTGCAGGTGAAAAAGTTATAGTACGGACCATAAGTCTAGGAGGAAGTGCAAAAATAACAGTTTTTGCTTGCAGATTATCTATACTTCCATCTTTACGAATAACCTTTACCGTGATCTCTCCATTTTTTTCTTTTGAGATTTTAGTCACCCGAGCAGATAATTGAATGTTATTCGCTGGTATCGTTTGAACGAGTGCTTCTGTAAGAGACCCCATGCCGCCGTGAATTCTAGTTGATTTTTCAATCGCTCCTTCGGGTAATTGGTGACGTTGAACTGGCCCTGCTTCAGATTGCTCAAAAAGGATTGCACCTTCTGTAAATTGTTCAAACGTCTCCAAATTGAGTTCATCTGCAAGTTTTTTTATAACGGATTCCCGTTGCGGCCAAAACCAAGTCGGGCCCAGGTCAAACCGGCCCAGATCAGGTCTTTCTTCAATCTCTTTACTTAGCATTCTTCCCCCAATTCGATCTCTGGCTTCGAATACCAAATATTCAACTCCTTGCGTTTGTAAGAGGGACGCTGCCCGCAATCCGCTTACCCCTGCACCTATTATAATTATTGGTTTGTTCATTTAAAGGACCTCATTCATTTATTATATGAAAGCCTACTTCATCTATAGGTAATTTTGCACTATTGAACACGGGTTGTCACTCAAAACACCTACCCTTGCTATAAGGTGCTCTTCGATGGCTTAATTGAACTTTATCTATGTAGGATCAATTCGATATTATTAAAAATGTGCGCATTTCTTTGAAAAGAAACGCGCACATTTTCTGACTTTCACAAATATCCATTAATACGTGACTGATCTTCTTCATGGATTTCATTTTTCAACTCTTCCACGCTTTCTTTTCTGCGTTCATTTTTCTCTTTGATTTTTTCAAATTCCTTACCTTCTGCAAACTTCATCGCTTCCTCTGCTGCTTCCATGTTGCCAATTGTTTTGTTGAGCCGTTTCTTATTGTCCGCAGGATCATTCGGTTTCGGATAATTTTTAGCCATTTCATCCCCTCCTTCTTTTTGTCATTCATCCTGAAGCATTCCCTATTTGCCAACAATTATTTCAACAGAAACTCTTCTTCAGCTTCTTTACTTTGAGCGGTTATGCACCACACTGTTTTATAGTCTGGACTTTCCTTCCTAAGCGGACACGGATTGCCAATCATCCTTTTCCACACAAAAATGCCCCCAGCGAGACGGTATATAACCGCTCGTTGAGGGCAACAGCAGATGGGGTTCCATTCTACTGGAGGTACTTCGAATAATTTACAAGTATTTTTGCTGCTTGACCGCGAGTGGTTCCATCTCCAGGAAGGAATTTCCCATTCGATCCATGTACAATGCCAAACTCATGTAACATCGCAATCGAATTTTGCGCTTCTGTACTATAGCCGGAAATATCTTTATAGGGTGCTGGTGCTTTTGCAGCGTATGGCTTCCCCTTCACCAATGTATAGGTTCTGTTCAGCATCGCAGCGAGTTGTACGCGAGTGACTGGATCATTCGGTTTCAACTCTCCGTTGACACCGTACACAATTCCAAATTGGGACGCTGCTGCAACTTCCGATTGAATCTGTTCTGAAAATTGACTAATGTCTTTAAATGGTGCAGGCTTTGTTGGTTTCAGACCAAGTGTCCGGACAATGATTGAAGTGGCTTGGACGCGCGTTAACGTCTGATCGGGTTTGAATGTACCATCAGAATACCCCGAAACGATCCCTGCAGCCACTGCATTTTCAATATAGGACTTTGCCCAGTGTTTTTGAATATCTTTAAAAATAATCGGTGCTGGTGTTTCTGTTGCTTTCGTTGTAACCTTAGCTGTTGGATTTTCAGCAGATGCCATCTTATCTTCGTTTACAGCTACCACTTTAAACTGATAATCTGTGTTCGCTTTGAGATTCGGTACATCATATTTGAGAACATCCGCGCCAACTTGGCCTATGAGTTCCTCATTCATATAAATGCCATACCCCATGATTTTTTTGTATCCATTGCTGGCTTCCATGTAAGTGTTGCCGTGTCCTCCCCTTTCAGTGTTGCAGTTAATGCATCCTTAGGGACCCAAGAATAAGTTGCTTTCAGCTGATTGCCAAACGCATCCGCAACCACTTTATATCCGGCTTCGCTTAAGTGAATATTCGCTGGATTCGGCAAATACGTTTTGTAATCCTTAGCAATTTGCTCACTTGTTGGGACGAATACAGCAGAAGTTCCTTGCATCCCTGCTTGAATCGATCCATTCAATCCTGCTAACAACTGTGCAAGTTGCGGCTGATAGTCCGCTGCAAGCGTTGGGAATGGATTGTAGTACCCCATGACATACACTTGCACATTCGGGTTAATCTCATAGATTGCTTTTAAGATCTGATTATATTCCAAACCGACTTGTTGAATTGCAGCTGCAATCTGTGCCATATCGTATTGCGGGACCCCTGTAGCAGGATCGATTTTAATATGCTTCAGCATATCGTTTGCACCGACACTAATTGTAATAAGGTTTGCTTCCTGAACCGCTCGATGCAATGCGATGTTTTGACCAGACTGATGGATGCCAACACTTGGTTTAGTGACATTGTCGTTCAAGTCTTTTAAAACATCTGGCGCAGTAAATCCAGGGTAAGCAAATCCTTTGTTCGAAGCGGACAGCATCTTCATGTCCTTTAATGATTGTGCGAGGAAATCTGGATACCCTTTCCCTGGCATTCCTTCAGATGATATCCCATAAGCCAGCGAATCCCCCAGTGCTAAGTAATTAACTGGCTTGACCCAAGTAGGACCAGCAGCGTCAGTTTCCGCTGCTTGGAATTGCAGAGGAAATGCAGTAAGCTGGAGCAATAAAGCTAAAACAAAAATAAAACCGAACTTCTTCATGAATCGATTCATAGACAACCCCCTATTTTTTGTGATACTTTCGTACTGAACGATTACAACTGTAAGTATAGGTTCCAAAATAAAAATAAGCTAGATTTATTATTGAAATTTTAGAATATTCCGTTATAACCGATTGATCTCTCCTTCCTCAGTTTATATATGTTAGAGCTCTATACAAAAGAACTACCCGGGCTGTTTGAGAATTATCTTGTATAAATACCAAAACACACGATCCTAGAGTTGGAAAGTGTGTTTTTACAGCTAACGTACTATGCAGGATAGTCTTCAAGACAAAGTGGTTTTCATCTGTTTCCACAAAATTCGAAGGTGAAATTTCAGATAAACCGGTCTCCTGTTTTACGGGAATACCTCAATAAGATTTTCTAAAACCATAAAACGTACGATAGCCTTCATCTTCATAAAATGATCGGGATGATTCTGTGGCTAACAGTTCAATACGTGTACTTGGATAAAGGTTGTGTACATAATTCAAGAATTGTTTACCAATCCCCAATCCCCGATATTTCTTTTCTACGAGCATTTCACAAATAAATGCAGTTACAATGGTATCCGTAAAACCTCTCAGGCACGCTACGGCTTCGTCCTCTTTTGTGACTGCTATGAACGCAATGGATGAATGGTTCCAAGCTGCTTTTGTATCCGAATCGTTTTCAGCAAGATTCCTCCATCCTTCTTCAACATACATTCTATGAATAGCTGGATAGAAGGCTTCATCATAAGGAATAATTCTTACTTCAGTATTTGCACCGCTAGCAGCCGCCATACTATGCACCTCCCATCATCTATATTAAAATCAATCTCGTACCTTCACAATATCCATTTGCACGGTTCACCAACAATCGTTTCTCCAGTCGAATGACGAAGACAAAAAAGCCCCTTGGACTTGCAAGTACTGCAATCCCAAAGGTCAAGGTTCCTTCTATGCTCTTTTTGTATAGCGTAAAATCGGGAGTCCTTCATTAACCGAGTATTCCTCGAGCTGTAATGGAATCGTTCGGTCATTCTCTTCAAATAGGCGAATTCCAGTTCCGAGAATCATAGGAACGATGCCGATGATGAATTCATCCACGATGCCCGCTTTCAAAAATGCATTCGTCAACTGACTTCCGCCGAAAAGCCAAATATCTTTTCCAGCTTCTTTTTGCAGCGATTGGACATGTGAAACAATGTCGCCTTGGACGAATTCTACGTTTCCTTCGTTCTCTTTCTGTGATGAAGTGACGACGATTATTTTATGATGTGCTACCATATCGAGCGTCGAATCCTCATACGATTTCCGTCCCATGACAACTGTGTCAACTTGTTCCAGAAAGTCTGGAAAACTAAACTGATCAGATGTATCCAGTTCACTATGGCCATCCCCGCCAATCCAGTCGAATCCCCCATTATCATCTGCAATATATCCATCAAGGCTCATCGCCAAGTTCATAATAATTTTTCTCGTCATCCTTGTCCACTCCGTCCTAAAGACATATTTAACGTTCAGCAGTATACCACAAAATCACCTAATTGCCTCTGATTCCTGACTGCAAGAGGAATGGTTTTTTCTTAGCATTCCTTAACTATTCGTTGACAATCAGCCTTCTAAAAACCGATGAATTTCCTTAAGTACTTTATCATCATCCGCTAGCGACAACAGAAGGTCAACGAGGTCGGTTTTCGGCAAATCAAGCAGTACACGGCGCATCCCGGACCCAGCTTTCGCTTCATCGTTTTTCACCACTTCAAGCGTGTTCCTTAAATAAAGATAGAACGCCACTTCGTGCTTGCAGACAGAACTCATATCATACGGACAGGTGCAATATGAATAGATAATCGTTCCATTCGCATCCACTTTGCAGTCGACTTCATACACATCACTTCCTGCTACTTCGCCGGCGAATCGGTTTCCCGGTATTTCCACCACATCATCTACTCGGCCTTCGACATAATAGGAGATTCCGCGTTCGAGAATTACCGATTTGACTTTCTTTTCAAACGTCATCAGATTCATTGGGCATTCCTCCTGTTTGCTCTCAAAGTTCCTATTAATTCATTGAAACTATTATACAACAGGTCTCGTATAGAGTTATAATTTGACAGAACATTTCATTTTCATAACTATTTCTGGCAATCTTACTAAGGAGGGAATCCATTAACGTGAATGCTGTCTATCCAATCCTGTCTTTACTACTCTCACTCTTCGTATTAAGCGCTTGTTCACCTGACAGCATCACTATCGAGGAGCATTCTGAAGATACTAAAACACAGCTTC
>JARIBI010000107.1 GCA_029257435.1 Sporosarcina sp. | reverse complement strand
ATGGCTGGCGTATCGCCAGGTCAGGTGCTGGAAAACCTGCCTGCCATTCTAACAATCCTTGTGATTGGGACAATCGGAATTTCAGTCGGCGGCTATCTTACCGCGAAACTTGTTAAATGGAACCCGTACAAAGGAATGCCGGTTGCATTGACTGCGTTGTTCGGCTTCCCAGGCGACTATATTCTTTGCGAAGAGGTCAGCCGGAGCTGTGCACGAAATGAGAAAGAAGAAAAAATGATTTTCAATGAGTTACTTGCACCGATGATTATCGGAGGTTTCACTACAGTAACTGTTGCATCTGTAGTCATCGCAGGTATTTTGATCAATACACTATAAACTGGAGGGTTTTTCATGACACAGACAATTATTAAAAACGGACTGCTAATCGACGGAACAGGTGCGGAACCGAAAGTGGGTCAAATCGTAGTTGTAAAGGATAATAGAATTGAGTATGCAGGAGAAGCGTCAGGCTATACAGCAACTGGCAATGAAACCATCATCGATGCGCAGGGCGGAACAATTACACCGGGATTCATCGACGCGCACGTACATATGATGTTTGAATACTCACCAGTTTCACAGCGTCTGGCTACTCCGTTTTCGTACATGTATTATCAAGTTCAAGAGTATATGAAAACAACGCTAAATGCGGGTGTTACATCAGTTCGTGATGCGCTTGGTACGGATCTTGGAGTGAAGAAAGCTGTAGAAGACGGTTTGGTTTCCGGACCGCGCATGCAGCTGAGCATTAATGCATTAACGACTACGGGCGGACACGGTGACGGCTACACAGTTTCAGGGAATACGTTAGATTTAATGCATTCAGACTATCCAGGAATGCCAAACGGGATGTGTGACGGCGTCGAGGAAGTTCGCAAAAAGACACGTGAGATGCTTCGCGCTGGCGCTGAAGTCATTAAAGTCCACGCAACTGGCGGCGTATTGAGTGCAACGGATCACCCTGAATTCACTCAGTTTTCATTGGAAGAACTGAAAGTGATTGTAGAAGAAGGGAAGTTCCGCAAAAACACCCGTGTTATGGCCCATGCACAAGGTGCAGAAGGGATTAAGAATGCAGTCCGTGCGGGCATTCATTCAATTGAACACGGAATCTTCATTGACGATGAAGCGATTGAACTTATGGTCGAGAATGGGACATTCTTAGTACCCACATTGCTCGCTCCTGTCGCAGTTCTCGAAACGGCAGATGAAACAGGAATGCCAGCAAGTGCGGTTCAAAAGTCGAAAGAAGTGATTGATATCCACGTTGCGAGCTTCACGAAAGCTTACAAAGCAGGCGTGAAAATCGCAATGGGTACAGATGCCGGCGTATTCAAACACGGCACGAACTTGCGTGAACTTGAACTGATGTGCAACGCAGGAATGACGCCAATGGATGCGATCGTCGCTTCTACAAAAACTGCAGCAGAATGTCTCGGCTGGGAAGAAAATGTAGGGACCATTGAAGCTGGCAAATTTGCGGACATTCTGGTGATCAAAGGCAACCCGCTAGAAGACATTAAGTCTCTATCGAATCATGATACGATTCAAGTTGTTATGAAAGACGGTAAGATTGAAAAAGACATTCGATAATCTGATTTCCTCCATATATATTCATATGGAGGAAATTTTTTATCCAGGATTATAACAATTTGTTAGCCATAAATACCTTTCTTAAAATAAATATCCTGTCGAGTATTGACGAAACTCTAAATACTAATTACGATGAAATCAGTAAATTAGGTGTATTCGATATATTAAGGGGGAAAAGCTAGTGAGTTTGCAAGCATTCACGAAACAATATATCGAGAAACACGCAGCTTATTTCGAGGAAATCAGTGAATACATCTTCAATCATCCGGAAACACGATTCGAAGAATATGAATCTGCCAAGTTTTTATCCGAAAAATGTGAAGAGCAAGGCTTTCAGGTAGAACGCGGCGTTGGCGGAATTGAAACCGCATTCACGGCGACTTTTGGCGAGGGGCATCCTGTCATTGGATTCTTGGGGGAATTCGATGCATTGCCGGAATTGAGCCAAGAGCCAAATAAAACGAAAGAACAGCGCTGGGAGCGACATATTGGGCATGGCTGCGGTCATAACCTACTTGGAACAGGTGCATTCGCAGCGGCCTGTGCAGCGAAAGCGTACTTAGAAGAACACAAGTTATCGGGTACCGTGAAATTCTTCGGATGCCCGGGAGAAGAGGGGGGATCGGGTAAGACGTTCATGGCACGTGAAGGCGTATTTGACGGAACGGATCTCGCGCTTACATGGCACCCGTCCCCCTCAAATAGCATCATGAGCTTAAGCACACTCGCAAACATTCAAGTGTTCTACAGGTTCAAAGGTGTTCCATCACACGCAGCTAACTCACCGCATTTAGGACGCAGTGCGCTCGACGCGGTGGAACTCATGAACATAGGTATTCAATACTTACGTGAGCATATGCCGGATCAGGCACGAATTCACTATGCCATCACTAACGCAGGCGGTTTTGCCCCGAACGTCGTTCAAGCGAATGCAGAAGTGCTGTATTTGATTCGTGATGTCGATACGGAAAGTGTGATGGATTTGTTTGAACGCGTGAACAAAGTAGCTCAAGGCGCTGCTCTGATGACTGAAACAACCATGACGTATGAAGTGGATAAAGCGTGTTCAAATTATATTCCGAACCGCGCACTCGAAAGCCTTCTGTATGAAAGTTTAACGGAAATTGGAATCGAACCGCCGACTGACGAAGAGAAAGAATATGCACAAGGAATTTTTGAATCCCTCTCTAAAGGCGAACAGAAAGATTACCTGGGTGTGATGAAAGGGTTCGGTTACGTAGGAGACGGTTCTGAATTTAAAGGGAAATTTGTTGCAGATTGCATCTCACCCTACGAAGTTCCAACTGAGGTCTTAACGGCTTCGACAGATGTATCCGATGTCAGCTGGATCTTGCCGACTGCCCAGTTATCGACTTCTACATCCGCACTTGGCACACCGCTGCATACGTGGCAGATGACAAGCCAAGGCCTATCCACAAATGCACATAAAGGGATGCTGCGCGCGGGAGCATCGATGGCACTTACAGCATTAAAGATTTTTGAAAACACAGACTTGCTTGCGCCGATTCGAGATGAATATATCGAGTTTGCTATAGAAAACCCATACACATGTCCGATACCTGACGGCGTTACACCTTCACCGCTCGGAAGTTAAAAAGAATAGGGGGAATGAGAGTGGAAACAGCAAAGAAAGGGTTTTTTAACAAAGCATTGAACGGCATCGAACGGGTGGGGAACCGGTTGCCGGATCCGTTCATTCTATTTGTAGGCATGGCGGTAGCCGTCATGATTGCATCGTTCATCTTCAGTATGTTTGACGCATCGGTGAAGCACCCGGGGACTGGTGAAACTCTGCCAATCAATAACTTACTCTCAGGTGAAGGATTAAAGTACATCCTTGAAACGATGATTACGAACTTTACAGGCTTTGCACCACTCGGTATCGTACTTGCAATGATGCTCGGGATTGGATTGACTGAAAAAGTCGGCTTATTCGATTATGCGATTAAGAAATCGATTATGAAATCGCCGCCTTGGCTGCTTACTTATGCAGTTGCATTTGTCGGTATCATGGGGAATATCGCTTCCGACGCTGCGATGCTTCTCGTTCCGCCGCTTGCAGCAATGATATTCTACAAAGTAGGACGTCATCCGCTCGCAGGTCTAGCCGTCGGTTATGCTTCAGCAGGTGCAGGTTTTACCGCTAATCTTTTCATCGTAGGAACGGACGCATTGCTCTCTGGTATTTCAACAGAAGCAGCGAAGATTGTAGATGACTCAATTATCGTAACGCCAGTGGATAACTGGTATTTCAATATGGTTTCAGTATTTATGCTTACTTTACTCGCAGGATTTATCACATCAAAATTCATCGAACCGCGTCTAGGGAAATACAAAGGCGATGCTGTTGAATTGGAAGTGGAAGAAGAAGATCCCCGTTCAGGAAAAGCATTACGCAACGCAGTGATTGCAGGACTTTTATATGTTGCACTTTTAGCGGTTGGAATCTTTTGGCCAGACAGTCCTCTCCGCGGTGAAGGCGGTACCATTATTCCGTCGCCGTTCATCTCAGGGATCGTTCCAATTATTCTATTCCTATTTTTAGTAGTAGGGATCACGTTCGGTATTACAGTCGGGAAGATTAAGAGCGGAAAAGATATCGCAGGGTACATGGCAGAATCCATGAAAGACATGTCTGGCTATATCGTTCTGATCTTCGCGATTTCCCAGTTCATAGCGTACTTCAGCTGGTCGAACATTGGGACTTGGATTGCCGTAAATGGCGCGATGTTCTTGGAATCTATTAACTTCACGGGAATCGGACTTATTATTGGATACATCATTTTTACAGCAATGATGAACTTCCTGATAACATCGGGATCCGCAAAGTGGGCATTAGAAGCACCGATTTTCGTGCCCCTCTTCATGCAGCTCGGGTATCATCCGGCATTTACACAAGTCGCGTATCGTGTCGCCGATTCATCCACAAACATCGTAACACCGCTCCTGCCATACATGGTGGTCGTACTGACATTCATGCAGAAGTATGATAAAAAAGCTGGAATCGGAACGCTCATTTCACTCATGCTGCCGTTTTCAATTTGTTTCTTAGTTGCTTGGGTTCTGCTCATTCTCGTATTCTTCTATGCAGGAATTCCATTCGGACCAGGCATCTCACCATTTTTGAAATAACCGTTAGGGGGAAACGAGATGGTTTACAAGCTTGAAGAAAAACTGACGGAATGGCGACGCGATTTGCATCGCCATCCGGAACAAGGATTTTTGGAAATGCGGACAGCTTCAATTGTAGCAGCTGAAGTCACGCGGCTTGGTTTTAATGTTCGACTGGGGAAAGATGTAATGGTTGAGGATGAAATCTTAGGGAAGCCGTCAGATGAACAAGTAGCAGCGCACGCAGAGTGGGCGCGGGAACACGGGGCTATCGAAGAATTCATGCCGTATTTTGAGGAAGGCTTTACAGCGGTAGTCGCAGAGTGGGATACAGGCAGACCTGGTCCTATCACTGCGTTCCGCGTTGACATGGATGCGCTGCCGATTTTTGAATCATCGGATGAAGCGCATGTCCCCGGACAACTCGATTTCCGCTCAATCGCAGAAGGCTCCATGCACGCATGCGGACATGATGCGCATACGTCGATTGGACTTGGGCTCGCGACAATGGTGGCAGAAGATCCGGAGGCGTTCAATGGAACAATCCGAATTCTGTTCCAGCCAGCTGAAGAAGGGGCGCGCGGAGCCAAATCGATGACCGAAGCGGGAACTGTCGATGATGCGGATTTCTTCATTGGCATCCACATTGGCACAGGCGTTCCTCACGGGGAGTTCGTGTCTGCAGCGAATGGCTTCATGGCATCCACGAAAATGGATGTTACGTTCAGCGGCCGCGCATCGCATGCCGGTGCCCAGCCGGAAGAAGGGAAGAACGCATTGCTCGCAGCAGCTAGCGCTGCCTTGAACTTGCATGCGATTTCACGTCACTCCGGTGGGGCGTCTCGCGTGAACGTTGGCGAGCTTCACGGCGGGGGAGGACGTAATGTCATCGCAGATACAGCCGTTATGAAACTTGAAACGCGCGGCGAAACGTCCGAAGTAAATGATTTCATCCGCAATCAAGCCGAGAACGTTTTGCGCGGTGCAGCAGTCATGTACGACGTGGACTGTTCAATCGACATTGTCGGTGAAGCGATCAGCTGCAGGTGCTCTGAAGGATTAGCCGCAATGGTGGGCGCAGTAGCAAGCGAAACGATGGGGATTACAAAAGTCCATCATGCAGACAATGCGTCTGCCGGATCGGAAGACGCGACATACTTCATGGAACGCGTGAAAGAAAAAGGCGGTCAGGCAACGTACTGTATTTTCGGTACGGAGCTTGCAGCAGGTCATCATAATGAACGATTTGACATTAAGGAAGAGACGTTGCCAGTAGCGGTCGATGTATTATATGGGACGGTACTTGCGTTGAATGGAAGAGAATAGAATAATTGGATCCCCGGTTGAGCCGTTTGTGAAAACGGTGAGGCCGGGGATTTTTTTTGTGCGGAGATGTGGCGTTTTGGGAATTAATCCCTTAAAGCGGTTGAATTGTGTCCCGGTGCCGATTCATTTGCCGAAGTGGCCGATTGTTGGCTGGATTTGGCCGATTCATCACGGCAAGTGGCCGATTCTTCTCTCAAACTGTCCGATATCATCAGTCAACTGTCCGATTCCGCTCCTGTGTACGGTCAGGCCGAGGATTTTTGTATGCCGAGCTAGGTTATTTTTAAACAAGCGAAGCGCTTCCAATCAATCCCTTAAAGCAGTTGAATTGTGTCCCGTTATCGAGAAACTTCGCCAGGCTGTCGGACAATGACCCGCAACTGTCAGAGAACTCAAATGAAGCCACCCATCGAGAGAGACCTTCAATGAAATCTCCACAATGCATGCACTTTCTAGCATGTTGTGGCATTCTTCGAGTACACTGAAAATACACTTAAAGAAACAATCCGTTCAGGAGGTGTGGCAGGTGGACTTTTGGCTGGAAGTAGAAATGATCATGAAGTTAAGTATATCGGCAGTACTTGGGTTAATAATCGGGTTGGAACGGGAACTGAAAAGTAAACCGCTCGGCTTGAAAACGAGTCTTGTCATCAGCATCGTCAGTTGTTTATTGACAATTGTTTCAATTGAATCGGCGTACACGTTCCCAGATAGTGTGAGCGGAGTCAAAATCCAAATGGATCCACTCCGTTTAGCGGCACAAATTGTATCGGGTATTGGTTTCTTAGGTGCAGGTGTAATTTTGCGGCGCGGCAATGAAAGAATCTCTGGACTGACAACGGCTGCAATGATTTGGGGAGCGGCGGGGATTGGGATTGCCGTAGGTGCTGGGTTTTATATGGAAGCAATCTTTGGAGTAGTATTGCTTATGCTGAGCGTGGAATTGATTCCATACATCGTCATTAAGTATGGGCCGAAACGGTTGCGCTACCAGGAACTTTCACTTCGAATTAAAGTAAACGAACAGTCCAGTATTGAAACAGTGATGCTGGAATTGCAGCGCCAGCGATTTAAAATATTCCAATCCCGCATTAAAGATCTGGACGAGGAAGGAATGCATTTGTTGGAAATCAAAGCAAGGGTGACGGTTAAACGAACCCTTCCGGAAATTTATAATCTGATAAAACAAATTGACTTCGTTCATACAGTGGAAGTCATCAGCTGACAAATGCAGGACATTGTACAGCGGAACGCGTACAGTAAAGGTAGCATGTATTAATACGGCAAACAAAAAGGAGACGATTTGCTTATGAAACCATTTTCGCACACGAATCGAACTCATATTTTACAACAACTTTCGTCCTCTCATTACGACGTTATCATCGTAGGAGGCGGTATTACTGGAACTGGAATTGCATTGGATGCAACAACGAGAGGACTAAAAACGCTACTTATTGAAATGCAGGATTTCGCTGCGGGAACTTCGAGTCGTTCAACGAAGTTGGTTCACGGCGGCTTGCGTTATTTGAAACAGTTTGAAGTGAAACTCGTCGCAGACGTCGGTAAAGAACGAGCCATTGTCTATGAAAATGCTCCTCACGTCACTCACCCGGAATGGATGTTGCTGCCGTTTTACAAAAGCGGAACGTTCGGCAAGTTCTCAACATCATTCGGACTGCAAGTGTATGACTTCCTCGCTGGTGTGAAGTCATCTGAAAAAAGGAAGATGCTTTCAAAAGAAGAGGTGTTGAAACACGAACCACTTCTGAATAAGAACGGGCTAATTGGTGGCGGAGAGTATGTGGAATATCGGACAGATGATGCCCGGCTAACGATGGAAGTTGCTAAAAAAGCACACGAAGAAGGTGCGGATTTAGTTAGTTACACAAAAGTGACCGACTTTTTGTACGACAACGATGGAAATGTGAATGGAGTAACTGTCGTTGATCAGTTCTCTGGAACAACGTATCATGCCAAGGGGTCTGTCGTGGTGAATGCGGGCGGACCATGGGTGGAACAAGTGATGGAGCTCGATGAGAAAATAGAGGGCAAACAACTTTTGCTTACAAAAGGGGTTCACATTGTATTGGATCATTCTGTGTTGCCGCTTCACCAGCCCATTTACTTTGACACATCTGACGGCAGAATGATTTTTGCGATCCCGAGAAACGGAAAAACATACGTCGGGACGACCGATACAGTGTACGAGGAGGAGTTGGTCAATCCTAAAATCACGCTGGAAGACAAACACTATTTGATGCGTGCCATTACGACGATGTTTCCTGAAGCATTTGTCGGGTTGAATGATATCGAATCAACATGGGCAGGGGTGCGTCCTCTTATTCAGCAAGAGGGGAAAGGCCCGTCTGAAATATCGAGAAAAGATGAAGTGTGGGAATCGGAGTCGGGATTACTATCTATTGCAGGTGGCAAACTGACCGGATATCGTAAAATGGCCGAATCGATTACAAATACAATTAGTAAAAAACTGAAGACAGATGACTTTGAAGCAGGGCCATGTATAACCAAAACGTTACGTCTTTCTGGAGGGGAGTTCAACAAGTCGAGCGACTATCGTCCATATGTGGAAGACCGTGCACACGAGCTGACGAAACTTGGGCTGTCATTCCAGGACGGACTCAACATTGCGTCGATGTACGGAACAAACACAAACCAAGTTGCCGAGCTCGTGAGTCGTGTGAAACCATCGGATGAATTGCCGCTTGCAATCCGGTTAACGTTGCATTACGCCATCGACTTTGAGATGGCGATGACGCCAGTCGATTATTTCATGCGTAGAACAGGCGCACTGTTTTTCGACATCGACTGGGTGGAACAATGGAAAGAGCCTGTCATCGACTACATGAAAGACGTATTGCACTGGTCACTACAAGAGACAGAGCAATTTGTAGTAGAGCTCGAAGCGCGGATAGCAGATTCGAAAGGGTACCCAGAGGGGTAAGTTTACTCTGATCGATTGAAGGGAAAAGAACCGATTGAACGAAACAAAAGGAGGATGTTCAATTGAGCACATACAGTACAAAAACAGCAAAATCACGTAACGAAGCGGTACAAGCAATTGAAACGGCGTTGCAAGAAGCGAAGTTTGGCGTTCTGTGGAACTTTGACTTAAGTGCAAAACTTGAGGAGAAGGGTGTACAACCTCCTGCTCCATACACAATTCTCGAAGTATGCAACCCATCGATTGCTGCTAATGTCTTAAGCGAAAACTTACTAGTCGGTGCATTCCTGCCTTGTAAGATCGTCGTTTACGAAGAAGCCGGGACGACCCAAATCGCGATGCCGTTGCCGACCAGACTAATGGAAGGCTTTGAAGACGAAACCATTCTTTCTTCAGCAAAAGAAGTGGAGCAGCAACTCATCAGCTGTATTGACCAAGCCGCAACTTCATAAAAGTATTCTCTGAAGCGCCCTTCAATTGGGGCGCTTTTGCTATGGGGGTGTTTAGGTGGGGGCATTTACCCTAGTTCCATCACTATCCTGACCTTATAAATAATTCGTAAGCACACTCATTGACATCCAATCATTCACACTGTAATATACGGTACAGGGTATATAACCCGCATATATTTTTGACTAAAAATATACCCCTCGGGGTAATTGAGAGGTGGAATTGATCACATGAACGAAGTGACTGTACAAGAAGTTCAACGATTACTAGCAGCGAAAGAACCGATTACATTAATCGATGTGCGTGAAGCGGAAGAACTTGAGACTGGAAAGATTCCTGGTGTGATTCATATTCCGCTCGGTCTTCTGGAATTTAAACTACAAGATTTATCAAAAGATACTTCCTACATCATGGTTTGTCGATCAGGTGCCCGAAGCGGACGTGCGACACAATTTCTAGAAAGCTATGGCTACCAAGTGAAAAATATGATCGGCGGTATGATGAACTGGGACGGAGCAACTGAGTAATCGATGCGACGCATGAAATGAGTAATGGAGGGAAATGTATGATTGAAACAGCAAATGTACTCGATGCCAAAGGGCTTGCGTGTCCGATGCCAATCGTGCGTACCCGTAAGGCGATGCAAGACTTATCTGCAGGAGATATATTGGAAATATTGGCGACAGACAAAGGCTCAACAGCAGATATCAAAGCATGGGCCGCAAATTCTGGCCACGCCTACTTAGGTACAGAAACGGAAGACGGCGTATTGCATCACTTTTTGAAGAAAGACGGTGCAAACGTTGAAGTGAAGCAAGACATTCCAGTCATGGAACTGGATGCATTCACGAAAAAGCTTGAACAAAATCCAGCACTGACCATTATCGACGTCCGTGAGCCTGAAGAATTCAACGAAGCTCATATTCCAGGGGCTCAAAATATTGCACTTGGTGATATCGAATCACGTATGAATGAGTTGGATAAAAACGACACACTCTACCTCATCTGTCAAACGGGCAGAAGAAGCGGAATCGCTGGAATCCAGTTAGAAGAAAATGGCTTTAAACACGTATATAACGTAGTGCCAGGCATGACTGAATGGAAACGTAAAACAGAAAAAAGGGGAAATTAATTATGACAAATCGTACAGCAATCATCGCAGCAAACGGCGAGCTTTTCGACGCATACAAAGTATTCAACATTGCAACTGCAGCTGCGGCAAGTGAGCACGAAGTAGCCATTTTCTTCACATTCGAAGGCTTGAACTTAATACACAAAGAAGCATCTCAGCAACTCCCACTTCCTGAAGGTAAAGAACACTTTGCAGAAGGATTCAAAAATGCAAACGTGCCGGCAATTCCTGAACTGATCGCAATGGCACAAGAACTCGACGTAAAATTCATCGCATGCCAAATGACAATGGACGTTATGGGGTTAGAAAAGGATGCTTTCGTAGACGGCATTGAGGTAGGTGGCGCAGTCACATTCCTAGCATTCGCTAAAGATGCAGACGTATCTCTAACGTTTTAATGGAAAAGATTTTGAAGTGAACAGAAAGGGGAATTTACATGACAGTACGAATTATGAAACCGCAAGAAGTGGCGCGCTATAGTATCGACAAAAAGCCGCTCTTCATCTTGGATGTGCGTAACGAAGACGCATTTGCAGATTGGAAAATCGAAGGGGCATCGATTGAATACTTGAACATTCCGTACTTCGATTTGTTGGATGGTGTCGATGAAGTCAAAGGGAAATTACCTACGGACCGCGACATTCTCGTTGTCTGTGCAAAAGAAGGTTCATCACTAATGGTAGCGGAAATGCTTTCTGAAGAAGGTATGGATGTTGCCTACCTTGAAGGCGGCATGAAATCTTGGAGTGAATATTTGGAGCCTGTGAAAGTGGGCACATTGAGTCAAGGCGGTGAACTTTACCAATTCGTGCGCCTAGGGAAAGGATGTCTTTCTTACATGGTCATTGACCAGGGGAAAGCGGCAATCATTGACGCAACACGCATGACCGACGTCTTCCTCGATTTTGCAAAAGACAAGGGCGCAACGATCGAGCACGTATTCGACACGCATTTACACGCTGACCACATTTCCGGAGGGCGTGCCATTGCTGAAGCGACAGGCGCGAATTACTATTTGCCGACTCAAGACGCGGAAGAAGTTGTGTTTGACTTCAACAAGTTAGCAGACGGACTTCACGTAACTGTAGGGAATACGTCGATTGAAGCGATATTCTCACCAGGACATACAAGTGGTTCCACATCATTTGTAATCGACAGCGCCTACTTGCTCACGGGCGACATTTTGTTCATCGATTCAATTGGACGCCCGGATTTAGCGGGAATGGCCGAAGATTGGGTAGGCGATTTGCGTACGACACTTTACGATCGTTATGAGAAATTATCCGAAGAGCTCGTTGTGCTTCCCGCTCACTTCATGGAAATGACAGAAGTGAATGCAGACGGTAGCGTTGCTAAAAAACTGAGCACACTATTTTCAGAGAATCACGGGTTGCAAGTTGAGGACGAAAAAGAATTCCGTTCACTCGTGACAGAAAACTTACCACCACAGCCGAATGCGTATCAGGAAATCCGTAAAACGAATATGGGAGTACTCACTCCTGATGCAGATACGCAGCGCGAGATGGAAATTGGACCGAACCGATGTGCAGTACGATAATTTAAAAACTAGGAGGAATTACAAATGAAAGCAGATCACTTTTTAGACGCAACGGGCTTGTCTTGCCCAATGCCAATCGTTAAAACACGTAACGCAATGAAGGAAGTCAATTCTGGAGAAATCCTTGAAGTGAAAACGACGGACAAAGGTGCGAAGGCGGATTTGACCGCTTGGACGAAGTCAGGTGGGCACGAATTGCTCGAACAAACTGAAGAAAACGAAGTGTTCACGTTCTTCATCAAAAAAGGATAAGGTTGAAAATAGAGAGGGGACACGTGTGTCTCCTTCTTTTTCTTGAAAGAAGGTTGGATCGATGAGTATCAGTTTTATTATCGTGTTATTTCTAATCGGGTTTGTCGGTTCATTTTTGTCCGGAATGGCAGGGATCGGCGGTGCCATCGTCAAATATCCGATGCTCTTGTACATCCCGCCGCTATTCGGACTGACTGCGTTGACTGCCCATGAAGTGAGTGGCATCAGTGCAGTGGAAATCTTCTTTGCAACGATTGCGGGAGTGTGGGCGTACCGTGGTACTGGACTTTTGCACAAGACGCTCATCCTTTACATGGGGGGCGCCGTGCTGATCGGAAGTTTCATCGGAGGACTCGGTTCTAGCCAGTTATCTGAGCAAACGGTCAATATGGTATACGGCGTGCTTGCAGTAGTGGCGGCTGTCTTGTTATTCATTCCCCGGAAAAAGGTGGAAGATCGACCTGCGAGTGAAGTGACGTTCAATAAGTGGCTAGCGGCCGGACTCGCTTTCGTCGTCGGTGTGGCTTCAGGAATCGTCGGTGCAGGAGGCGCGTTTGTGCTCGTTCCAATCATGTTAACGGTACTCGCCATACCGACTCGGATTACAGTTGCCTCGTCTTTAGCCATCACGTTCATTTCTTCAATCGGTTCTGCGACAGGCAAAATCGCGACGGGTCAAGTGTTGTGGGGCCCGGCGATTGTCCTGATCGTTGCGGCGCTCATTGCGGCCCCGCTCGGCGCGAAATTCGGTCAAAAAGTGAATCCGAACGTGTTGAAATGGATATTAGCTGTACTTATTTTAGCTACGGCAATTAATATTTGGAGCGATTTGTTATAACTGATTCTCGCGTCGGTGTATGATAAGATACAATTCGTATTGTTATTGAACCGGAGGCTATTATGACAAATCGCAACAAAGGTATTCTACTATTATTAGCGTCGGCATTCGGCTTTTCACTTATGACGGCATTCGTGAAATTATCCGGGGATGTCCCGACGATGCAGAAAACAATTTTCCGTAATGGCGTATCGATGATCATTGCATTTTTCTTCGTCATTCATTTTAAAGAAAGACTGTTTGGCAAGAGGGAAAACCAGCATTTGCTATTGCTGCGGTCTGCACTAGGGGCAATCGGCATCATATTGTTCTTCTACGCGATCGACCATTTAGTACTTGCAGATGCGGATATGCTGAATAAAATGAGTCCGTTTTTCACCATTGTATTTGCAGCACTATTTTTGAAAGAACATGTAAAACCATTTCAACTGTATAGTATTTTGCTCGCGTTTCTAGGGACATTGTTCATCATCAAACCATCATTTTCACTTGATATTGTCCCGTATGCAGCGGGGATTTTATCCGCAGTATTTGCTGGTGGCGCATACACCGTATTGCGAGCATTGGGAAATCGTGAGCAGTTTTACACGGTCGTGTTTTACTTCTCGACATTTACGACGGTTGTGCTATTGCCGTTCGTGATTTTCACTTACCAATCCATGACGCTGAAACAGACGGTATATTTATTAGCAGCAGGGGTGTTTGCGACTGTGGG
Source organism: Sporosarcina sp. (assembly GCA_029257435.1). GTDB lineage: Bacteria > Bacillota > Bacilli > Bacillales_A > Planococcaceae > Sporosarcina. The sequence continues at coordinate 13,969 of JARIBI010000107.1, read as the reverse complement.
ACAATTCGGGATTACGCTTGCGTACAAATACGCACCGGCAAAAGAGATCTCTGTGTTCAACTATTTCACGGTCGTATTCTCAGCAATTCTTGGCTTCGTGCTGCTTGGTCAAATTCCTGACGTTTATAGCTTCATTGGCTATTTCATTATCTTCGGTTCGTCTCTCTACATGTTTTTACGCAATCGAGGCGGGGAAGAAGTGCCTGCTGAATTAGCAAGGAAAGAGTAATAATTATTATGAATAAACCCCTCATTCTCACGAGTTTTCGTGGGAATGAGGGGTTTTGCGTTACTTGAATAGCTGGTTCGCATCTGGCCCGAATGTGTCTTTCAGCAACTTTTGTGTGCGTGTTTGAATCTGGACAGCAAGATCATCGGCCTGCCGCTGCAAGTCCGCGATTTCTTGCAGTTCTTTCTGAAGCGCTTTTTTAGACAGCAAGTCACCTTGGTCGAAGTAGTCAATTTCTTGCTGAACGCGTGCAAGTGTATGGTGACGCTTCATAGCACCAGCTGTACTGCGCGGCTTTTCTTTTAAAATCTGTTCTTTTTCTACGTGTAATTGTTCAAGCTTCCCCATGTGAATCACTCCTCTGAAATTTGCCAAACAAAAAACTCTTCCCCCGAGCAGAGAAGAGTTGCAACAGCGCAAATTCCCCTCATCGGCCAGGTTTCCCTGTTGGCAGCAGCACCTTGCGTGAGCAGGTTGCTGAGACGTCATCGGGCCAAGTCCCTCGGTCTCTCTGGATAAGAAAAGAGTCGTTCATTCAGTTAGCTATAGTCTAGCATATTTGTTCCGGACGGGCAATATGCGCGTCAGGCAGGCGGCTCCGCACATGTTGTCCTACACATAGCGAAGTTTCTCGATAACAGGACACAATTCAAGTGAGTTAAGGGATTATTTGGGTGCGCTCCGCTTGTTTGAGTGCTGGGTGCCCCCCGCTGGATGGGGAATCGGCCATATGCCACAGGTTATCGGCCATATCAAGGGAAGTATCAGCCACTTGAAGAAAGGAATCGGCCACATGCAGCTAACAATCGGCCACTTCACGAAATTAATCGGACAAGGGACACAACTCAACAAATGTGAAGGGAAAACCCAAGTGAATATTATGCATAGATAGTGATATTCCCCAGCCTTATCCAATGAAGCCTAAGTACTAATTCTGAAAACGTAATTGACAACGATTCTCATTATCATTTATACTCAATCCATTGAGAGGGATTCTCAATTAAAAAAGGGGGAAGTCAAGTTGAAGAAATATATTTTAGCAGCAGTATTAAGCGTTTGTATGACGGTACTTGCCGCATGCGGTGGTACGGATAGCGGTGAAGAAGTATCTGCAGAAAAAGCAGGCGCTAAAACTTCTCAATCAGATAATGTAAATGAGAATAAAGAAATAGAGATTACGGATGCAACAGGTCAGAAAATAACATTGGAACAAGCACCTAAATCTGTCGCGGTGCTCAGCAGCGGTGATCTGGATATGCTGTTAGCGCTCGATGCGAATGTAGTTGGCCGTCCTTCATCTCAAGGAGAACCGGCGGCTGAACTGAAAGATATCCAAGAGATCGGTAATCCGCACCAGCCAAACTTTGAAAAGATTGCGGAAGTCCATCCTGAAGTTATGATTGCATCGCCGAGTTTTAAGCAGTTTGCGGCAAACCTTGAGGCTCAGGGGACGAAAGTCGTTTATACACAAGCCAACTCTGTAGAAGATATTTTACAAACAATCGAGATGTTTGGAATGATGTTAGGGAAATCTGATGAGGCTCAAAAAGTGATTGCTGGACTGAACGAACAATTGGATGCACTTGCTGGCGCTGAAAGTGAAAATGGTGTGAAAACGCTTCTAGTCTATGGAGCGCCTGGGTCTTACCTAGTGGCACTTCCGAGTTCATTGTCAGGTGACTTGCTTGAACGTGCTGGCGGCGAAAACATTGCGTCTGATTTTCCGCAAGAAGAAAAGTATCCGCAGTATGCCAGCCTGAGTACGGAAAAAATTATTGAGCGAAATCCTGAAGCAGTCATGCTGATCACGCACGGAGATCCGGAAGGTGTTAAAAAGGCATTCGAAGGAGAAATGGATAAGAACCCAGCGTGGAAAAACTTGGACGCAGTAAAAAATGGAAAAGTAACAGTATTGCCTTCTCATTTATTCGGTACGAATCCTGGAACTAAGGTAGCAGACGCACTTCAAGTGATGAACGACAGTTTGAAAGAAGCAAAGTCCAAATGATTGCGGTCAATGAACAAAAGAACGAAAGAAGCGTCAGTCATCCGCTGGCAAAGCGCCGGACTGCGGTTCTAATAGGAGCTGCTGTACTGCTTTTGATAGCAGCAGCTGCAAGTCTGATGCTTGGTTCTGTTTCGTTTTCGTTCACTGAAATTATGAATGGGGTATTCAACTCTACAGACACTCTTGAACGAAGAATCGTTTGGGAGCTGAGGCTGCCCCGTCTGCTGATTGGATTAATTGTTGGCATGTGTTTAGCAACATCGGGGTCCATCCTGCAAGGGATTATGAGGAATCCGCTAGCCGATCCAGGAATTATTGGCGTATCGTCCGGTGCAGGACTTGCTGCAACAGCCATCATGATTTTATTCCCAGCGTACATCATGCTTTTGCCTGCTGCTGCGTTTCTTGGCGCATTCGTTACAGCACTCGTGATTTATGCAATGTCTTGGCGGGGCGGGACGTCTGCAGTTCGCATCATTCTCGTAGGTGTGGCAGTGAATGCAGTCATCGGAGCTTGTATGAGTGCGCTTATGCTTCTCTATAGTGATCGCGTACAATCGGTTTTACCATGGCTTGCCGGAGGAATCGCAGGAGCTGGCTGGGTTCAGTTCGGAACAATTATCTGGTATTCACTTGCAGCTCTGGTTCTCGCGGTTTTTGCGATTCCTCATATCCGGATTTTACGGCTGGGAGATGAAGTCGCAAAGCTGCTTGGACATAAAGTTGAGCGCAGCCGCTTTTACTTGATCGTATTGAGTACATTGCTTGCTGGAATCGCAGTCAGTGTTTCGGGATTAATCGGATTTGTGGGACTCGTTGTCCCGCATATAATGCGTTCACTTGTCGGAGGAGATCATCGATTTTTGTTACCCGCATCTGCACTAGGCGGAGCATTGTTAGTCGTAGTGGCAGACACTGTTGCACGCACAGTGTTCAATCCGATTGAATTGCCCGTCGGGATTTTATTGTCATTTCTGGGAGGCCCGTTCTTCCTGTACTTAATTCAGAAACGGAGGGATTCGTTTGCTGACAGCTAAAGAATTGTCATATCGCCAATCGGAAACATTCAGCTTGGAAGATATCAATCTGCACATTCCTGAAGGGGAGATTGTCAGTCTGATAGGGCCGAATGGTTCTGGTAAATCAACGTTTTTGAGAGTTATTTCGAGATTGCTGTCACCTGACGAAGGGGAAATTATTTTGGACGGGCAGCAGATTGTGCAGATGGATACGAAGGATGTCGCTAAAACATTGGCGATGCTGCCCCAGATGCAAGATCATCAGCTCGATTTAACCGTGGGAGAACTTGTGGAATTCGGCCGTCACCCCCATCGGAATCGGTCTGGAAGATTTTCTGCAGAAGATCGGGAGGTGACGGAATGGGCACTTGAAGTGACGTATATGAAAGCATTTCGCAATCGGCTGCTGAACTCGTTATCAGGAGGTGAACGGCAGCGGGCATGGATTGCAATGGCCGTTGCCCAGCGACCGAAAGTCTTGTTGTTGGATGAACCCACGACCTATTTGGACATTGCTCATCAGCTGGAAGTGATGGAGCTCGTGAAAGAACTGAACGCAACATTCGGGATGACCGTCGTCATGGTGCTGCATGATATTAACCAAGCTGCACGGTACAGTGATCGGCTCGTTGTTTTGAAAGATGGCTGTATCCGATTTGACGGAATTCCGCAGTGTGTCTTATGCAAAGATATGTTCCAATCGATTTTTGAAATCGATGCGGATATTTTCACAAACAATGGAATGTGCTTTTTCACACCTACTAAATTGCGAAAGGATGAGGTCTATGCGACAGGAAGGCGAAAAGAAGGGGCAATTGGATAATGCGTTGGTAAAGGAGTTTATTATCGCAGCTCATGGGAATTTGTCGGAGGTGAAAGCGTTGCTAGCAGTGGAACCTGCACTTGTGCACAGTGTTATGAATTGGGGCGGAGATGACTGGGAAAGCGGTCTAGGCGCTGCAGCTCATACAGGGAATCGGGATATTGCTGAGCTGTTGCTGGCGAATGATGCCCGAATGGATATTTTTTCAGCAGCCATGCTTGGTGACTTGGAAATCGTACGTAGTCTGATTGAGCGGTATCCATTAATGATCGATGCAAGAGGGGCCCATGGTATTCCTTTGCTGCGTCATGCAGAACGCGGTGGAGAAGACGCACGTCCAGTTCTTGAATATTTATTATCAAAAAAGGAGGCACTTGTATGAGACAGATGACAGCAGTGAACGCGATCAGTATTGAAAAGGGAAGAGCCCAGGAGGTGGCGGATCGGTTTGCCAAGCCGAAATCCGTCCACACATTCCCTGGATTCGTCCGGATGGAAGTGTGGATGAAAGAGAATATTGAAGATCACGACGAATTGCACATCTGCACGACGTGGGAAGATGAAAAGTATTTCAAAGACTGGCTGAAAAGCCGTGAAAACGATAAAGCACACGGGCAGTCCGCTCAGAATACTGAAACAGCAAGTGAAGCGAAGTCGAACCCGATTCTCGGAGCGAAGTTATCGACCTATGTAACCCTCGTTCAGCACTTACCAGCAGTGGAAATATAATAGAAGAAACGGGAACGCTTTGCCTTCGGGTAGAGCGTTTTTTAGTTGGACAATTCTTCGTTCTTCGACAGTTCATTAAGTTTGTCTGACAAGAAGAGGCTTTACTCCAACAGTGATGAAAGTTTCACCATCAGACTGGACAATTTCTCCGACACATAGCGAAGTTTCTCAATAACGGGACACAATTCAACTGGTTTAAGAGATTAATTGGGTGCGCTCCGCTTGTTTGAGTGCTGAGTGCCCCCCCGCTGGCTGCGGAATCGGCCATATGCCCCAGGTTATCGGCCATATCAAAGGAAGTATCAGCCACTTGTAGAAAGGAATCGGCCACATGCAGACAACAATCGGCCAGATCCGTAAATTAATCGGCAAACAGACACAAATCAGGCTAGGGGATTCCCTATTTCCACAGCTGAAATATTGTGAGAAGAGTTCTCAAGGCGTATGCTTAAGGAAGAGTTTTAGAGTGCACGGGTGCTAAAATCGTTCAGTTTAGCGGCTGTGCACAAAAGTGGATTTGCTATTTCCAAAGGAGGCGCTCGTATGAGCCAGATGACAGCAGTGAACGTGATTCGTATTGAAAAAGGAAAAGGTTCTGAAGTTGCAGAACGCTTCGCCCAACCTAAATCCGTCCATACATTTCCGGGATTTGTCCGCATGGAAGTGTGGATGAAAGAAAATACCGAAGATCATGATGAACTCCATGTTTGCACAACTTGGGAAGACGAAAAGTACTTCACAGAGTGGCGTGAAAAGCGTGCGATTGAAAAAGCGAAAATTCGAGCGGAACAAGAGAAAAAACAAACGGGAACACCGCCGCACAATCCAATTTTGAGTACAGAGTTATCCACATATGTCACAAAGGTTCAACATTTACCTGCTGAATAGTAGTTGAAACGTGAAAGCTTTGCCACTGTGCAAAGCTTTTTTATTGTTAAACATTACTCAGAGAAAAGCTTTATAAGCTTATGATACAATGTATGAATTCCAATATATTAGAATACTGTGAAAGGGGGATTCTATGAAGATTTTCGATTTACATTCAGATCTGTTTACGGATATTGCTTTCCGGAGAGCACGCGGGGAGACGAAAGTTTTCGACAGAATCCATTATCCATCTTTGAGAAAAGGGGGAGTGAGTTCAATTATATGTGTTTTTTGGACGGAACCTATTTTTTCTAATCAGCCGCTTGTACGTTTTCATGAGCTCATTAAGTACGTTGAAGCAGACTTAATGGAGTCTGATTATGCAGATGTTCAGCCACTGAATGGGTTGCCAGAAAATCCGATTGAAGACGATAAAATCAAAGTTTATCTAGGAATTGAGGGGTTATCCTTCTTAGATCAATGGATTACAGAGTCGAAAGATGAGTCAATGGAGTCCGCTTTTTCATTCATGAAAAAGAAAAATATTCAGCATATCATCATGGCATGGAACGAACAAAATGCTTTCGCAAGCGGGACGGGGGCACCTGAGATTCAAGGCGAACGCGGTGTATCTTCACTTGGACTCGACTTGCTGGCTAGGTCGGAGAAGTCAGGATTCATGGTTGATGTTTCTCATCTGGATGAACCAAGTTTTTGGGATGTCATCCACAACACAACCTCCCCTATTATCGCTTCGCATAGTAATGCGCGGGCTATATGCAATCATGAACGGAATTTAACCGATGCTCAAATCCGTGTCATCTCCGAACGCAACGGGTTAGTTGGATTGAACGCTTATGGTGAATTTGTGGATGAACAGCATCCGAACGTCGACCGATTTATTGACCATATCGACCACATCGTATCCATTGCAGGCATTGAGCATGTAGCATTTGGCTTCGACTTTCTAGATTATATAAGTGATCATCCGCTTGGAGGAAGCATGGATATTCTAACGGCAGGCTTGGAAGATGTCACGAAAGTTCCTGCACTGTTGGTACAGATGAAACGCCGTGGCTATTCGGAAGAGGACATTGAAGCAATCAGTTATGAAAATGCGGAGCGGTTCATGACCAATCTGATTACAGAAAGAAGGCGGATAGGATGATGAATACATGGATTCAGCCAGACGACACGCTCACACTATGGGGAATCATTGTCGTCGTGGCATCACTCAGTATTTATTTAGAACAGCGTTTCAGCTGGGCTTCTAAGATTTCGGGGGCAATCATTGCGCTGGTGGGCGCTATTTTTCTATCGAATGCAGGTATTATTCCTACTGAATCTCCAGTGTATGACGCTGTGTGGGGTGTTATTATCCCGCTTGCGATTCCGCTTCTGCTTTTTCATGTCAACATTAAGAAAATATGGACCGAGAGCGGCAAGCTGCTGGCGCTATTCCTGCTAAGCTCAATCGGGACAGTAGCGGGAACAATCATTAGTTTCTTCCTATTAAAAGATCACATTCCTTATTTGGATAAAATCGGCGGGATGATCAGCGCTTCATACGTCGGAGGCGGTGTGAACTTTGCGGCGATGGCAGGTAAGTTTGAAGCACCTGGTGACCTCGTTTCAGCAACCGTCGTCGCAGATAATCTGATGATGGCTGTCTACTTTGTCATCTTAATGCTGATACCGACAATTGGATTCTTTAGAAAACGTTATTCTACACCACATATTGATCAGGTGGAAAATGGGGTATCCCAAGAAGATGGAAAGACACTGGCGGAAGGTTTTTGGAAGAGAAAAGACATTTCGTTAAAAGACATCGCGATGGCTGTGGGGACTGCATTCTTCCTCGTTATCGTATCGTTCAAACTAGCGGAATTTATCGGCGGTTTGATTCCTTCTGGTGAAAATGTTTCAGGAATCATGAACTTGGCAAATGCGATTTTCGGAGATAAATACCTTGTATTGACTACGGTTACGTTCATCGTATTAGCGTTATTCCCATCTTATTTCGCAAAGATCAATGGCAGCCAAGAGTTCGGGACATTCTTGATTTATTTATTCTTTGTAGTTATTGGGATTCCTGCATCGATCCCATTAATCGTACAAAATGCACCATTGCTTCTCGTGTTTGTATTCATCATTGTCATGGTCAACATGGTCGTTTCGCTGGCAGCAGGCAAACTGTTGAATGCGAACCTGGAAGATACGCTTTTAGCGAGCAATGCAAACATTGGCGGGCCGACGACTGCAGCAGCATTAGCGATCGCAAAAGGCTGGAAAGATTTGATTGGCCCGATTTTAGTAGTAGGAACCTTAGGATATATTATCGGGAATTATATAGGTACAGTGCTGGGATTATGGTTTTCGACAATGATGTAAGCAGGTTCCAAAAGTTCTCATAGTTTCAAACGAAAAGCTTTGCCACCTGTGCAAAGCTTTTTTATATGACAAGTGTCATGAGAACCGATGACAGAAGGGACTGCAACTTGCTCACGACTTTCAGTACGATAAAGTCAAAGGAGTGAGCGCATGACAACAATCATTAATTGTGTGGGAGTGGAAAAGGCGTTTAAAGGCAAGTTTGCTGTAAAGGGCTTAACTTTTCAGATTGATAAAGGAGAAGTGGTGGCGTTATTAGGACCGAATGGAGCTGGGAAAAGTACAACAATCCAGATGCTTCTTGGCCTGCTGGAACCTTCAGCAGGGAGAATTACTATTTCAGGACAGCATCCAAAAATGAAGGCAGTTCGGGAACGGACAGGTGTCATGTTACAGGAAGTCCGATTGTTGGATACAGTCACCGTCAAGGAAATCCTCCAATTGGTTCGAGGGTATTATCCGCGACCGCTCTCCATAGAACAGTTAACTAAGCTAACCGGGTTGGATGAAAACTTACTGAATACGCGCACTGAAAAGTTGTCGGGCGGCCAAAAACAACGTGTCAGTTTTGCACTGGCGCTGGCTGGTAACCCAGATCTGCTGTTTTTGGATGAACCAACTGCCGGCATGGATGCCATGGCACGGAAAAAGTTTTGGAAATCGATTAGGGAACTTGCAGAACGCGGCACAACTATCATTTTTACGACCCATTATTTAGAGGAAGTGGAGGATGCAGCGACCCGCGTTTTAATGATCAATCACGGTGAGCTGATTGAAGATGAATCGCCTGCAAGGATGAAAAAGAAGCTGGCTAGGCAGCGGATAACCTTCACAACAAACGAGATGCAACACCCGGGGGTTTTTCGAGAAGCTGGCATTTTGGATGTTCAAATAGACGGTAATAAGGTGACGGTTTTCACTGAAAACGCTGATTCTATTTTGAAAAACTTATATGCACTTAATCTAGAAATGAATGATGTGAGCATAAGTAAAGGAACAGTAGAAGAGGCGTATAATCAGCTGGCTAACCGTCGGGAGGTGAGCTGATTGAAGACTTTATGGAATGAATGCCGGGTGGAGGCATTGCGTGTTTTCAGAAATCAGTATTTCATTTTTTGGTCGCTTATCATCCCGATTGTGTTTTACGTGTTATATACGAAAGTAATGATACAGAATGTAAGCGACCCCGTATTGTGGGAGAAACACTTTCTCATGTCGATGACCGCGTTCAGTGTGATGGGAAGTTCAATTATGACACTCGGACTGCGTCTTGTTCAGGAACGGAATCAGGGATGGACAATGTATTTAAGAACAACCCCCGTATCCGGAGCTGTTTATTTCATTGCAAAGATGGCGGGGCAAACAGCAGTGCATGCCGTTATCATTATAGTAATCTTCGCAAGCGGCGGACTGATCAACGGGATTTCGATGCATGTTATCGAATGGGTCACAGCAGGTGTATGGATTTTGCTGGGAGCAATCCCGTTTCTAGCCCTAGGAAGTTTGATCGGTACGATGAAGAAGTCCGACACTGCATCGGGGATTAGCAACCTGATCTATTTAGCGCTTGCAGTGATGGGAGGCATTTGGATGCCGATTGAATCACTTCCTGGACTGCTGCAGAAAATGGCTTCATGGTTACCCTCTTATCATTATGGAGCTGGCGCTTGGTCGATTATACGCGGAGAAGTCCCTAATCGAGGCGGAATCTTGATTTTGATCGCTTATACGATTGTTTTCATGATACTATCGATACAACGAAGGCGGTTCCAGGAGGCGATCTAGCAGATGAAATCTTTTGAATTATTTCCAAGACGATTCGGCTGGATTCCATACGTGTTTCTTGCATATTTGGCAATCCCGTTATTTCACGTATTGTCTGAAACCGGCACGAAACGGGTGCTTGGAGTAGTTCTGTTAGCAATATTTGTCGTCGCTTACCGTGAAGCTTATCGAGCGGTGATGGATGCAAGGCTCATTATTTGGTCAGCAGTCCTCTTCGTTCTCATTCTAGCTTTGGCTTGGTTCTACCAACCTTATAATCTGATATTGGCATTATATATATCGAACTTCATTGGATGGATTGGAGACCAACGTTTATTCAAAAAATCGGTAAGTGTGTTCACAAGCGGTCTGGTCCTTTACGGCCTGTTGCTAGTGGATGAATATGGGATGGAAACAGGGATAGGGTTTTTTCCATTCATTATAGTAATGGCACTCACGCCTATCGCTGTCCGCAACAGTGCGGAACGCAGCAGACTTGAAGAAAAGCTGGATGCTGCGAATGAACAAATCCGCGAATTGAGCCGGCAAGAAGAGCGTGTACGAATCGCGCGGGATCTCCATGATACGCTCGGTCATACGCTGTCATTAATAACATTAAAAAGCCAGGTGGTTCAGCGCGTTCGAAACGATTCTGAAAGGGTCTTAGAAGAAGCAAAGGGAATTGAACATACATCGCGTTCGGCGTTAAAGCAAGTAAGAGAATTAGTGAGCGACATGAGAGGGAGTTCCGTTGCAGAGGAGCTGATACAAATGCAAGAAATTCTTTTTGCTGCATCTATCGAGCTGAAGACTGAACTTCCTGAACCCCTTCCAAACCTCGCTCCGCTCAAGCAAACGATTATTGGGATGTGTATTCGAGAGCTGGCAACAAACATTGTCCGGCATAGCAAGGCTTCCACGTGTTTCGTATCGATTCAGGAAACAGATAGAGGCTTGGTAACGAGCATCAAGGACAACGGAATTGGCATGACTGGCGCTCATTATGGGAACGGCTTGAACGGTATCGTTGAACGGCTGGCATTAGTGGAAGGCACTCTTTCAATTCAAGAGCAATCGGGTACGCAATTTGAGCTGATTGTTCCACTTCCCATTACAACGAAAGGGGGAGAAGTTGGATGATTTCACTCGTGATCGCAGAAGACCAAAAAATATTACGCGGCGCACTCAGCACGCTGCTCGATTTTGAAGAGGATCTAACCGTGATTGGGCAAGCACCAGATGGAGAAGAAGCCTTACGATTAATTCAGCAACTGAAACCGGATATATGCATTCTGGATATTGAAATGCCAAAGATGAGTGGTTTAGATGTTGCGGATCAATTAAAAGCAGCGGGTTCTTCTTGCAAAGTTGTTATTTTGACGACCTTTGCGCGCCCTGGATACTTTGAACGCGCACTTCGATCAGATGTCAGGGGCTATTTGTTAAAAGACGGTTCCATTGAAGAACTCTCAAATGCAATCAGAGAGGTGATGCAAGGGAAACGTGAGTATTCTTCAGAACTTGTGATGGGACATTTCTCGAATGAAAATCCATTGACGAAACGGGAACAAGAACTGCTGAATCACGCAGCAAATGGCCTAACGTCAAAGGAAATTGGAACGGAGCTGTATTTATCTCCAGGGACAGTCCGGAACTATTTATCTGAAATTCTGCAGAAGGTCGGTGCAAAAAACAAAGTCGAAGCGCTTGTGATTTGTCGTGATAAGGGATGGTTAGATTGAAGAATACTAGTGAAAATGAAGGCCGCCCGCGCGTAATTGTGAGAGCGGTTTTTTGTATGGGAGAGTAGTTGAAACTTTCAGCATCCCTTTTCGTACAATAGGAAACAGACTTGATATGCAAAGGAAGTGGAGGACATGCAAAAGCCGATACACCATGTAGAAACCCGGAAAACTAAAATAGATCGAGTTTGTGACGTGGTCGCCGCAGGCCTTTTCCTCGCAGTCATGTTCTATACGTTTTTTCAATGGGGGAAGTTGCCAGATGAAGTACCCATCCACTTTAACTTAGCAGGCGAAGTGGATAACTTCGGCTCGAAATGGTTTTTGCTGCTACTGCCCATGATTGGTTTGGGGCTGTTTGCTCTGCTGGAGGGGTTAGAGCGTTATCCGGAAGCGCATAACTATCCTAAACGTTTAACTGAAGCAAACGCGAAAAGGTTTTATCAAGCCAGCCGGGGACTATTGAACCGGGTTAAAAACCTTTCACTCCTATTAATAGGTTCCATCCAATTGGAAATTGTTCGTGCCGCACTCGGTGATTCGATGGCCATGAGCTTATACGTTTTCCTCATAATACTTGTGCTGATGTGTACCGTAATTATTGCGGGTGTGACTCAAATGAGGCAAATCAAATGAAAAAAGCATCCTCCAGAAAATTAGTGGAGGGTGCTTCTTTTATTGTTCGGAGTTAAGTTTCCGCTTTGGATAAATGAGATAAATATAAATCTGATAGACGCCGAATAGCAAGGTAAGCGTCAATATAGGAGCCAAGATGTTTTGTGGTTCTACGATGAAATAAGCACAAGCCAGAGCAATTACATACACAAGATATCCAATCGAAAAGAGTTTTTTACTCGTCAATGCATTCCCTCCTAGTGTTTGTGGAACTTAACGTTCGCAAGCAATGCCGTCTTTGTCGCGATCCAACCCTTTATTGTTGTTGTACACAGCAGTGTTGACAGTCGGAGCATATTTAGTTTTTCCGCCTTTGTTGCGAACAGTGGCATTCATCGACACTCCGCCCTTGTAGGTTTGATTCAGCATTGTACAATTTTTAAATTTCGCTGGTGCCGCATCTGCAGGCTGCGCCGGTACGGCTGCGACTCCAATAGCTAATACGGCTGCAGTTAAAACCGCTCCAATTTTCTTCATCGTAAGCGCTCCATTCAAGTGTTGAATTTTAAGATAATTATACAAGGTTTCCAAATGGATGGGAAGACAAATTATTGGATGAATCGGTGAAATGTGTGCGTTGGCCGATACATTCATCTATGTGGCCGATAGTTTGCTGGATCTGGCCGATTCATCATGTGGAGTGTCCGATTGTTCACGTCACATGGCCGATTCTCTCCGCGATCTGTCCGATTCCACTCGCGCATCAAGAATCCCCATCCCTAACGCGCGGAGCGCTACCAATTAATCCCTTAACGCACGTGAAATGTGTGCGTTGGCCGATACATTCGCCTATGTGGCCGATAGTTTGCTGGATATGGCCGATTCATCCTGTGGAGTGTCCGATTGTTCACGCCGCATGGCCGATTCACTCCCCGATCTGGCCGATTCCACTCGCGCATCAAGATTCTCCATCCCTAACGCGCGGAGCGCTACCAATTAATCTCTTAACGGGCGTGAAATGTGTGCGTTGGCCGATTCATTCGCCTATGTGGCCGATAGTTTGCTGGATCTGGCCGATTCATCATGTGGAGTGGCCGATTGTTCACGCCACATGGCCGATTCTCTCCCCGATCTGTCCGATTCCACTCGCGCATTAAGATTCTCCATCCCTAACGCGCGGAGCGCTACCAATGAATCCCTTAACGCACGTGAAAAGTGTGCGTTGGCCGATTCATTCATCTAAGTGGCCGATAGTTTGCTGGATCTGGCCGATTCATCACGTGAAGTGGCCGATTGTTCACGTCACATGGCCGATTCACTCCCCAATCTGTCCGATTCCACGCGCATATCAAGATTCTCCATCCCTACCCGCGAAGCGCTACCAATTAATCCCTAAACGCACGTGAATTGTGTCCCCTTATGGACAAACTTCGTCACGGATCGAAGAACCCCCCTACATGTCGCACAAATCACAAGAACTGTCAGAGAATGGGGAATGGCAGCTGACAGTGGATGGAGCTATCCTTAATAAGACCGCCGCAAACTTAAAACTTTCGATTGAACGTTGTCAAAAGACTCTCACTTCGTTCATAATGATAAGAATAGAGTAGGAGGGGAATTAGATGCTGGGACAAATTAGAGGACAATTGAACCGGTTCTCGAAAACAGAGCTTAGAATCGCAGAATATATTCTGAACCATGCAGAACTGATCCCGACCATGACGACTAAGGAATTGGCGGCAAAGACGGACGTCAGTGAGGCATCGGTCGTGCGCTTTACAA
>JARIBI010000103.1 GCA_029257435.1 Sporosarcina sp. | reverse complement strand
TGCAATGAAGATATCCATAGGCAGCTTTTTATCATCCGGAATGACAAAACCGAATCCTCGATTGTCTTGGTACGTACCGACTACTTTCGTCGTTTTACGTTCAGCAATCCGAATGATAGCGCCTTCGCGACGATCTCCGAAAGAGCTATTCGCCACTCGTACTAGAACGATATCACCGTTCATCGCACCATTGACTTCAGTTGGCGGAATGAAAATATCATCCATCCCTTCAGTTTCCGGTGTGACAAATCCAAACCCTTTTGCATGTCCGATGAATTTTCCGCGTACTAAATTCATCCGTTCAGGAACGCCATAGCGATTCGTTCTTGAGCGAATAATGAGTCCTTTTTGTTCTAAATGGACAAGCATTTTCACTAGTTCTTTAAATTCTGCAGCTTGCTCCATACCGAGTAATTCTTGGATTTCCTGTACGGTAAGGGGCTTATAAGAATCATCTTTCATCGTTGAAAGAATTTTTTGTTCCAATTCTTTTTCAAAAGTATCCAACTCTCATCCCTCCTTGTCTATATAGTATTGCCTGATTTGGGGTCCATTAATCTTCCCAATCAAGTGACTCCAAAAACTCGAAAACTTCTTCGTGAAGTTCATTTTTCTCAGGACCTAACGTAATTACATGTTTCGATTTCTCGTATAAGGAAATTTTCTTATCTGTGGACTCTGCGTGATCATAGATGATTTTTCCTGAATCCGGGTCAATCACTTCGTCAAGCGTGGACTGAACGACGAGTAACGGCGCATAGATCGTGTCCACTTCAGCTCTCACGTTCTCGATCAGCTTCTGAAGATCGGTTAGCGAAGGCATCGATTTTTCACGAAGTGCCGCCACTTCCGCATCGATGGTTTCTTCATCTTTGCCTTCGAGCTTTTTATATTCACGGGCGTAATGGAGCACCCCTTCATACATCTGATCTAACGAACGCATCGACATCGGCGCATTCATCGTTACAATCCCCAGTACAGGACGCTCAGCACCTAATTTCAGCGAAAATACGCCGCCCAATGATAAACCGGCTACTGCAATTTGGTTAAAACCAGCATCTTTTAACTGATCATATGCTTGAATGACGTCTGGCCACCAGTCGTCAGGTCCAGTTGTAATAAGTTCTTCAGCAGGACCGCCATGCCCTTTATAATGCGGTGCGAGAGAAGTATATCCTTTTTTCTCCAAAAATCGCCCGATCATTCGTACGTCAGCAGATGTTCCTGTAAACCCATGCAGTAAAAGCACTGCTCGCTTTCCATGTTCAAAAAAGAAAGGCTTTGCATGAGAAACTTTCATGCGACCTAACCTCCAATCATTACCATGCCAGTTTTGAATAAAAAAGCCTGGCCGTACAGATGGCCAGGCGGAAATTGCTTCTTTTTATATTTTCACGATCGCAATCGCCAGTGCAAAGAACAGCACGGAAAGTACAATTGTAACGCGCTGCAA
>JARIBI010000039.1 GCA_029257435.1 Sporosarcina sp. | reverse complement strand
AGACTATACATAGACGGGAGCCATGAAAAATGTCGATGCAACAACCAATGAAAGTCAGAGCACGCGGTATTCAGATTGGCACACTTTCTACGGGGAAAAACAACTGTATTACGGATGTTGCCAATGTACGAGTCGGGCACGTAACTCTCGATGAACCGTTGGAGAATGGAGAGTATGCAGCGACAGGTGTTACTGCGATCTTGCCCCATTCGGGGAATCCATTTCGAGAAAAAGTAGCGTCAGCAAGTTATGTAATTAACGGATTCGGTAAGACGACAGGACTCATTCAGCTAAATGAACTTGGAGTCCTAGAGTCACCAATCATGTTGACGAATACATTCGGTGTTCCAGCTGCAACTGAAGGAGCCCTTAGGTGGCTGCTCGATCAGACGCCAGAAATCGGTGATACTACAGGAACTGTTAACATTGTTACTGGAGAGTGCAATGACAGTCGGCTTAACTCCATTAGAGAACTGTCTGTTACATCGGATCATGCCGGGCAGGCAATCAAAAATGCATCCGCAAATCCTTCAGAAGAAGGAGCTGTGGGTGCTGGAAAAGGCATGGTTTGCTTCGGCTATAAAGGTGGGATCGGGACATCTTCACGCGTGATTTACACAAAACAACCAAACGAATCGTTTACGATAGGCTGCCTAGTACTAAGCAACTTTGGCAAGCGGGAAGAATTCGAAAGCTCCCGATATTTAAAAGGCGCTTCTGACACGCATCCTAATGCGCCAAAGCCTGCCGACGGGTCTATCATGATCGTCCTGGCAACAGATGCGCCTTTGGATCATCGTCAATTAAAACGAGTAGCGAAACGTGCTGGAATCGGACTGGCTAGAACTGGCAGTCATTACAGCAACGGAAGCGGAGATATCGTAATTGCATTTTCAACTGCCCACAAATTCCCGCATGACCAACCAGCCCCTTTAGAACGTGTTCACTTACTTCGGGATAGTGATCCTGCATTGAATGAGCTTTTCCAAGCAACTGCTGAAGTTACGGAAGAAGCCATCTTAAATTCGTTGTCCCAAGCGGTTGAAACGACAGGGAGAAAGGGCTTAACGGTCTATCCAGCACCATTTTCTTAACTGTTCCATGTGAAACAATTTGTGACACTTTTCGACAACTGAACCTTTTGGGAAACTAAAAAACTGATACATCACTAGAAAACTAGTAGTGTATCAGCTTTTTTATTTGAAGGAATTAATTCCAGTGACCTTCTTTTAATAGTTTCTTCTTACCTATGAAAGCATACGTAACAAGAACTATGTTGATCACAAGCATTACAATCAAGACATAAAGAGCTATCTTATAACTCTTAGTAATATCAAATATATAACCGTAAGCTGGTAAAGCAACAATTCCTGCAATTGCAAGTCCTAGAGAAGCAGTTGAGTAAATTTGGCTATATTCGCGGCTTCCGAACAGACTGCTTGTCAGTGCTGGAGCTAGAGTCCCCACTGAGTTTGAGACAGTGAATCCGAACAATGTAGTGGAAAGAATTATGATCAATGAACTGTTCGTTCCATATAACAGACCGAAGACAGAAAGGATTGCCAAGAGCATTGCAATATAGATTGTATTACGAGACCCAATCTTATCAACCAAGAACCCAAGTACAAGTGCCCCAAGTAACACACCAATTAAGTATCCAGCCATTGCATTTCCAGCGAAAATCGAGTCATAACCAGCGGGAAGAGAAACAATGTAAGATGGAATGTGGATAGTGAAACTTGCAATCGATACAATCAACAGGAAGAACAAGAATAATGAATAGAACGAAGCGGACTTTCTAGCAACAGCAAATGTTATCCCTTTATCTGCTTCCGCTTTTACAGATGCAGCGCCTGCTTCCGGTGCATCGTCAGCTCCGTAAGGCATAACTCCAACAGCTTGTGGAGATTTACGGATTAGGAAAAGGATGATAGGTACGACGATAATAATTGCTGCCAAACCTAATGAAATATAACCTGTACGCCAACCGGAATCTGCAATTGTACGGCCGACAAGTGGTTGTGCAAGCGCACCAAGAAGTCCTTGAGAAGCTCCTATTAGTCCAAGCGCCATACCGTTTTTCTTCTTAAACCACTGGTTTACAATAACAGGTCCTGCGATAACTGTATTGAAGACACCACCAACAGCCAACGGAATAGAGAAGATATACCAACCCCACACCGAGTTACTGAAACCGAATGCAACAAATGCGCCGGCTTGCAGAATTATAGCAGCAATCAATACAACACGAGTATCATATTTCGCAAGAATTTTACCGCCAATTGGCAGGAAAATCATTGTAACAATTGAAGCAATACTAAAGTAAATCGTCAAGTTACCTGTAGAAATACCTAAATCTGATGTGATTTCTGGAATGAAAAGACCTGCTGAGTTATTGAGCGCGCCTTTCCCGATACCGACAATAATACAAAGTGCTACAAGCGTCCACCAAGCGTAGTGGATTTTCTTCTTAGCTGTCGCCATTTATTCCCACTGCTTTCTTTATTATATTTTTGCAATCAATATCTTGTGGTTCTCTGTCATGACGATTTATGAACGTCAATACGTTCTCTGCAATCTATAAGTACCACCTAAATTAGGAGGTGTTTCACGAAGATTAGTTTGTATGGATAATCGGTTAGCAGAGTCCTGCGAGAAAATCAACTACTAATCGAGCATACTTAATCGACAGATATGTGTCAATAGAAAAATTTAAGATTAAACCTTCAGATTTGAGTGTACAATTGTTTGACATTAAATTTAACGTCATATAGCACATTTTCTAGTCAAATGCTTTAATTGAAGAAAGTGAACGATCCGGATCAGCTGCAAAGCAATAAAACTTTTCGTTTCTGCACAGTTTGTAATATCGATTGATGGAGAAACGGCCTTTTGCATAGTCGACTGAAAATACAGGTTTATCGGCTTCGGTAAATTGCTGCAGCCACTTTAGTCGTGCTTCGATCTCGTCTGAAGAGTTCTTTTTATTTCCATTGAACCAAATATCCTCTACACCGATTCCATCCACTGCATCTAGGTAGGATCCCTTATCAAATTGCAATAATTCCTCACCGTTCTGAGGAATAATCAGAAAACCGGGATCACGTTCCTTGGCAACGGCAGATAGTGTTCGGACAAAAGAAATCATGCGTTCTGCTGCTTCTTTTTCTGATACAGGATCAAAAGGCACTGATTGTTCGCCGCCCTCTTCATAAATAGTGGAATCTCCCCAGTAAACGTAAGCATCAATGATGTCTAAATATACCCCGCTAAACCCAGCGTCTTGAATCTTTTTCAATTCCTCAAACATGTATTGTTGCCATTCCGGATTCCAATAACGTACTTTCACACTTTCCGGCCAATCGGGATTTGCGACGTTACCTGCCCATTCAGGGGCAGAATCGGTGACCGTTAACACTCCATTTTGCTTAGCGCCCCATTCTGGTTCCCAGTAGGGGAGGTAACTGCTTGCTTCTCCAATACTTAAATAAGAGATTGGGTCTATTCCTTTGTCTCGCAGGGTTGTAATGTCTTTCCTGCTGTATCTTTCTTGGCCGTCTTTTGTTGCATCGATAACTGCATAGGAAACGGGAAGCTGTGCGATTTTGCCGATAGAAGCATCCTGAAGTTGATAGACCCATGTAGGTTGTCCATCATTGAGACGGAAAAAAGCAGCGAACAGAAGCAAAATCGACAGTGCAGCCATACCTCCGAATAAAAGCCACTTGTTCAAGGAGTACCACCTCTTTCATAAAAGTGGCTCTAGTATACTATTGGACTTTGAATTTATCACTTTTGGCACAATAGTATTGCTAAAACATAGAAAAAGAGTAAATGTAATTTCATTATACTAAATTATCTTGTTATTTTGAAAACATTTTGGTATTGTTAATTGACAATAAAATCAGAAATATAGTTTCTGTTAAGCATGGGGAGGTCTTTATAAAATTACTTATTTCCGTTGAGATGGAAGGCATTATGGGTTTGCCGGACGAGTCGTTTGTTAACTCGCATCGGCATAATTATGAGCGCGCCAGACGTATTATGACAGAGGAAGCAAATGCAATTGTGTCATCAGCATTTGAAGCAGGTCTTTTAAGAAGTACTTGTAAATGACAGTCATTCAAAAATGAATAATTTACTAGTTTAAAAGGTGCATCCGAACGTTGAGTTGATAACCGGAGAGGTGAAACCGCTTTCAATGATTCAGTCTTTGGACGAATCTTATACAGGCGCTGCTAAAGAAACAATGGCAGAAGCACTTGGAAAACGTAACGAGATTAAACCGCTCAAAGCTCCTGATACCCCCACTATGCGTATCGAATTTACGAATAATGGAGAAACGAAGTGGGCCGCGATGATGCCATGGGGGTGTAATAGAAGAAGGAACGACAATTGTTCGTTACGAGGTAAAAGATATTGGTGAAGCTTACCGTGCAATGCTCGTCATGACGGAGCTCGCAATGCAAACGAAGTTTTGTTAAGGAGGAAGCAATGTGCCGCTATACATATTGAAGCGCTTCATCATGATGATTGTTACCGTTTTAATAATTGCCACGCTTACATTTGTGCTCATGCGGGCGATCCCAGGTTCACCGTTTGATGAAGAACGCACGTCCAATCCGACCATCCAAGCGAACTTGGAGAAGTTTTATAAGTTGGATCAGCCGATGCCGATTCAATACTTGAACTACTTGAAGTCTATTGTGACATTCGACTATGGTCCCTCCATAAAAAAGCCGAATGAATCTGTAAATACGTTACTTGCACGAGGATTTCCGATTTCATTTGAACTAGGAATGGCGACAATTATAGTTGCTGTCATTTCTGGAATTATTCTCGGTACGTTTGCTGCACTTCGGCATAATGGAATCATCGATTATGGAGCCATGACCTTCGCGGTAGTGGGAATATCCATTCCGAACTTTGTGTTAGCAACACTTCTGATTCAGCAAGTCGCAGTGAACTGGCATATTTTGCCTCCAGCCACATGGAGCAGTCCGAAACATATGATTCTGCCGGTGATTGCACTCGCTACAGGTCCGACGGCTATTATCGCACGTCTCACTCGTGCCAGCATGTTGGAAGTCTTGACCCAAGACTACATTAAAATGGCGCGTGCAAAAGGTTTAACCCCTTTTCGAATTGTAGCGAGGCATGCGCTTAGGAATGCACTTATGCCTGTAGTTACCATCATGGGAACGATGCTTGCGGGGATTTTGACAGGGACATTTGTTATTGAAAAAATCTTTGCAATCCCTGGTATGGGAAAGTACTTCGTAGAGAGCATTAACAATCGCGACTATCCAGTCATTATGGGGTCTACCGTATTTTACAGTGCATTTTTAGTGTTCATGCTATTTTTAGTGGATATCGTATACGGATTCTTAGATCCGCGCATTAAGCTTCACAAAAAGGAAGGTGAAGTCTAATGGTAGCCAAAAACCCGAGAGTTTCCATACCCGATGAGTGGTTCAGGAAAAAAGGAGAAGATCATGAAAAGGCAGAGGCCGTGGTGCGTCCATCCCTTTCTTATTGGAAAGATGCTTGGAGACGATTAAGGAAAAATAAGCTTGCAATGGGCGGATTAGTATTCTTAGTTCTCCTCACACTTCTTGCACTATTCGGTCCTGTATTCTCACCTTACGAAGTAACAGCAACAGATTTACGAAACCAAAACATGTCCCCCAGTGCAGCACATTGGTTTGGAACGGATGAAATGGGCAGGGATGTCTTTACAAGAACTTGGTATGGCGCCCGAATTTCATTGTTTGTAGGTGTAATGGCGGCCCTTATCGACTTTTTCATTGGAATCGTTTATGGAGGCGTCAGCGGCTATAAAGGCGGCCGTACGGATTCATTCATGATGCGGATCATTGAAATTCTTTATGGACTCCCGCATTTACTCGTTGTTATTTTGTTAATGGTTGTAATGGGTCCAAGCCTGACAACCATAATTGTTGCACTGACGATTACAGGATGGGTAGGAATGGCCAGAATTGTTCGCGGCCAGGTGCTGCAAATTAAAAACTTTGAGTTCGTAACCGCATCAAAGTCATTTGGTGCACGAACACCTCGTATTATACGTAAAAACCTGCTTCCGAACACAATGGGTCCAATCATTGTTCAAATGACACTTACTGTACCGAGCGCAATCTTTGCAGAAGCTTTTCTGAGCTTTCTCGGCCTTGGGATTCAGGCGCCGTATGCAAGTTGGGGGGTAATGGCGAATGACGCTCTCCCGGTAATTCTATCTGGTGACTGGTGGCGCTTATTCTTCCCAGCGTTCTTCATCTCGATTACGATGTTTGCCTTTAACGTACTAGGAGATGGCATGCAGGATGCGCTCGATCCGAAATTGAGGGGGTAATGGATGTGACAGGACAACAGTTGGCACATGCGTCAAGCTTTGGAGATGCCACTCTAGAAAGGGCGCATCACTCTGGTTCAGGCGTTGCCACAGAAGAGAAAAGAAAACAGAAGAAAACAATCTCACAAGAAATAATGCTCTCTGTTCGTGACTTGGAAGTTTCCTTCAAAACATTTGGAGGGGAAGTACAGGCAATCCGCGGTGTTTCGTTCGACTTATACAAAGGAGAAACCCTTGCAGTCGTAGGGGAATCAGGCTGCGGAAAAAGTGTGACAGCAAATACGATTATGGGACTAATCCCGCAACCGCCAGGGAGAATTCGAAATGGTAAGGTCCTATTCAAAAATCGGGACTTGACCAAACTGAACAAAAAAGCGCTGCGTGACATTCAAGGCGTAGATATCTCGATGATCTTCCAGGATCCGATGACTGCCCTGAATCCAACATTGAAAATTGGAGAGCAACTAATAGAAGGATTACGAACGCATCATAAGATGTCTCGTGCTGAAGCAAAGAGAAAAGCAGTGGAAATGCTCAGTCTAGTTGGGATTTCCAATCCAGAAGAGCGTCTTAAACAATACCCTCACCAATTTTCAGGCGGAATGCGGCAGCGAATTGTTATTGCAATTGCCCTGATCTGTGAACCTGAATTACTAATCGCAGACGAACCGACAACTGCATTGGATGTCACAATCCAAGCACAAATTCTAGAATTGTTCGATGAAATCCAACGTAAAACAGGCGTAGGGATTATCCTCATCACTCATGACCTTGGCGTTGTCGCGAAAATTGCAGATCGCATTGCAGTCATGTATGCAGGGAAAATCATCGAAATCGGGAATAAGCGGGAGATTTTCTACAACCCGCAGCACCCATATACACAAGGCCTTCTAAACTCAGTGCCGCGGCTCGACCTGCAAGAAGAAGAGTTGAAACCGATTGAAGGTACACCGCCAGACTTATTTGCTCCGCCAGAAGGATGTCCATTTGCAGCGAGATGTCCTTTTGCTATGGAAGTGTGTGACCGCGTTTACCCGTCAACTACCCAGCTCACCCGCCAGCATACTGTAGACTGCTGGCTCCAAGACCCGCGAGCGCAAGCGGTATTGTCTTGATCTCTAGTCTTTATTAAATATCGGCAGTTACAGTGATATTCGTTGAGCGAAGCGGCTGAAATCAAGCCCCTCGGAAAGCGTCTGCCTGTAGCGGAAGTCAACACTGTTCATCTCTAGAGAGTATATATGGCATCAATGGTTTCATCATATAAAAGGGGGAATCACATTGAAGAAGTGGATCAAATTTGTCTTATTTACTGCACTACTCGCAGTACTCGCAGCCTGTACAGCAAACGAAGACGCAGGCAAGAAGCCGGAAGCCGAAACAGGAGGTAAAGACAGCAAGGACAACAAGCCTGCAGCAGAAAAAGTCCTCTACTTGAACAACGGTGAAGAACCAACATCGTTTGACCCGTCCGTCGGCTTTAACGCAGTTTCTTGGAGTGCTCTTAACAACTTAATGGAAGGGCTCACTCGTTTATCAAAAGATCATTTGGCAGAAGAAGCTTCTGCGGAAAAAATTGATGTCTCTGAAGACGGATTGACGTACACATTCACAATCCGCGACGGCGCAAAGTGGTCAAACGGAGATCCGCTTACAGCAAACGATTTCTTATTTGCATGGCAGCATATGCTAGACCCGGAAACAGCATCTCCTGCGGCATTCCTTGCATACTTTATTGAAGGCGCAGAGGACTACAACAACGGTGAAGGTACTGTTGAAGACATTGGAATCGAAGCACCTGATGAGAAAACATTTGTCGTAAAACTGACTGCTCCAAACGAAGCGTTCTTGAATATCATCACCAACCCTAGCTTTTTCCCAATCAATGAAAAAGTTGCGACAGACAACCCGAAATGGTTTACAGAAGCCGATTCTTTCGTTTCCAATGGACCGTTTAAACTGGCTTCATGGGATCATGACGTAAAGTTCGTCTTTGAAAAGAACGAAAACTATTGGGATGCAGACAAAGTGAAGCTCGACAAAGTGAACTGGGAAATGGTGAGCGAGTCAACAACGGCTTACCAAATGTATCAGTCTGATGAGTTGGACAGCACGGATGTACCATCTGAAATTGCAGAAGACTTGAAAGACAATCCAGAAGTTAAAATGGAAGACCAGGCTGGGCTTTACTTCTTCCGATTCAACACATCCATGGAACCCTTTACAAACAAAAAAATCCGCAGAGCGTTTGGTGAAGCGGTTAATCAAGAGGATATTGTAGAATTTGTTACGAAAAACGGAGAAAAGCCTGCACATGGTTTTGTCACGTACGGATTTATCGGACCGGATGGCAAAGAGTTCCGTGAGTCTGCAGGAGATTTAGTTTCATTTAATCCTGAAGAAGCTAAGAAATTGCTAGAAGAAGGTATGAAAGAAGAAGGCTATACAGAACTTCCAAAAGTAACATTAACGTATTCAACAAGTGATTCTCACCAAAAAATTGCGGTTGCGTTGCAATCGATGTTTAAAGAAAATCTTGGTGTGGACATTGAGTTACAGAACGTAGAGGCTGGAGTATTCCTTGCAGATCAGAAAGAATATAAGTATCAATTCTCACGTTCATCGTTCCTGCATGACTATGCCGATCCGGTCAATGCGCTGGAAAGTTTCATTACAGATTCATCGATGAACCGTACAACTTGGTCAAATTCTGAATATGATCAGCTAATCGAGAAGATTAAAAAGGAAACAGACGAAAACACTCGCTGGAGTTTATTACAAGATGCAGACAAGATGCTTATGGACGAAATGCCTGTAATTCCACTTTACTACTACAATCAGTCAACATTAGAAAAACCTGGTGTTACAGGAATTCTCCGTCACCCAGTCGGCTATCTCGACTTGAAATACGCTGACAAAGAATAAGTTGAGGAGACTGTGTGCGCCGAGAGTTCGACGCACACAGTTTTGTTCGTTTTATGCAAGAAAGGAGAAGGTATCTATGAAGATTCAATCGATTGAGCTGGCAACTGTCGCTGTTCCGTTAAGACAACCATTTAAAACAGCGTTGCGCACCGTCCATACTGCCTATTCAACCTATGTAAAGATTACGGCAGACGATGGCCGAATTGGGTGGGGGGAAGCACCGCCAACTCATGTGATCACGGGTGATTCCATGGCGAGTATAGCCTATGCGATTGAGGAAATAATGGCCCCTAAACTGATTGGGATGGATGTTCGGAACCGGACCGGGCTTTTCGCTGTTCTACATAAAACAATTGTGCGAAACACGAGCGCGAAAGCTGCAGTAGACATGGCGATCCATGACTTACTAGGTCAACTTGCAGGACTTCCGCTTTATCAATTCCTAGGCGGAAACAAAAGAAAGCTCGATTCAAACTTTACCGTGAGCGTGAACGATCCGATGGAAATGGCGGACGATGCATTCCAATACACAGAAGATGGATTTACTACGCTGAAAGTAAAGGTAGGTATTGGTTCCTCCGAGCTCGATATAGAGCGTGTCAAAGCAATTCGAAAACGGGTTGGCAACACCTTGAAAATTCGCCTGGATGCGAACCAAGGCTGGCAGCCTAAAGAAGCGATCCGGACAATCGGGGCAATGGAAGATGCCGGACTCGCGATTGAGCTCGTGGAGCAGCCTGTCCATGCCGAAGATATCGATGGATTGCTGTATGTAACTCAGAACACATTGACGCCTATTATGGCAGACGAAAGTGTTTTTTCACCGCGTGATGCGTTGCGCGTCTTACAATGTGGCGCAGCAGATTTGATCAACATCAAGTTAATGAAATCTGGCGGAATCCATGAGGCACTTAAAATAAATGCACTTGCGGAGAGCTACGGAGTGCGATGTATGACAGGCAGTATGATTGAAACAAAGCTTGGGATTACGGCAGCCGCACACTTTGCAGCGAGCCAGCCGAATATTACGCGCTGTGATTTTGATGCACCGCTTATGTTAAGCGGTGATCCTGTAATAGGCGGTGTTATGTATTCCGGTCAAACCGTTGAGCTTCCTGAGGGGGCGGGACTCGGTGTACAGATTGACCCATCATGGCTTACCCATCATAGAACGTCTGGAAACGAGGAGGAACAACGATGACTAATTCCCAATCAGTATTGTTATCTGTAAAGGATTTGAAACGGCACTTTGACGTTGGCAAGGGGAAAACGCTGAAAGCGGTGGATGGACTCAGCTTTGATATCTATAAAGGGGAGACATTTGGTCTTGTAGGAGAATCTGGTTGCGGTAAGTCCACGGCAGGGCGTACCATTTTAGGTCTTTATAATAAGACAGATGGTCAGGTCGTTTATGAAGGGCAAAACGTTCACGATATGAATGATAAAGAACGCCAGCATTTTCTTAAGAAAATGCAAATGGTCTTCCAAGATCCTTATGCATCCCTCAATCCCCGTTCTACCGTTTATGAAATCATTGCTGAACCGATGGAAATTCATAAAATGTACAAGTCCAAAAAGGAATTGCGGGAACGCGTAAATCAGCTCTTGGAAGATGTGGGATTAAATCGCGACCATGCAAACCGATATCCTCACGAGTTTTCTGGCGGACAGAGACAGCGAATTGGAATCGCTCGTGCGCTGGCACTTGACCCGGAGTTCATTATTGCAGATGAACCTATTTCTGCACTGGATGTGTCGGTACAGGCTCAAGTGGTGATGTTGTTTCAGCGGCTGCAGCGCGAGAAAGGACTGACCTATCTATTCATTGCACATGATCTATCGATGGTGAAATACCTCTCGGACCGGATTGGCGTTATGTATTTAGGTCATTTAGTAGAGTTGACGACAAGTGATCAACTCTATGGAAAACCTTTGCATCCTTATACGGAAGCGTTGCTCTCTGCAATTCCGATTCCAGACCCTGACATTGAAGAATCGAGAGAACGCATTCTATTAGAAGGGGAACTGCCAAGTCCGATTAACCCTCCTTCAGGTTGCGTGTTCAGGACAAGATGCCCGTATGCAATGGATGTATGTGCTGCACAGAAACCCGCATGGCTTGAAAAAGATGAGGGTCACTTTGTAGCGTGTCACTTGCACGATGACTCTATAATTAAAGAAGTTAATGGCCAAGCAGAACAGGTACACGTATAAAGGAGTTTTTAAATTGAAGAAATTACTGCTTACAGGATTTGAACCGTTTCTTGCCTTTCCGTTGAATCCGACGATGCAAATTGTTGAAAAATTGGATGGAACAGTCATCGGAGACTATAAGGTATGCGGAAAGATTCTATCGGTGAATTTTAATGCATCCGGTGAAGAACTTCTCACTCATATTAATGAAGAAAAACCGGATGCACTGTTGTCATTAGGTCTGGCAGGAGGACGTTATAAAATAACTCCGGAAAGAGTTGCACTCAATGTGAAGGATGGAGAACCGGATAACGAAGGTCACCAGCCGATCGATGAATCGATTGAAGAAGGAGGACCGGCTGCTTATTTTTCTACACTTCCTATTCGGGAAATGGTGAACCGATTATCAGGTGCGGGACTGCCTGCAGCAATCTCCAATTCAGCGGGAACCTATTTGTGTAATAACGTCATGTATGCGGGGCTTCATTGGGCTTCACAGCATAAACCGGATATGCCATCAGGATTTTTACACATTCCTGCTTCATTTGAGCTGGCCGTTAGATGATCTTGTAAAAGGCGTGACGATCTGTATTGAAAATCTTTCCGACTAAAAATGCACGAGTTATTATAGTGGAGTGGATTTTCGTGTCGCGAAATGTCGTAAAATAGAGAACGAATGAATTGGATAGAATAGGATTGTTGGGAAGATGCTTGTAAAGTAATGGGGCAATTTCCAGTGGCTTGGGATCATGGAAACTAAGCGCGCATGATTTACAACTAGCGATGCAAAGGGATTTCTATTCGAGATTAAAAAATTTTAAAAAAAGTATTCTGAGCTTAAATGTTCAGAATCCGCTTTGTTACAGAGTTTGTCATCGTTTTGTCATAGTTGAAATAGTCTATGTATTTGATATTCTGCAAAAATAGTATTGCCAACCTAAAAATTGTGTAGTATAGTTGAAAAAGCTTATAAAGTCTGAAAATTAGATCAACCTTTTTTTGTACATATCACCAAAGGCAAGGAGGAACTACGTTGGCTGAGACAGTTTTGGAAATTGAGAACCTGCGAACATCATTCAACATCAAGGGAAACTATTACGCAGCTGTGGACGGTGTTTCACTTACTGTTCATAAAAATGAAGTCGTGGCGATTGTCGGTGAATCAGGGTGTGGGAAAAGTGCACTCGCACTATCCATCATAGGTCTTCATAATGCGAAGACGACAAAACTGGAAGGTCAAGTGAACTTGAAAGGGCAGAATCTGCTAAGCTTGCCGGTGGAAAAGTTGAACAAAATTCGCGGAAAAGACCTGGGCATGATCTTTCAAGATCCAATGACAGCTCTTAATCCACTCGCAACAATCGGCCGACAAATTGCAGAGCCGATGGATTACCATATGAAACTATCTAGTACTGCAAAAAAGAAACGAGTGCTGGAGTTACTTGGACAGGTCGGTATAAAAAATGCCAACCGAATCTATAAACAATACCCACATGAACTTTCAGGTGGAATGAGACAACGTGTCGTGATTGCAATTGCACTTGCCTGTAATCCAGTGATGCTCATTGCAGATGAGCCAACAACAGCATTAGACGTGACGATCCAAGCTCAGATTATGGATTTGATGAAAGAGCTTCAGCGTATTACGGATTCTGGAATTATCCTCATCACACACGATTTAGGTGTAGTTGCAGAGATGGCAGACCGGGTGGCAGTTATGTACGCAGGTGAATTTGTAGAGATTGCAGATGTGAATACACTATTTGCGAATCCTCTGCATCCATATACACGCTCGCTGCTGAGCTCAATCCCTTCGAACATGACAGACAAAGAAGAACTGCATGTTATTGAGGGTATTGTGCCATCGATTCAAAAACTAGATCGCGGAGGATGCCGATTTGCTCCTCGAATCCCGTGGATTTCTGAGGATGCGCATGAAGACCATCCGACGCTCCATGAAGTGGAACCAGGTCACTTTGTACGCTGTACGTGTTACAAGGAGTTCCACTTCCCAGAAGAACGAGTGGAGGATGAAAACTATGTCACTACTTAATGTAAAAGACTTGCAAGTACACTTTCCCATAAGAGGTGGTTTCTTCCGTCGGGTGGTCGATCAAGTACGTGCAGTTGATGGGATCAGCTTTAATTTGGAACCCGGTGAAACATACGGTCTTGTCGGTGAGTCTGGTTGTGGAAAGACAACAACGGGCCGTGCAGTTATTGGACTGAACAAAGCTACTGGCGGTGAAGTTTTGTTTAATGGTGATAATCTCGCCAATATGAACGGATATGATCGTAGAAAGCATATGCGTGATATCCAAATGATTTTTCAGGATCCATATTCCTCATTAAACGGAAGAAAGAATGTTTTGAATATAATTGCTGAACCTCTGCGCAACTTTGAGCGGCTTTCTCCTAAAGAGGAGCTGACTCGCGTACAAAACATGATTGAGCGTGTTGGACTAAGCCCGGAATCCATCTACAAGTATCCGCACCAATTCTCGGGAGGACAACGTCAGAGAATCGGAATTGCCAGGGCGCTTATGCTCAATCCTAAACTGATCATTGCGGATGAACCTGTATCTGCATTGGACGTTTCCGTACAGGCCCAGGTCTTGAACTTCATGAGTGAAATTCAAAAAGACTTCGGATTGACTTACTTATTCATATCCCACGATCTAGGGGTCATTAAACATATTTGTGACAGGATCGGGATTATGTACAAAGGCCGTTTTGTCGAAGAGGGCACAGCTGAAGATGTCTATAATAATCCACAGCATCTTTATACTAAGCGTTTAATTGCCGCAATTCCAGAGATGGATCCTGCAAAACGTTTCGAGAAAATGGAATTACGTGAGGAAATCAACATTGCTTACCGGACAGAGTATGACAGCTACTTCGACAAAGACGGCAGAATGTTTGATTTGAAAACGCTTACTCCAACGCATTCAGTTGCTATCCAGCAAGGGGGGATGTAAGAGATGGTGAAATTCATCTTTCGGCGCATGCTAGTCAT
This sequence comes from Sporosarcina sp., assembly GCA_029257435.1. Taxonomy (GTDB): domain Bacteria; phylum Bacillota; class Bacilli; order Bacillales_A; family Planococcaceae; genus Sporosarcina. The sequence goes on along the minus strand of JARIBI010000039.1, from coordinate 6,272 downwards.
GATTCCGCAACTACTCCTGCTGAGCCTCATTATCTTCGTATTGGCAAAGCAAATGCCAGGAGATGCGGTAACAGGTGCATTTATGGGGAACCCCAATGTAACACCTGAGCAAATAGAGAAAATCCGTGAAGACTACGGACTCAATGATCCTTGGTATGTACAGTACGGCGCTTGGATCGGAAAAGCGGTCAAAGGTGATTTAGGAGATTCCTATACACATAAGCAACCTGTAACTTCACTGCTTGCTGGACGTGTAGCCAATACAGTAACACTTTCACTGTTCATTTTGATTGTCACCTATATAATTGCCATACCGCTGGGCATCATAGCCGGTAGGTGGGCGGACTCTTGGGCGGACAAAATGATTATCACCTATAACTACTTTGCATTCGCTACCCCTTTGTTTGTTTTCTCTTTGCTGATGCTGTTCTTATTCGGTTTTGTACTCGGTTGGTTCCCGACAGGAAACAGTGTCGATGTGAGACTAGAAGTAGGAACATGGGATTTCTATGTCAGTAAATTTAAACACTTAGTATTGCCGGGGATGTCAGGAGCACTGCTTGCTACAGCGGGAACAATTCAATATTTGAGAAACGATATTATTGATACAAAACTGAAAGACTTCGTGAAAACGGCACGTGCCAAAGGGGTTCCAGAAGGCAAAGTATATACCCGCCACATTTTACGTAACTCTATGCTTCCTATCGCAGCATTCCTGGGCTATGAAATTACAGGATTGATTGCAGGTTCAATATTTTTGGAAATGATATTTAGTTATCCAGGCCTTGGGCAGCTTTTCATTCAATCCATTACAGGACGTGACTTCACTGTCACAACAGCAATCGTTATGATTTCAGGTACTGCTGTTATTGTCGGTACAATGCTCTCAGACATCATACTGAGTGCTATAGATCCACGTATCCGGATTGAATAGAAAGAGCGAATGAGGAGGGAAAACTAAATGGTAACTATTGATAATAAAAAACTGATTGCTAAAGAAAAAGCAAATAATCCATCTCTTGCTAAAACGATATGGCGTGAAATTAGACATGACAAAATGGCATTAATTTCACTAGTTCTGCTGCTTGGAATTTTGATAACTGCTTATAGTTCACCGCTGTTTATTGATCAGGAACAACTTCAACGAGTCAACTTCCTTGAAACTTGGGAAGCTCCTTCCGAAACCCACTGGCTGGGTACAGATGATGGAGGTCGTGATGTTTTCGGTCAGTTGCTGCTCGGGACACGCAACTCATTTACAATCGGGCTCAGTGTGACGGTTATCGCCGGTCTGTTCGGTTTAACAATCGGTTTAATCGCTGGATTCTTCGGAGGCTGGGTTGATAATGTCATTATGAGAATTATAGATTTTCTGATGGTTTTGCCGAGTACAATGTTCATCATTGTGTTTATCGTCATTGTTCCGGATTACTCCATTTTAGCGTTCGTTCTAATAATGAGTGCATTTGCTTGGTTCCAAAAAGCCAGGCTGATCCGTTCCAAAGGACTTGCAGAACGTGAATTGGATTACATTAATGCATCCAAAACACTTGGTACACCAAGTTGGAAAATCATGTTTTTTGAAATGTTTCCGAATTTAAGCTCACTGGTCATTGTTAACATGACCTTGACGCTAGCGAACAACATCGGACTGGAGACCGGCTTAACGTTTTTAGGATTTGGACTTCCTGCAAGCACACCGTCCCTTGGGACACTGATTTCGTTTGCTACGAATCCAGACGTTCTCCAAAACAAATCATGGGTTTGGTTACCTGCAGCATTACTGATTCTAGTAATGATGCTGTGTATAAATTACATCGGGCAAGCGGTAAAACGCGCGTCGGATGCGAGACAAAGATTGGCTTAAAAAAAAGGGGAGGTAAGACAATTGAAGAAAAGAAGTTTTATGTTGCTGGCAAGTCTAATGCTTGTCCTCAGTGTATTCCTGGCTGCTTGTAGTGGCGACGATAGTGCAGATGGTGGAAAAGGCACGGACAAAGGGAAAGATAAAGGAAAAGATAAAGGGACTGAACAAGGTTCAGGTGAGAATGCAGCAGATATCGATTTTCCACTTGGCGTGAGTAATACTACTGAACCAATGGAAGATGGCGAAATGACAATTGCAATGGTTGCTGGTGAGCCATTCGAAGGTACATTGAACCGAAACTTCTATTCTGGTACGTATGATGCAGAAATCCTTGACTATTTTGACGAAGGACTTCTCGATACTGATGGTGACTATTTAATTACAAATGAGGGAGCTGCAACATACGAGCTTTCAGAAGATAACAAAACACTAACTTTAAAAATCAAAGACGGCGTAAAATGGCATGATGGTGAGCCAGTTAAAACAAGCGACCTTCTTTACTCTTATCAACTACTAGGACATCCTGATTATGCAGGAAACCGTTATGATTTCATGATTGAAAACGTAGTTGGTATGCCTGAATACCACGAAGGTAAAACAAAAGAAATCTCTGGTATCGAAATCATTAACGACCAAGAGATGAAATTCACGTTCACTGAAGCATCACCATCTATCCTTTCAGGATTCTGGTCATATGCAACACCACGTCATCACGTTGGAGATGTTATGACTGGTGAAACAACGATTAAGGATCTTGAGTCTTCAGAAAAAATCCGTGTAAATCCAATCGGTTTCGGTCCTTACAAGATTGACAAAATCGTACCAGGTGAGTCTGTTCTTTATTCTCGTAACGACGACTACTGGAGAGGCAAGCCAGCTCTTAAGTCAATCGTACAAAAAGTAGTAAGCCCAGCAACGATTGTCGAGTCTGTTAAAAAAGGCGATATTGACCTTGCTAGTATCCCAGCTGATCAATACGAAACAATTAAAGACGTTGACAACATTGAGTTGTTAGCAAAAGTGGATCTTGCTTATACGTATATCGGTTTTAAACAGGGTAAATGGGATGCGACAAAGAAAGAAAATATAACAGATCCTAACGCTAAAATGGCAAGTAAAGAACTTCGTCAGGCAATGTGGCATGCAATGGATAATAAGACAATCGGTGAAAAACTTTATCACGGTCTTCGTTTCCCAGGTACTACTTTGATTATCCCTGTGTTTGAAAGCTTCCACAACACAGAAATTGAAGGACGCCCATATGATCCTGAAAAAGCAAAAGAACTTCTTGAAGAAGCAGGCTTTAAAGATACAGACGGAGATGGATTCCGTGAAGACCAAAAAGGTGAAAAATTGGTCATCAACTTCGCTTCAATGTCAGGTGGAGAAACTGCTGAACCAATTGCAAAAGCTTATATGCAAAACTGGGCTGACGTTGGGTTGAAGGTTGAACTAGTTGACGGCCGTCTGCACGACTTCAACGCGTTCTATGACATGGTTGAAAATGATGATCCTAAGATTGACATCTACCAAGGTGCGTGGGGAACTGGTTCTGATCCAGATCCATCTGGTCTATATGGCCGTACAGCATCATTCAACTACACTCGCTATACTAGCGAAAAGAACGATGAGTTGTTGAAAGCTGGTACTTCTGAAAAAGCATTTGATTTAGAATATCGTAAAGATATATATGACCAGTGGCAGGAGCTTATGTTTGAAGATGTACCAGTAGCTCCAACTGTATACCGTTATGCACTTACATCAGCTAACAAACGCGTAGTTAACTACTCGATCGATCCTGGTTCAGACCTTAAGTTGTTCCAGATGGGTGTTGCTGAATAAGTAACCAAATGTAAACCGTCCCTCACCACCGGGACGGTTTTTTTGATGAGATTCAATTGAATTTAATGGGTATACTCATTGTAAGGAGTTGATGAAAACATGTCTGTGAAAAATTCAGATCGCTTTATTATTGCCTACAATCGCATTGAAAAAACACTTTCTAAAAAAGTAGATGAGAGTGGTTTTCTGCCTTTTTATCGTCTCATTGAAAAAGCGAAAATCAAAAACTCGGTAGTTCGCAATTATGAAGAGGACTTGCGGGAGTTTGGTGATTTACGGAATGCGATTATTCATCACCGAACCGGGCTGGACTACGTGATTGCCGAACCGCATGATGATATCGTGGAACTGATCGAATTGATTGAACGCAAAGTAAGCAATCCGTTGAATGTGGGCGCCTTGTTCGGTTGTAAGGTACATACATTACAAGCATCAGATTCCCTTACATCTGCTCTTAGGCTAATGCGAGATAACAAATTCGGCCAGGTACCGATTTACGAAAATGAAAAGTTCAAAGGGCTCATTACAGCTGCCGGTATTACTCATTGGCTCGCCGGCCAATCGACAGAAGATTCTATTTCCCGGGAAATACCGACACTTTCTGACGTCTACAACTATGAAAAACGTAAAGAATCATTCGAATTTGTCAAAAGAGATCTATCTGTGTACGAAGCGGAAGATTATTTCAAAAGAGCAATTACAAAAGGATCACGTCTCGAAGCGCTGCTAATCACGGAGAATGCCGGACATAATGAAAAGTTGATTGGGATTATTACGCCTTATGATTTATTGAAGATTGACTGAATTGGATTGCAACGAGGGACATGCGAAGGTGATGATCTGCTCATAAACACAGGGAAATGATCATAAATGCCAAATAGTGCTCATAACCCAGAGAATGTGATCATAACTCAAGAGAAGTGGTTCTTACGGTGGTTTGGGGAGGCTTCATTTCGTCATTTTCTGGGTATAGTTTTAGAAAAAACGAAAGGGTGGCTCCCTATGGAATTGCTAACGAATTTAACACTTCCGTTCATAGAAAAAGATCAACTCTTGTATTTCAAACAGACAGATGATGTGATTTTTCTTATTATTGAACTTCGTTCTAGTTCTTCCAAATGCCCAAAGTGCCAGGCAACTTCCCATCGTCGTCATAGCCGATACACTCGATTGGTGAAAGATTTAGCTAATGCGGATACTCCGGTCGAAATTCAGGTGATTACAAGTAAATGGTTCTGCGAAAATACCGAGTGTAACGCACGGGTTTTCACTGAGCGAATCCCATGGCTACAACCTTATCACAGAAGAACAGAACGATTAGAAAGAGTAATTGAGACTATTGGTTTTTCGACGAGTTGCCTAGCTGCGGAAAAGATCTGCCGCTCTCTTCACATTCCAGTCAGTCATGACACGATTTTACGATCCATAAAAAACAAATCATTTACCCCAGAGAACCCTGAGGGCTCTCCCTTTTGTAGGAATTGATGACTTCGCGTTCAAGAAGCGTCTATCTTATGGAACGATTTTTATTGATTTGGAGACAAACAAGCCGCTAGGGTTGATACCGACACGAGATTCAGCGGAAGTCACGAAGTGGCTTTTAGGCCATCCGGAAATCTGTCTTATTACTCGGGACGGATCAAGAGGGTATGCCAAGGCAGTTCATGATGCTTCGCCTACTATTCAGCAGGTGGCTGATCGCTGGCATGTACTTCATCAGCTGTTCGAAGCTTCAAAAAAAGCCGTTTATTCGTGTATCCCTAGGAAGTGGAACACATCTTCTATAACCGAGGATAAAAAAGTTGAAACGACTTTAGCTCAAGAATCTGATTCGGTTCCATGGAACCGGTCTGAAGAAAGATGGCAGCGTATTCAACAATCCCAGCAGTTATTTTCAGAGGGATATCGTGTCGCAACGATCGCACGGAAACTCGGTGTGGTAAGGAACACTGTCTACTCCGACTTAAATCAGACAATGCCTCCTTATGAGGAACGTGCTTCGCCTGATACCGCCTACTATCCCTTGGTTTCTTCACTGGTGAAAGATAAAATGAGTTCCGACCAAATTGAGGAGACATGTCGATCACAAGGATATACTGGATCCCTGGATACATTGACTGGAATGATTACGAGCGCACGTAATCGCTCTGCTAAATTGGAAACCCCGGGTCTGTCTTTTCGGCAAAAGACCTTACGGTTATTATGGAATCCTGATAATGAAGACGTTCTTGAAGAACTACAAAGCTTCCATCCAGATTTTTTGTCTACGTTTCCTCAAATAAAAGAATTAAGTAAGTTGATTCATTCATTTCGATCATTGATTAAAGAAAAAGCAGCTGACCAATTGCCACAATGGATAGAAAATCATAAGGGTTTTGAAAATAAATCTATCCAATCGTTTTTCCAAGGAGTGAAAAATGATTTAGATGCCATTCTGCTTGGGATACGTTTACATTGGAGCAATGGTCCAACAGAAGGAAATGTCAATCGGTTAAAGACACTTAAGCGGTTAATGTATGGTCGAGCAGGCTTTAGGGTCTTGGAAAAGAGAGTATTGTATCAC
>JARIBI010000175.1 GCA_029257435.1 Sporosarcina sp. | reverse complement strand
TTAGCAATACATCAATGTTTTCTAATGGAGTGTCACTCCATTCATGGTCTGAAAATGAATTTCCCCATTCTTTTGGCGGGTTTTGCAAATGATTTTCAGCACGATCTATCGCTTCCGCAGTACTCATAATTGGCAATTGATAGGAGTATGAAACAATCATTGCAATAATAATAATTAAACCAGCTAACAATTTTTTCAAGTGTTCACGCTCCTCCAGCAATGTATAACTTTATAGAGTTATACATTGCTTGTTCCGTTACAGGCACAATCCTAATTCGTTTACCTGGCACTTAATCCATTCACAACATTTTGTACCTTAATGTCGATTTTGCTATTAATTTTTCATCAACATAAACATCGATTTGTAAAAGATCGAATTGGATATATCTACTATATTATACCAAACTTCGATTGAATTGTCAGAATTTATTTGAATGAAAGATTGAATGCCCTGGTTATCAAAAATTGCTTGAGAAACGTGATTCTAACCACGTAACAATGACAAAAATCTACTTTCAATAAACAATGCTTCCCCTAGAAATGCGTTTCATAATTATTTATAAACCTCCACTCTCTTAAAACTAGAATGGGACCATTTCTGTACATCACCTTATAGCTTTGTAACAAAGTAATCCTCTATAAGTATTTAATCAGTTAGATTCACAGCGTGCACGTTACAACTCGACAATGGCAACAAAATTGAAAAACAAAAAAGCACAGGTTAGATTTCTGTGCTTTTAAAATTCATATTAAAATTCTGTAATTAAAGATCTTTTACCATTTACCATTTTCGAAGCGACATTCGCTGTTAACCCTTTAATGGATTTGCTTATTTTTAATATAATCCATGCCATTTTCCGTTATTGCCAATACTAGATTATCCGATTCTCCTCCAGTATCCACGGCGTATTCCTTCTCAATTAAATATTCAATAGCCAATTTGCTATTGACGTCGGCACTTAGCATAACTTTTGGAAGAGTGTAGCTTTCACCGTTATAAGCAAAATGATAATCATAAAGACTTTGCAACAGCATATCCGATAGTTTGTTTACGTCTTCATTTGTCATAAGTAATCCCTCCTCTATTTTACATTTCGATAAAAGAGAGATGAAATCCTTTAATTAAATATTACAATGCTGTGATAGAATCTCAAGAAAAATCATATTGAATAGCCCGATGCCCAATATCATTTCTCCAAAATATCCCATCCTCGTGAATCTTCTCTAACTCTTTATACACCAACACTTTCGCAGCAAGAAGATCCTTCCCCTTCGCTGTTGCCAGCAACACTCGGCCGCCATTCGTCACATAGTCCCCGTTTTCATTCTTCGCAGTACCTGCGTGAACAATATCTACATCTGCACTAATCCTATTCAACCCGATTAGCGGAGTTCCTTTACTATATTCCGCTGGATACCCTTCAGCTGCGATGACAACCCCAATTACAGATGCATCATCCCATTCGAGTTCGTATGGCTCACTCCCGAGAACAGCGAGCAGGGTTTCAACCAAATCATTTTTTAATCGCGGCAATACGACCTGTGTCTCGGGATCACCGAACCTCGCATTAAATTCAATTACTTTCGGTCCTTTCGCAGTTGCGATGACACCTGCATAGAGAACGCCAGTAAAAGAACGATCTTCTGCTACTAATGCGTACGCAGCAGGCTCCAAAATCAGTTCGATGGCGTCAGCAATAACTCTTTGAGAAATTTGCGGTACTGGAGAATAAGCGCCCATTCCTCCTGTATTCGGACCTGTGTCTGCGTCAAATGCCCGTTTATGGTCTTGAGCGATCACCATCGGATAGACATTCTTGCCATTCACAAAAGCCATTAATGAGAACTCTTCACCTTCTAGGAATTCCTCTATAATCACAGATGCTGAAGCTTCTCCGAATTTTTCCTCAACAAGCATTTCTCGGAGCGCTTCAACTGCCTCTTCTTTCGTATGGGCAACGACAACACCTTTTCCAGCGGCAAGTCCATCTGCTTTAATTACAATCGGAACCCCGACTTTGTCTAAATGAATCATTGCGGATTCAAAATCTGTAAAGGTATCAAAGGCAGCTGTTGGAATTCGATACGTCTTCATGAGTTCTTTTGCGAATGTCTTACTTCCTTCGATAATGGCAGCTTGTCTGTCAGGGCCGAATATACACAGTCCTGCTGCTTTGAATTCGTCCACGATGCCATTGACCAATGGGATTTCAGGACCAACGATTGTTAAAGAAACATTATTTTCTTTAGCGAATGCAATGAGCTCACAATGATTTTCTTCTGTAATATGAACGAGTTCCGCCACATCTTCCATCCCTGGATTGCCGGGTGCAACAAATACAGTTTCGACACGGTTACTCATCGAACATTTTTTCGCCAGCGCATGCTCACGACCGCCTCTGCCAATCACTAATACGTTCATGGAATCACCTCTAAATTTAGTAGAAATATGTAATGAGACTTCTCAAAGAACTTAGTGTTTAAAGTGTCGGACGCCTGTAAATACCATTGCGATTCCATATTCATCGGCTTTTTTAATCGAATCCTCATCACGAACAGATCCGCCCGGCTGAATAATTGCAGTAATCCCAGCTTTCGCTGCCGCTTCGACTGTGTCATCCATTGGGAAAAATGCATCGGATGCAAGAGCGGCACCAGTTGCCTTCCCACCTGCTTGCGCAAGCGCGATATTTGCTGCACCGACGCGGTTCATCTGCCCAGCGCCAATTCCATATGTCATCTGTTCTCCGCTAACGACAATTGCATTGGACTTCACGTGTTTTACAACTTTCCACCCTAACTTCAATGCCGCCCATTCTTCTTCAGAAGGCTCGCGTTTAGTAGGAATTGAGAGTGTTGCCTGATCGAATCCAGCTGTATCTAAATCCTGAATCAGTAATCCGCCTTGGATCGAAGTAGTCTTGTTCTCTTTTTTCAGTTCTCCATCAAAATCGACAGTCAGCAGGCGAATATTCTTTTTAGCCGTTAAAACTTCTAATGCATCCTTCGTATAGGATGGTGCAATGATGATTTCTAAAAAGATATCTTTCAGCAGCATTGACGTTTCTAAATCCACCTCACGATTCAAAGCGATGATTCCTCCGAAAATCGAGGTCGAGTCTGCTGCGTAAGCTTTTCTGAATGCTTCAGCAAGTGTTTCACCGACACCTACTCCACATGGGTTCATATGTTTTACCGCAACTGCCGCTGGTTGTTCAAAGTCACGGACAATGAGCAACGCTGCGTCAGCATCATTGATATTGTTGTAAGAAAGCTCTTTACCATGCAACTGAGTGGCAAAGGCAACAGAAAACACAGAGCCTAATGGTTTTTGATAAAATGAAGCTCGTTGATGAGGGTTTTCTCCGTACCGAAGTGATTGTTTTAAGTTATAGGTCAGCGTTACGCTTTCAGGGTTTTCTTCTTCTGCAAGTTGCGTCATATACTCAGAAATAACTGCATCATAGGCAGCTGTATGACGGAATACCTTTGCCGCAAGCTGGCGTTTCTTCTGCCCAGAGACTTCGCCGTTTTCTGAAAGCTGAGCGAGTATGATGTCATAATCAGACGGATCTACAATGACTGTTACGAATTCGTGGTTTTTCGCAGCAGAACGCAGCATTGTCGGTCCGCCAATATCGATGTTTTCAATCGCTTCATCGGGAGTAACTTCAGGTTTTGAAATGGTATGCTGGAATGGATATAAATTGACGCAAACTAAATCGATCGGCTGAATATGATGCTCTGCTAATTGTGAGAGGTGTGCGTCATCATTTCTTTTGGCTAATAATCCGCCATGAACATTTGGATGGAGTGTTTTCACTCGACCGTCCATAATTTCAGGAAATTTCGTGATTTCCTCAATCCCAATCGCTTCTATCCCATTTTCAGCCAGCGTTTTCTTTGTCCCACCAGTAGATACGAGTTCATAACCTGCCTCTCTTAAGCCTTTCGCAAACTCAACAATCCCTGTTTTATCTGACACACTAAGCAATGCACGTTTCATCCGAATTTTCCTCCCTGTATAAGCGCGATTGTGTTATCTATCTATTGCTGATTCAATTACTTTCCCAGTAAATCCTGGAGCAGCATTTGTTGTTTCTTTGGTGAATAGCTCCTGGAGTACTTTGGGGTAGCAGATATGCTCTGCCTGTTGAATTCGTTTTTGTACGTCATCTCTTGAATCATTTGCATGTATCTGAATTTCGGTTCGAGCAATAACAGGACCTGTATCCATCCCTGCATCGACATAATGTATAGTCAAACCAGTTACTTGAACACCGGCATCCATTGCTTGCCCGATAGCATCTTTCCCTGGAAAAGCCGGCAATAAGGATGGATGAATATTAACAATCGACTCTGGATATTCCTTTAGTATTGCAGGTCCAATTAATCGCATATATCCGGCCAGCACGATGAATTCAATGCCTCGTGATTTAAGCTGCTGAACAATTTCCTTTTCAAACGCTGTTTTGTCAGCGAAATCTTTAGGAGATAGGCAACAGCTGTCAATCATTGCTTTTTGAGCTCTTTGCAAAACAGCCGCAGATGGTTGATCACAAACTAACAATCGGATATCGGCATCCAGTGTACCAGCGTTTACTGCATCCACTATTGCTTGGAAGTTGCTTCCACTCCCTGAGGCGAATACGGCAATTCTCTTCATGATTCACCTATGAACGTGACACCGGATTGATTGATAACTTTCCCGATTCGATAGGCTTGTTCGCCATGCTTTTCAAAAAAAGCAACTAGTTCATCGGCTGATGCCTCATTCACTGCAAGCACCATTCCAATTCCCATATTAAAAATATTGTACATATCCTCTCGAGGGATACTCCCAGTCTCTTCTATAAGACTAAATATAGGGTGGATTTCCCAAGTCCCAGACTGGATTTCCACACCTAAATCTCCTGGAAGCATTCTAGGGAGGTTTTCAATGAACCCGCCACCCGTGATATGGGCCATTCCTTTTATTTCATATTCTTTCAATGCAGCTAAAATTGACTTTACGTAAATCTTTGTAGGCTTTAAGAGTTCTTCTCCCAATTCACAGCCAAGTTCAGGCATGAATTCAGCGAGATCCAGTTCTGCCCCTTCTAACAAAATTTTGCGCACTAGTGAATAACCGTTACTGTGAATGCCGCTTGAAGCCAGTCCGATAATGCAATCGCCTGCTTGAATGTTTTCACCAGTAATCAAATCTTTTTTCTCACATGCACCTACTGTAAAACCTGCTAAGTCATACTCTTCTTCACTGTATAGTCCGGGCATTTCTGCTGTTTCACCGCCGATTAATGCGCATCCTGCTTGGACACAACCATCCGAGACTCCTTTTACGATACTTTCAATTTTTTCAGGTTTTGCTTTCCCACAGGCAATGTAGTCTAAAAAATACAGAGGTTCTGCACCTTGTACGATAATATCGTTCACACACATAGCAACACAGTCGATGCCGATACTCTCGTGCTGATCCATCATCATCGCAAGTAAAAGCTTCGTTCCTACTCCATCTGTACCTGAGATAAGTACCGGTTCACGTAAGTTTAGCTGGGATAAATCAAATATCCCGCCGAATCCGCCAAGTCCGCTCAGTACTTGCGACCGCATCGTTTTCTGTACATGTTTTTTCATGCGAGAGACAGCTTCGTATCCTGCTTCAATATCTACTCCCGCCGATTTGTATGCATTTGACATGGATTGAGGTCTCCTTCACTCAGCATTTTATGAAATCTATTTCTTGATCGGAATAGATTTCCGTAGGATACTTTCCGTTAAAGCACGCGAGACACTGCCCGCGGTTTTCCCCTTCAAACGGTCTTCCTATCGCTTCGACTGTGCCCTCAACACTTAAAAATGTGAGAGTGTCCGCTCCAATAAGTTCACGGATTTCTTCAACAGATTTTTTAGCGGCAATCAACTCATCTTTATCGGAAGTGTCAATCCCGTAAAAACATGGATTTTTAATAGGTGGCGAGCTGATGAGGACATGGACTTCTGTCGCGCCCGCCTCTTTCAACATTTGCACAATCCTCTTGCTAGTCGTGCCGCGGACAATCGAATCATCCACCATGACAACTCTTTTTCCTTCAACAACCCCGCGAACAGGAGACAGTTTCATTTTCACGCCTTGTTCTCTTAACGATTGAGAAGGCTGAATGAATGTCCGTCCGACATAACGATTTTTAAGTAAGCCCATTTCGTATGGTATGCCGCTTGCTTCCGCATATCCGATTGCTGCGGAATTGCCGGAGTCAGGAACACCTGTCACAACATCCGCCTCAATTAATTTTTCAACAGCGAGCTGCTTGCCAAGATTTTTGCGTGCTGTATGAACATTAATGCCATCAATGTTGCTATCAGGGCGAGAAAAATACACATACTCCATCGTACACATGGACCGTTGTTTGCAAGCGGCGAACCGTTCACTCGTGATTCCCTCATCATTAATAATTAGCAGTTCTCCTGGTTCAATATCCCGGAGAAAATCCGCTCCTACAATATCCAGCGCACACGTTTCGGATGCAACAACATAAGCGTCACCAAGCAACCCAAGGGATAAAGGTCTAAGTCCGTTCGGATCCATTGCAACGAACAATTCAGATTCCGTCATGATTAAGTACGCATAAGCACCTTGCAGTGTATTCAGTCCATTTTTGATACGTTCTTTCAACTCTGAAGAACCGCCTTTTCGAATCAAATGTGCGAGAACTTCTGTATCTGATGTACTATGAAAAATACTGCCTTGTGTTTCCAGCTGCGATTTCAACTGATCTGCATTCACGATGTTTCCATTGTGAGCCATCGCCATCGATTCATTTTGAAAGTTAAATAACAGAGGCTGGACGTTTTCGTACCCTCCGCCGCCCGCTGTTGTATAGCGGACATGTCCAATTGCTGCATTTCCAGACAACGTCTGCATCTTCTCTGCAGTGAGGACTTCTGTTACTAATCCTTCACCTTTTTCACTGAACAGCTTTCCGTCTTTTGCCAAAACCATCCCTGTTCCTTCTTGACCGCGATGCTGCAGGCTGTGTAGTCCGTAATAGGTTACTTGCGCAGCATCCGGGTGTCCCCAGATGCCAAATAAGCCACACTCCTCATTTAATCCCTTTAGTTCAGCAAGCATGGAATCGCACCTTTCCAAGCCTGCTCTAATGATTCAACACTTGAATCGATTAACAATCCGTCTTGCTCATGGGAAATGGTTAAAATTTTATTATTCGTGACCGTACCTATACACCTTGCATCTTGAACAATGCTTTCAAAAGCAACACGTTGTTCTGGGGCAACCGATACAACAAATCTAGATTGAGTTTCACTAAATAATTCTGTAACTGCTTCCATATGAACAATAATACGGGCGCCTAAATTTGTTTTAAAAAGTGATTCTGACAAAGCGACTGCAAGACCACCTTCTGAGAGATCATGAGCCGACGCAACACAACCATTTTGAATGGCTCGTAACAGCTGTTGCTGGCGCAGCTTTTCTAGTTCCAAGTTGATAGAAGGAGACTTACCGAAGATTTTTCCTTCCGTCATTTTTTGTAGCTCACTGCCTCCGAATTCTGTTTTCGCATCCCCGATGACATATATCAGGTCACCTGAATTTTTGAATTCTTGCGTTGTGATATGGGCTAGATCTTTGATAAGACCTACCATTCCGATAACAGGTGTTGGATAAATCGCCTCACCATTTGTCTCGTTATAAAGCGATACATTGCCACCAATAACAGGTGTACTCAAGATTTTACACGCTTCACTAATTCCATCTGCCGCTTTCTCGATTTGCCAGAAAATCTCCGGCTTTTCAGGATTTCCAAAGTTCAAGTTATCCGTAACCGCTAATGGTTCAGCTCCTGAACATACAATATTGCGAGCAGCTTCAGCTACAGCAATTTTCCCACCAACTTCTGGATCCAAGTGAAGATAACGGGCATTACAATCTGTGGTCATGGCTAACGCCTTGTTCGATTCACGAATCCGAACAACAGCCGCGTCGGAACCTGGAGGGATAACTGTATTCGTCCTCACCATAGTGTCAAACTGATTGTAAACCCACTCTTTACTTGCAATTGTAGGCTGTGATAGTAAACCAACCAACGTTTCTTTATAGTCATCAATAACAGGAGCTACGTTTGTCATTGCTTGAAAGTCACGGAAATATTGTGGTTCGCTGGATGGTTTGAAATAAACAGGTGCTTCTTCTACCAACGCATCCACTGGAACGTTCGCGACAACCTCTCCGTGATGAGTTAGTTTCAGCATTTTATCTTCAGTAACAGCGCCAACAGCTACGGCTTCTAGATCATACTTCGCAAAAAGAGTTGCAATTTCTTGTTCTCTCCCCTTTTGAACAACGATGAGCATTCTCTCTTGGGATTCTGATAGCATCATTTCATAAGCAGTCATTCCGGGTTCACGCTGCGGTACCAGGTCAAGATTCATCTCAATTCCCATCCCTGCTTTACAAGCCATCTCCGCAGAAGAACTTGCAAGACCTGCTGCTCCCATATCTTGGATTCCAACAAGTGCATCATGCTGAATCAGCTCAAGGCAAGCTTCCATGAGCAATTTCTCCAAGAAAGGATCTCCAACTTGAACTGCCGGACGATTTCCTTCAGATGAATCCGTCAATTCTTCTGATGCAAAAGTGGCTCCGTGAATGCCATCGCGACCCGTTTTCGCTCCGACATGCATGACGCTATTGCCGGCTCCGCGGGCTTGTCCTTTTTGAATATCTTCATGATTGATCAACCCGACGCACATGGCATTGACCAATGGATTCCCCTCGTAAGAAGAATCGAATTGAATTTCGCCGCCGACTGTAGGGATACCAATACAATTCCCGTACCCGCCTATGCCCGCAACTACTTCTTTAAACAAGTACTTCACACGAGAACTTTCCAATTCACCGAAACGGAGGGAATTCAATAGCGCGATAGGACGGGCACCCATTGAAAACACATCACGGATAATCCCGCCGACTCCAGTTGCTGCACCTTGATAAGGCTCGATTGCCGACGGGTGATTGTGGCTCTCGATTTTGAAAACGACGGCTTGCCCGTCACCAATGTCGACAATGCCTGCACCTTCCCCAGGTCCTTGAAGCACGTTTTCACCAGAGGTTGGGAATTTTTTTAAAATAGGCTTGGAATTTTTATAGGAACAGTGCTCTGACCACATAACTGAAAACAAACCGGTTTCGGTATAGTTTGGTGTGCGGCCTAGCATGTTTTCTACCATTGCAAACTCTTCATCTGTAAGACCCATAGCTGCATATTCTCGCTGTGATTTAATCATTTCTGGATTTGGCTCAAGCATTAACGACATAACTTTCCCTCCAATTTCGTACGATTGATTGAAATAGCTTTAAACCGTCTTCACTTCCAAGTAACCCATCGACGGCACGTTCCGGATGAGGCATGATTCCTAATACGTTTCCGTTTTCATTTACGATTCCTGCGATATTCTCTAAGCTGCCATTTGGATTATCCACATGATACGTAAATGCGATTTGATTGTTCTCCTTTAACTGTGACAACGTATCTTTGTCGCAATAGTAATTGCCTTCGCCGTGAGCAATTGGTAGGGTAATCGTTTCTCCGTTTTCGTAGCCGGTCGTAAACATCGTCGTATTGTTCTCTACTTTCAGCTGTGTCTGTTTACAAATGAATGCTAGGTCGCGGTTTTTTCGCATCGCTCCTGGTAATAATCCGGCTTCCAATAAAATCTGAAAACCATTACAAACGCCTAGAATTGGAACGCCTGCGTCAGCGGCTTTTACTACTTCCGCCATTACTGCTGAGAAGCGAGCAATTGCTCCTGTACGAAGATAATCTCCATAAGAGAAACCGCCAGGCAAAAGAATCCCATCGAAACCCTCTAAGCTATCCGCTGTATGCGGTACGTATTCTACTTCTTCACCTATTTCATCCTGAATGGCATGAAACATATCGATATCACAGTTGGAGCCCGGAAATACAATCACAGCAAACTTCACAGCGCGACAACCTCCTCGATTTCATAGCGATAATCTTCAATAACTGTATTTGCTAAAAGACGTTCACACATTTCTTTCACTGCATCGTCAATATTTTGATCGGTCTTTTCTATCGTCAACTCCATGTATTTACCAATTCGGACATCATTTACGGCCTCAAACGCCATGCTGTGTAAAGCAGATTGCACAGCTGTACCTTGGGGATCCAAAACATTTTCTCTTAACGTGATAAATACCTTTACTTTATACATATTGACGCCCTCCTAGTTTTGAATAGATTGTTTGATAACCATCAACTAAATTACCTAAATCACGACGGAATACATCTTTATCGAGCTTTTCTTCTGTTTCAGCGTCCCACAATCGGCACGTATCCGGAGAAATTTCATCTGCAAGTAAAATTTCTCCTTCAGCAAGTTTTCCAAACTCTAACTTGAAGTCTATTAAACGAACTCCTATTTCAGCAAAAAGGCTTGATAAAATTGTATTCACTTCCAAGGCTTTTTGTTTCAAGAGTTGAACTTCCTCTTCAGTTGCGAGGTCTAATTCTTGAATATGTGCTTCGGTTAACAAAGGATCTCCAAGCGCATCATCTTTGTAATAAAATTCAACGATTGGCTGTTTTAATGGCTGCCCTTCTTCTACTCCAAGACGTTTGGACAGGCTACCAGCAATTATATTTCGGGTTACCACTTCCAGAGGAATGATCGTCACTTTCTTGACGAGTTGCTCAGTTCCGGAAATTTTTTTAATAAAATGACTTGGAATTCCAGCTTCATGAAGCTTTAAAAATAGCAGGCTAGTAATGCCGTTCGTCAATACACCTTTACCAGCGACTTCTTCTTTTTTCTCACCATTGAATGCTGTTGCAAAATCCTTGTATTCTGCCCATACAACGTTCTGATCATCTGTTGCATAAATTCTTTTGGCCTTGCCTTCATATAGCAATTCTCGCTTTTCCATCTGAAGAACCTCCGCAGTAAAGAAGAATGTATTTTTTAAGATAGATTCTAAACGTATTGACTCAATTAGTGATTCCAAATTCTACTTTGTTCAATCTCAGCGAGTGCTTGTTCCACTGAGTTTTGTAACACATTTATATGACCCATTTTTCGTTTTGTAATCGCATCTTTCTTGCCGTATAGATGAACTTTCCAATCCATTACTTCAGGAATTATCTTTAGAAGGTCTTCCATATGCTCACCGAGAATATTGACCATCACAACAGGGCTCATTAAATCCGTTTTCCCTAAAGACCAATTGCACACCGCTCGAATATGTTGTTCAAATTGCGAAGTCTGACATGCTTCCATCGTGTAATGACCGGAATTATGAGGGCGAGGTGCCAATTCATTTATGAGAATCTCTCCCTGTTCGGTTACAAACATTTCAACACCTAACGTACCGACAAGATTTAGCCGCTCCGCTAATTGCTCCGCAAGCTCTGTCGCTTTGCACGAGGTATCCCCACTAATTCGTGCAGGAACAATACTTTTGTGCAAAATGTTCTCATGATGGATATTTTCTGCAACGGGGAAACATTTCATTTCACCAGTTGTTTTTCGAGTGACGATTACAGAGATTTCTTTTGTAAATGGAATCCATTTTTCAATGACACATGTACCTTTTTTCAGAAGATCCAAAGCTTGTTCAATGTCAGACTCTGTTTGAATCACAAGTTGTCCTTTTCCATCGTATCCTCCACGAGTTGTTTTCATCACACATGGATACCCTAACGTATTGATGTTCTCATGAATGTCGGTTACATTTTTCACGATGCCGTATGGTGCAACCTGAGCTCCTGCTTTTGTGATCGCGTCTTTTTCTGTGATTCGATTCTGTGTAGATTTTAAAAGTTCTGCTCCTTGTGGTAAGTAACTATGCTCTTCTAACCACGCTAATGCTTCAAAACTTACATTCTCGAATTCATACGTAATGATATCGCTCACTTCAGCAAGTTGTTGGATCGCATCTAAGTCGTCATAGGCACCATTAATTTCAATATCAGCAATTTGCCCACATGGACAGTCCTTTGTCGGATCTAATACTGCAATACGAAAACCCATAGCCTTCGCAGACAACGCCATCATTCTTCCCAGCTGACCGCCGCCGATGATGCCAATTGTTTGTCCTGGTAAAATTACGTTAGGTAAGTTGGTCATTGCTTTTTAACACCTTTACTTTCGTTTCATTTCGGATTGTTTCTACTCTATCGGCAACTTCAGCATTACAACTGCCGAGAATTTGAGCTGCTAATAACCCTGCATTGGTGGCACCAGCTTTTCCAATTGCAACAGTCGCAACAGGTACTCCGCCAGGCATTTGGACAATTGAAAGCAATGAGTCCATTCCATTTAACGCTTTTGTTTGAACAGGAACACCAATAACAGGCAATGTTGTCTTGGCAGCGGTCATGCCAGGTAGATGAGCAGCCCCGCCAGCCCCAGCGATAATGACCTTCAAGCCCCGTTCTCGTGCAGATTCTGCGTACTCAAATAACAATTCAGGTGTACGGTGTGCGGAAACTACTTGCTTTTCATAAGGAATCCCTACTTGATCCAATGATTCACACGCATGTTTCATCGTTTCCCAATCGGAAACACTTCCCATAATGACTCCAACTTGTGCGTTCACTGTCTTCCCTCCCACATTTGCATACATAGATGATTTGTAGAAATAAAAAAACGGGCAGGGAACTTTCTCGAAAAAGAGAAAGTTCCCTGCCCTGGATAAGTTGCCTTTTACAAAAAAAGGACAGACCTATCCTAAGTAAAGGGTGCACTTTCTCTCATAGTCCGATAATTTACGGTTATCGGGTAGAAACGTTCGGGCCATATTCCCGGAGATATATGAGAGATATAAGTAAGTTCGTAATCATCTTAACAATCGATTAACCTAACGTCAACAGAAATACGTACATTTTCATGAAAGCGAATAAAATGGTTCGTGTTTTAATATTTAAACTGAAGAAAAACGATCTATTTTAGAAACAGCATAATTTTTTCGTCAAAAATCGACAAATCATGCAATGGATGATGTTTCCTAAGAGACTAAAGTGTTTTCACAATTATTGAAACTGATGCTAACTTATTTTTGGATTAATAGAAACTGCATGACTTATATAGTAGTATAAATACGTTAACCCCTGCTGATCAAGCAGTGTTCCTAACTATCGAAAAAACAATGAATCTTTAATTCAAATGAGTTAGGTGTGATTATATTGAAAAAATGTTACCTTATAAGACATTGTGAAGCAGAGGGTCAGGCTGCCGATGCACCTTTAACCGCGAAAGGTATGAAGCAAGCTGAACGCATAGCTGATTTCTTCTCAAGCATGCATGTTGACAGAATTATTTCAAGTCCCTTCAGGCGTGCAGTGCAATCCATCGTCCCTTTTACAGAAAAAGACGGAATCAAGATTGAAACAGATGAACGATTGACAGAACGCGAATTAAGTGACGAAAATCTCTTGAATTGGTTAGAGAAATTAGAGGCCAGCTTCGAGGATATGACCTTACGATATGCTGGCGGTGAATCCAGCCTGGAAGCAATGAAGAGAATCGTTGCAGTGCTTGAAGAGATTGATAAGAGTGATGCGGAGACTTCAGTCGTTGTAACGCACGGCAATCTCTTATCACTTGCATTGAAGTATTTTGACAGAGAATTTGGATTTGAGGATTGGAGAAATCTCAGTAATCCTGACATCTTTCTACTGCAGATTGACCGTGATCAGGTTGTTATTCAGCGAGTATGGGAACCCGTGAGAAATTAGGGGATAAAGTGATTACAAAAGCTAATAAAATGTAGCTAATAGAACCAGAGTCATTATGGATATCCGAAACTAAATTTCGGTGCACCGTTTTCCATTCGATTGTTTGTCTATATACGAGGAGGTACTTCATGAAAAAATCACTATTTCTTATAATCTCATGCTTAGTGTTAATTGTTGCAGGTTGCACAGCGCAAGAAAAAGACCAGCCATCACCTGGAAACGCCAATTTAGTTGCTTCTGAAAAGACGTTGCCGAGTGATTTCGAACATTTGACAGGATTGCAAGAGCCCAAAGGCTATGTTGCTGTTCGGGTCAAAAATCAGAAAGGATACGAAGCAATGTGGCAGAAATTTCAACTCGAAGGTGAGGTTCCTGAAGTGGATTTAAAGGGAAATGATCTTTTCTTCATCGGAATGTTCGAGTCTAGCAGCTGTCCATATGAACTTGACACGATGAATGTTGAAGCTGGATCAGAAGAATTAACCGTCAACTTCTCCCCTTTGGCTGAAGCATGTACTGCCGATTTGAGTCCGAGAAATTTTGTAATTGCAGTCCAAGAAGAGTTCTCCAGTGACCTTGATTCAATTCTATTAGTCTCCCAAGGACAACAAACAAAAGTACCGATTCAACTTGATGAAGAAATACTGAAAAAGCCTTAACTCTTTCCAATAAGCAGAAGAAGAGAACCTCAATCATGCTGGGTTCTCTTCTTATTTTTATATTGGTTTTTTCATCTTTGTTGAAGTACTTGCTCTCTAAATCCCAACTCTTCACAAGTGGGTCCGTTTCCTTTGCAACTAAATTGATATACTTCTTGATTTTTTGCCGTTGTAATTTCTACGATATAATCATAAGGATGGTCAAAACTCCCTTGTTTCGGATCTCCAAGAATATGAACGTTTTGAAGATCTTCAGACGTCAAGTTAAGTTGTTGATAATCAGATGATCCCGCTAATAGTAGTAGTAACCTATTTTGTTCATTTGATAAATACTTTGGTTCATTTACATAAGCTGCATAACTAATGAAAGAAACTTGCATGACCAGCAAAGTGGTGAATACTACTTTTATGGATTTGGATAGATTTCTCCATACTTTCCAAAGGACTGCGATCAAAAAAGAGCTAAATAAGAAGAGAATTGTGTATTCTAGCATGACATCATGCATTTCAATTCCATTTCGGAAAAGGATCAAACTATAGAGTACGAGTAATGTAATTACGATAGTCGCCATATAACCCCTCAATTCGATAGATATTTCGAAATCCATTCAAGAAAAGTCTGCATCAAAAAAATCTTGAAAACAGAAAAACCTCTCTGTATAATTAGACTATTCATACATATTATATCTTATAGTGGTTTCAGCGATTACTGTTTTACTTTAAAATTTACATATTGATTGGAATGGTGATCATGTGAAGACTGTATCCGAAAATCAAGTAATCCGCAATACAACCAGCTGGCTTTTTAAACTATACATCTTCATTTTGGCAGCTATCAATGTTGCATATATCGTCCTTCAGATGTACAAATCTAATGTCAGTCAGCCATTTCTTACTACTGGTGAAATCACAAAGGCGGAGTTCCTAAAACTGGATTCGCTGCTCAGTTATTCGCTTCTATTCGAAACATCTCTAATCGCTTTAGTTGGACTTTATGCATTATTCATTTTCACAAAGAACACAAATACGCTATATTCTTTTGTAGTAACCCATATCCGAATTCTCATTTTGTTTTTTGCCATCAGCTATGCACTTTCTTGGATTACTTCTGCATCCATCGAAAGCCTAAGTGGACATTTACTTGGCCCTTTCCTTATCACATTGGCGGTTTTTGGATACTATTTAGTAAAGCGGCTGCCAAAAAGAGTTGTTGCAAAAAAAGCTTAAGACAAAAAAACCAACATTTTGCGTGCTCGCTTAAAAACTTTATGTTTTTTTAAGCGAGCAAATTGTATGATCAAAAAAGAGACACCATTCCGTTCGAATTTGAACGGGATGGTGTCTCTTCTCTTGTTTTTCCTTACTCTGCTTTCTTCATTGATAAATTGTTTTAATCGTGATCAAGTTCTTTTTCAGTTCAATTTCAATCGTTTTGTATATTATCATATCCATTAACCCCTCGTCTTGAAGACGAAGTTTACGAAACTTCGATAAAGAGCTTGGATTGATAATTGCTTCCTCTTGTGTCATGTTCAATAAGTATTTAATGGACGTGTCGGATCGTGAACGCTCTACTATATCTAAGTCTGATAAATCAAAGATTGATTTCAATAATAGGTATTTTAACATACAAATCGGCGGTACAGCATTCCGTCCATTCACTAAGCAATAGTTACTCTTTAATTCCTCGAGAATGAAAGTGAAATCTACTAATTCCTTAATTTGACGAAGCATGTTGTCATTAGGGCAATGAAATCATAAATAGCCATATGTGGACGGAGTTGTAGGGAGTCTTGATTAGAAATCATTGTGACACCACCTGAAAGTAATACCCTTATTATACAACAAACGCTAAGAGCCCATCACTTGCTTAACAGGGATGGGCTCGCTTTAAAAAAGTATTGAATTTCCTTATGATGACTGAACAATCCTCGTTGATTGGAGCAGAAGGCGGCGACTCCGGAGGGATCAGCGAAGGTTGAAGACCCCGCAGAAGCGAAGCGACGAGGAGGCTGAAATCGAACCCCCCGGAACGCGTCCGCCTGGAGCGCAAATCAACAGTCTCCTACACATAACTATCTTTAAAGTACTTTTTCAGTGTTCTCTTTGCGTGCAGATTGGTTTTTTCCTTACTTAAGCTCTATAATGGCTGGAGTATCCTGCTCTAAATAACTTGGATACCCATTGATTTTTAAAGTAATCGGATTTTCTATAGGCGAATCCGGTAGTTTCATCATCAATGTGGCCTTCTTCTCGCCGTTCGGATGTCCGCTCCAATACTCGAATTGGTGTTCTTCGTTTTGTGAATCCATGAAGTCATTACTGACGGGATAATTATAAAAATCACTCTCACCTTCAAAGTCAATATTAAGGTCACCGCCTCTGACCTTTACATTGCTGAATCGTTTATCTTTTGGCTGCTTCACGATCTTTTCAGATTCAGTATCAATGACTAACTCTGTTTCTTGTTTGTCGAGTGCCATCACTTTTCCGATTTCAAGCTTAAGATTTTTATTATTTTCAAAGTAGCTGCTTTGCAGATAATATGTTACACGATTCGGGAATTCATCTGTAGAACTTGAAGTCAGACCATTTTTTAGTGGTGTCCACTTTCTTCCCCACTTCCCTTTAATTGATAAATGCTCGATCCCAAAAATCTCTTTCGAATTATTCGGGTCGTACTCGATTTCAACGGACGTAATGACTGGATTGATCGTAACTTGTCGAACAAGAAGTGATTGCTCATCGATCGTTACTTTTTGATTCACCGCATACGTGTAGTTCGGCACATCGCTAACATCAATCGTAAAAGGTAACTGAATCGTTTCCTTCTCTCCATAGCCCCCGATGAACTCAAACTCTAATACGGCATCTTTCTTAGATATCGGTTCATTGAAATCAACTGAAATTGCATTTGTAGAGGTATTCGCTGTCTCGTAATCATCTGAAGGAATCTGCCACACCGATGCAAGACCCAGCTCTTCTCCGTTTGCCCCTCGAACCCAGATGTTTTGCAAAAAATCGCTTCGGTGATTTTTTTTATAGGAGATTGTATAGAACAATACAAGGTTTTGTGAGCTTGGTATCACACCGTCTAATGTAATTTGAACGCCTGAAGTCTCATCA
This sequence comes from Sporosarcina sp., assembly GCA_029257435.1. GTDB lineage: Bacteria > Bacillota > Bacilli > Bacillales_A > Planococcaceae > Sporosarcina. The sequence goes on along the minus strand of JARIBI010000175.1, from coordinate 672 downwards.
GATACACCGATTTTTTGAAAATGCTTATTCTTGATGGCTGACTTTAAGCCTCGGTCGTCTTGAATGAGTGCGACAATTTTTTTCATTCCTGGAAAAGCTGAGACTGCATCTGCAAAAGCCGGTGAACTGCGAATCGTTGTGACAAATAGAAGGCACATCACAGCAACGGCAAGCCCGGCAATAAGCGGTCGTTTAAAACGTTTTTTCTTTTTTAAGGGATTTTGCCGTCTCGCTTGAAGGACTCCTCGATGAATTGCATTATCCAAGTCGACTTCTGGTATTTCGTGGTTCTCCAGAGTTTTCTTCCAAATTTCCAACTCGTCCTCCTTGTCACGCATTGCTTCTGCCTCCTTTCACTTCAATAAGCTTCCTCAACTTTTTTACAGTTTTGTACAATCTTGTTTTAACCGTACTTTCAGGTGTAGAGGTCATTGCTGCAATGTCTTTCAGCTTGATGTCATGTAAATACTTGAGATGAATTAAGTTCCGCTCTTCCTCTGATAAACGATTTAATGCTTCTTCGACTTCGAGAAACGTGTAATCATCATTAGTTGCAGTCCGAACTAACACTCCTCCATCCAGCGTCATACGTCTTCTCATCTTCAACACATCGTTGCAATAGTTCATCATAATCCGGATCAACCATGTTTTTGCATATTCCGGCTTTCGTAG
>JARIBI010000251.1 GCA_029257435.1 Sporosarcina sp. | reverse complement strand
GCATTCCGCCGGATTTACCGTTTTCGATGATGTCGTGGATTTCGTCTTCAGACAGCTCTCCGCCGATGTTAGCAAGTGCAGGACCTGCTCCGCCTTCCAAGTTGCCGCCGTGACAAGTTGCACAGTTTGCTTGGTATACTTTATCCTCGTCTACGTTGCCAGCTGCTGAATCTTTGTCTCCAGCTTTGTCATCTCCGCCGCCGCCACAAGCACCAAGTACAAGTGCAGCACCAAAGATCGTTGCTAAGAATTTGTTTTTCATTTTCATGAATGTGTCCTCCTTCAAATAAATGAATTACGTGCCTATCCAGTATAGCAAAATACGGCCAAGTCCGCTCAACCCGTGTGACAGAATCATGACGACTGTCCAACGCAGAGCGAACTCCTTCTATTCAGTATTCTCTATTTCACGAAAATCAAACCTGTTTCGACGAAATTGCATTTAAATAAAATTCAAAAACGAGGCTGCCTTCGATTGTCATTTTCGTGACGTTCGATGACAGCCTCGCTGTTTTAGCTGTATTAAGAAATACGTGAACGCAAGAATGCGTTGATGAACGGATCGATCTCGCCATCCATAACAGAACCTACGTTACCTGTCTCTTCATTCGTACGGTGATCTTTGACCATCGAGTACGGGTGGAACACGTAAGAACGAATCTGACTTCCCCAGCCGATTTCTTTTTGGTCTCCGCGGATTTCGAGAAGACGTGCTTCTTCTTCTTCGACGCGGATTTGATAAATTTTCGCTTTCAACAAGTTGATCGCACGTTCACGGTTTTTGATCTGTGAACGCTCTGTTTGACACGTTACAATTGCACCTGTCGGAAGGTGGGTCATGCGGACAGCTGAATCTGTTGTGTTAACGTGCTGTCCACCCGCACCACTCGAACGGTACGTATCAATTTTAACGTCTTCCATCTTCAAATCGATGTCTACGTCACCTGAGAATTCAGGCATGACTTCAACTGAAGAAAATGACGTGTGACGACGGCCTGATGAGTCGAATGGTGAAATCCGAACAAGACGGTGAACGCCTTTTTCAGCTTTCAAGTAGCCATACGCATTGTGACCTTTGATGGAAAGCGTGACAGATTTCACACCTGCTTCGTCGCCTGCTTGATAGTCCAGTGTTTCCACTTTGTATCCGTGTTGCTCTGCCCAGCGCGTGTACATCCGTAAAATCATAGAAGCCCAGTCTTGGGATTCCGTGCCGCCAGCGCCTGAGTGAATTTCAAGTACAGCACTGCTGCTGTCATATTCTTCACTCAAAAGCATCTGCAAATCGAAGTCTTCCATACGCTTCAAAAATGCTTTCAATTCGCTCACGAGTTCTTCTTGGAGCTCCTCGTCCGGCTCTTCTTTCAACAGTTCGACTGTCATTTCCAGATTTTCTTGTTCTTCACTCATCGCATGGAATTCACCGACGCTGTCTTTGAGTGCGTTCGATTCAGAAATGACGACTTGCGCTGCATCTTGGTTATCCCAAAATGTCGGGTCCATCATCATTTCATCGAGTTCCTGCATACGTGCCTCTTTGTTTTCTAAGTCAAAGAGACCCCCTAAAGTCCACTAATTTCTTAGCTGTTTTGTCGAGCTCGTTGCGTACATCTGATAATTCCATCATAGTTTGTTCCTCCAAAAATTCAGGTTCACGGCCGGATTACTCTTGACCATGACAGTTCTTATATTTCTTCCCGCTGCCACAAGGACATGGGTCGTTCCGTCCGATATTAACTGATCGGCGAACCGGTTTCTTCACTTGTTTCTCGCCATCTTCTTTCGGATTCACCGCTTGGCCTTTTGCCACTTCTTCACGCTCCAGGTTGTTACGGATTTCCGCCTTCATGACGTACTTCGATGCATCTGCTTCAATGGCGTTCACCATCTCTTCAAACATCGCAAATCCTTCTGCTTGATACTCACGAAGCGGATCATTTTGTCCGTATGCACGCAAGTGAATTCCGTGACGGAGCTGATCCATCGCATCGATATGGTCCATCCATTTTGTATCGATGGCACGAAGCAAGACAACTTTTTCAAACTCACGCATTTTTTCTTCGGACATTTCCTCTTCTTTTTCATCATAACGCTTCAACACTTCTGTTTTGATGAAATCCGTGAGTTCCTGTGCCGATTTGCCTTCTAAATCTGAAACCGTCAGCTGTTCTTCAGGCAGGAAGTTCGCACCTAAATAGTCAACAAGAGCTTTTAATGCCCAGTCTTCTGGTTTTTCTTCAGTCGTATGAACCGCAACCGCATTTTCAATAACGCGCAAAATCATCGCTTCTAGAACTGGACGTACGTTGTCTGATTCGAGTACGTCATTACGTTCTTTATAAATGATTTCACGCTGCTGACGCAACACATCATCATATTGAAGCAATCGTTTCCGGGAGTCGAAGTTATTCCCCTCAACGCGCTTCTGAGCAGATTCAACGGAGCGTGAGACCATCTTCGATTGGATTGGCGTTTCATCATCCATACCGAGTTTCGTCATCATGCCTTTCATTTGCTCTGAACCGAAACGGCGCATCAATTCATCTTCAAGAGACAAGTAGAACTGAGTAATACCCGCGTCTCCTTGACGGCCAGAACGTCCGCGCAGCTGATTATCGATACGGCGGGATTCATGGCGCTCAGTACCGACAACTGCAAGGCCGCCAACTTCTTGTACGCCTTCGCCTAGCTTGATATCCGTACCGCGTCCGGCCATGTTTGTTGCAATCGTAACCGCACCCGGCTGACCTGCCTGCTCGATAATTTCAGCTTCACGGCCGTGGTTTTTCGCGTTTAACACGTTATGAGGCACGCCGTACTTCTTCAAGAAGCTCGAAATGATCTCAGATGTTTCAATCGCAACCGTACCGACAAGAACCGGCTGGCCTTTTTTGTGCCGCTCTTTAATATCGTCCGCAACCGCTTTGTACTTTCCTTCAGTTGAAGAGAAGATTAAATCTGGACGGTCATCACGGGCAATCGGACGGTTTGTCGGAATCGCCACAACGTTCATGTTGTAAATGTTGCGGAATTCCTCTTCTTCCGTCTTCGCAGTACCCGTCATACCTGACAACTTGTCATACATCCGGAAATAGTTCTGGAATGTAATCGTCGCAAGCGTCATCGATTCGTTTTGGACTTCAAGTCCTTCTTTCGCCTCGATCGCTTGGTGAAGTCCATCGCTGTAGCGACGGCCTTTCATCAGACGCCCTGTGAATGAATCGACAATGACAACTTCGCCTTCTTGTACAACGTAGTCTACGTCAACATGCATACTTACATGCGCTTTTAATGACTGATTAATCGTGTGGTTGAGTGTCACGTGCTGCAAGTCGAATAAGTTTTCGATTCCAAATGCCTGCTCCGCTTTCTCAATCCCTGCTTCGGTCATCGTTACGCCTTTAGTCGTCTCATCATACGCAAAGTCCTCTTCTTTTTTCAACGTCATCACGAAACGGTTCGCCAAACGGTACAATTCTGCTGATTTCGCAGCCTGCCCCGAAATGATGAGCGGAGTTCGCGCTTCGTCAATTAAGATGGAGTCAACTTCGTCAATGACAGCGTAATGAAGCGGACGCTGTACTTTGTGCTCACTGTACAGCACCATGTTGTCGCGCAAATAGTCAAAGCCGAGCTCATTGTTGGTCGTATACGTCACGTCTGCAAGATACGCTTCACGCTTTTCATCTTTACTCAAACTGTTCAAGTTCAAGCCGACCGTCAGTCCAAGGAACTCATACAGCTGTCCCATTTCCTGAGCATCACGAGAAGCCAAGTATTCGTTGACTGTTACAACGTGTGCACCTTTGCCATCTAAGGCATTCAAATACACCGCAAGCGTTGACGTCAACGTCTTACCTTCACCAGTTTTCATCTCCGCAATATTCCCTTCGTGAAGAGCAGCGGCCCCCACGATTTGGACACGGAATGGATACAAGCCAAGTACACGGCGCGCAGCTTCACGCACAACCGCAAATGCTTCCGGCTGAATGTCGTCAAGCGTCTCTCCATTGTTCACGCGCTGCTGGAATTCTGCCGTTTTCGCAGTTAAATCAGTATCCGAAAGCTGCTCCATTTGAGTAGCAAAGGCCTCAGTCTGATCAGCAATCTTTTCTAGTCGTTTCAAATCACGTTTATTCGGATCAAACATTTTATTCAATACGCTTAGCATAATTTGGTCACATCCTCACAAAGTTCACCCTTCATTTTAACATTGTGAATGGGCAGGCGCAAATGCAATGCAACGAAATTTCCGACTTTTGTACTGGGGGTGGAGGTTGGGGTGGGTGGCTTGAGCGGATTTGGGGGATGCTTGAGCGTTTTTGGGTGGTGCTTGATCACATTTATCTTTGCTTGAGCGGATCCGCTGGTTGCTTGATCACTCATGTTGCGTGGGGACACGTTTACAACAAGCCGCGGTAGAGAGAACCCTTTTCTCAACCCTTCTCATCCCTAAATGCGAAGCGCAGCGGAGCCCACCAATTAATCTTGGTTTTA
>JARIBI010000163.1 GCA_029257435.1 Sporosarcina sp. | reverse complement strand
ATTTACTTAATGATGATTGAGCTGACATAAGCTCCTTAGCATATTCTGATAATTTTCTGCTCCTCGCAATTACTTGCAGCCGCTCTTCGGGAACCATCCCTTTCGTTTCGTTTCTCACCGCTTCAATCTCCTCAGTGCTGATTGGAATTTGGATAGTTGAATCATTCTTAATTTCCTGCTCTGTCTGATACCATCTGATTAAAGTAGTTCGATCACTCATATTGAATACATTCTTTTTATCAACTGCAATATAACAAGTTCCCGATTTATCAGGTAAATAACGATAGCTGCTTGCACGGTATTCAACCCGGTCCTTTAATGCAGGGCACAGAAAACTCTCCAGATTTTTCTTCAATTTGCTCCAGGTCATGGTATTCCCCTTTATTTTCATATTTAAAAAATTTTTTTGGCAGATGTTCTATTATCCATCATACAATAACCGTCACAACGGTCCTACTAAATACATGGTTTATGTATAACTTGAATTTCTGATGTGTCGGTACTATTCAACGAAAAAAACTTGTCCCTCTCCATGTTACCCAAGAAATGAAAAAAGAAGCTTCTCAAAAGTTTGCACAACTAATGAGAAACCTCGATTATAATCCTTTATGTTAGAATCGCTGCCTGTGCACCGTACAATTCGAACGCTATTTGGAATTGTTTTGGAGTTGTATCTTACACAGGCAACCATCTTATTCTCCTACCATGCCGTCATTATCACGATCCTGCATATATTGGTACAACCAGTGTTCACTAGTTATGGGCATACTGAAACCAGCTGCTTTCGCTTCTGCGATTGTCACGATACCATTTCCATTTGTATCCACACTAGAAAGCTCACCTTCGTTTGTTGAAGAACTTTCTGATTTGGACTCGGACTCATTATTTCCGGTTAGCCCAAGAGATTCGTTTACTTCATCTGGATTCACATTTTCAAATGAATCCGTAATGACATTTCCGTTTATTGTATAAGTATATTGATAACTTGAAGGAATTTGAGTTTTCGTATTCGGATAGGTGATAATTGCTTCAAATTTAGTAGCTCCGCCTGCTCTTCGGATCTCGTTTTCCATATACGCTTGATCACCATGTCGGTTGAGCGTGCTATTCTGTGGGGTAATATTATAAGCATTCGATACCCCTCCGAGAGAGTCAGCAATTACATGGCCTTCATCTAAAAATTCACTTTCAACTCCAGGAACTTTTGCTTCATCAGAATAGTATCTGCCAGACGATAAAACCGGTTCAGTACTTTCATCTTGAAGAATGATCTCGTCAGCTATGACACGTACTAGCTGCCCGTATTCATTAGTAAATCCCCAATATTCACGGTCCCCGTAACCAATGTCAACAACGACGCCAGGTTCATGATATCCAGTTAAATCACCGCCATCAACTTCAATTAGCTTGTATCCGGAGAACCGTTCTTTCTTTGGTTGGGTTGGTTTTTCCTCCGCTGCGGGCTCCTCTGCTTCCTGTTCTTCAACAACCGCAGTGACAATTTCTTCTTTTTCACTGCTTTTATTTGGTTCAACAGTCGTTACTTTTGGCGAACCTGTTTCTACATCTTTACTGGATGCGTCTTCTGAATTGTTACAACCAGCCATAAAGACGATTGTTAACAGTAAAATCAAATAGTTCAATTTCCTTTTCATAACTTAAACCATACCTTTCATCTGTTTCAAAGTTTCACGAAAAGATTATAGCATAAGTAAACGCGCGCCCTGACATTTTTCATGAAATTCAAGTGAATTGCACGAGAACTATTGGAATTCGTAATAGGACACATTTAAGAATAGATAATAATTATCACTGATTGTTAAGATTATAAATACGCCAAAAACGTCAACTTCCATTTGAAAGTTGACGTTTTTCGTGTTGAATTGTATGACTTTCACCATTCCACCCATATCTGGCATACCGCCACCTATGTTAGCAACTACTGCTGCAGATGCTGAGTTCCGTGGTGCTGCACGAGTTACTTTTGTTGGATCCGCGATATCGGCTAAGACCGTGTTGTCCTATTCGCCTCAAGACCAGCTTTTATTTTTACACATGCACTTTTTCAATTGAACTTTGCCCTTATAGGAATTGCTCATTTTGCTAGACGATTTGACTGAGTTATTTATGAGCCTCTGTACTTAACTTTCGTGAGCGTTTATACATTCATCACTTAATAGTACCTGTAATTGAAAAGATAAAGGTTGCTTCACGCTGGAAAACGTTAACCTATCTCCTTATAGTGAATCGAGCAATTCCGGCCATTTTCTTTAGCCCAGTAAAGCGCCTGATCCGCACAATTCACAATGGTGACGTCTGTGTCATTTTCTGAGAATGTAGACGCTCCAATACTCACGGTTAGTCGATTGATAATTTCCCAGTTGGCATTTTCTACTGCCTTATTAAGCTTAACAGCAAGTTTAAGTGCCTCTTCAGCATTCGTTTCTGGCAAAATGATGACAAACTCTTCACCGCCCAAACGTGCTACCCGATTGTCAGAACCCACTTCTTGTGTCAGCAGGCCTGCCAGTTGAACAAGAACGCTATCGCCAGCCAGATGCCCATAAGTGTCATTGACTTTTTTGAAGTGATCAATATCTACCATTAATAACGAAAATACAATTCCCTCTTTTGTATATCGATCAATATGCCGCTCCAATTCTTCCGTGAAAAAGCGTCTGTTTGAAATATTCGTCAGCTTATCTGTATTGGATAAATTCAAGAGTTCATTATTCATCTCTAAAATCTCGCTCTGCTTCCTAGCAATTTCCGCATACACTTTTTCTAGTTGAACAAATGCCTCTTCCCGGTCTTGATACGCCTTTTCAGTCGTTTTCTGAAGCGAACGCAGTTCCAGTTCATAATCGATTCGCTGTTTCATCTGGATGAACATGCAGTCAATGACAGGTACACCTTCGCGTACATATCGTCTCGCGTTTAAAAGAACTGGTATGGATTCACCAGTTGAATTTGTTAGATTGATATAAAATTCTTCCACAGAGTTATGAAGCTGTATCGTTGGAAAAAAGTACGTATGGATGAACATGCGATTGACTCGCGTTAAGAACGTCTCTATGTGCTTTCCAGTCACGGCATCTTCCTCATAGCCCATCCATGTAAGAAAGCGATTATTGATTTCAAGGATATAGCCGCTTTCATCAATACTAATAAAACCGCATGGTGCTTCTTTTAACCGTTCTTCCACTGCCATTCATCCTTTTCAGTATTAATTAGAAAAAAACTCTTCTATCAGTTGTCCCGTTTCTGCCGGTTTGCTCATGTGAGGGTAATGGCCTTTTACTTGCATAACGTGCAGCGTGCTCGCTGGCAAATGGGCATGCAAGTATTCACCTACTTCGATAGGAACAATACTGTCATCCGAGCATTGAATAATAAGTGTCGGCACAGTCATCGATGCTAACCTTTTGCGATGATCGGACATAAAAGTCATTTCAGCGAATTCCCGTGCAATTTTAGGGTTTACTGAAACGAAACTCTGCTCCAAACTTTTTGTCAGCTGAGGATCTTTCGCCGGATCCGTCACGACAGGTGCTAAATAGTTCGCCCATCCGGTAAAATTCATCTCCATCATCGTCAGCAATTCTGCAATGTCACTCGCTTCGAATCCGCCCGTATACCCTGGCTCATTGATGTAGCATGGCGAAGGACCAATCATGACAAATTTCTTAAAGCATTCCGGCCTCTCAATTGCAGCGAGCATGCCGATCATCGAACTTACTGAATGCCCCACAAAATGGATATCCTTCAATTCCAACTCGTCAATGATGTCTAAGATATCCTGCTTATACCCATGAGCCGAACTGTACTTTTCTGATTGATAAGCGGTAATATCCGAATCACCTGCTCCCACATAATCGAACAGTACGACCCGGTAATTCTCTGCTAAAGCAGGGGCTATGTACTGCCACATACTTTGATCGCACCCAAATCCATGAGCTAGCAGGATGGTTTGTTCACCTTCCCCTATTACCTTCACGTTGTTGCGCTGCTGAATGGTGTTCATAGTAATCCGCTCCTTTATTTATCTCTACCCTCATTATAGATTTAAAAGTGATTAGTTGATAGGTATAGATTTAGTGGAATCCTGCAAAGACAGCCTATACTGTGTCTATCGGGTTCTTTGCTTATAGTTAATCTGAAAGGAAGGATTTATTTATAATTGTTTGCAGATGCTCGTGCAAAGGAGTTCGTTTACTTGGAATTGTGAAGGGAAAGAGGGAATAAGGAGGGGATGGAGATGCCTAAGCTAGTGAATAAGCAGCAAGAATATGAAGTGAAAGTCGGCAAGCATATTATTTTCTTCAATAAAAATTATCAATATATCTTTATCGTCAATGAATTACTGCTAGGATTGGAATTCGTCGTCGGCAGTATATTCTTCTTTTTTGAATCCCTTAGGACGGCCGGAATCATTCTCTTTATAATTGGAAGCACACGGCTCTTCATAAGACCTGTGTTGAAAATAGCACATGCAGTTTCTTTAAAAATCAGTTCGCAGCACTCTTCGGAGCAATGACAGGCGGGCATCGTTTATATACTATACTTTAGCGTATTTTTAAACTGAAAGGACGTTGCGACTTATGACCAACTCATTCATTGGACAATTGGACCTGAAGGGCTCCATGCTGGAACAAATTAGCCAAGTTCAAAAGTTATTCGCGCAGCAATTCGAATTTGAGAACCTTGACGTCTTGCTTGGAAATGAAGAATCGATTTCTGAGCAATATCTTCAAGATAAAATGCTCAAACAAGGACGCGGCGGTCTCTGTTACGAGCTTAATGGGCTGCTATTTATCGTTCTCAGGGACCTTGGCTTCCCCGTTCAGCTTGCCGCCGCAACGATTTGGGTACAGCCGAGACACAGCTACGCGCTTGACCGCACGCATGTCGTCAACCTGCTCGAACACGAAAATGTATGGTATCTGATTGATAGCGGTTTTGGCAGCAATCTCGCGCTTCAGCCCGTCGCTTTGGATGGCGATTCCGTTACTTCACCAGCTGGTACATTCCGCTTGCGTACGGAAGAGACAGAAAAAGGTTCAGTGGTATTCGGGCAGCTGACGGATAGCGGTTGGGAACGCCGTTACGGCTTGTATTCGGAAGAGATTGACTGGGCACATTTAAATCATGTGAAACAGCAGATCCATCATAGCCCCGAGTCTTCATTCAACAAAGCGTTGCTCATTGCCAAAGTGACAGACGATGGCACGTATTCCATTAACGACAAACGCTACCACAGCAAGCATAGCGGCACTGAAGAAACGCTGCCGTTTC
>JARIBI010000075.1 GCA_029257435.1 Sporosarcina sp. | reverse complement strand
GAAACGGCAGCGTTTCTTCAGTGCCGCTATGCTTGCTGTGGTAGCGTTTGTCGTTAATGGAATACGTGCCATCGTCTGTCACTTTGGCAATGAGCAACGCTTTGTTGAATGAAGACTCGGGGCTATGGTGGATCTGCTGTTTCACATGATTTAAATGCGCCCAGTCAATCGCATCCGGATACAAGCAATAACGGCGTTCCCAACCGCTGTCCGTCAGCTGTTCGAAAACCATCGTGCCTTTTTCCGTCTTTTCCGTCCGCAAGCGGAATGTACCGGCTGGTGAAGTGACGGAATCGCCATCCAATGTGACAGGCTGCAGCGCGAGATTGTTGCCAAAACCGCTATCGATCAGATACCATACATTTTCATGTTCAAGCAAGTTGACGACATGCGTGCGGTCAAGCGCGTAGCTTTCTTGCGGCTGTACCCAAATCGTTGCGACGGCGAGCCGGACAGGGAAGCCGAGGTCCCTGAGAACGATAAATAGCAGACCATTAAGCTCGTAACAGAGACCGCCGCGACCTTGTTTGAGCATTTTATCTTGAAGGTATTGTTCGGAAATCGGTCCTTCGTTCGCCAGCAAGACGTCAATGTTCTCAAATTCGAATTGCTGTGCGAAGAACTTCTGAACGAGACTAATTTGTTCCAGCATGGAGCCTTTCAGTTCCAATTGTCCAATGAATGAGTCGGTCATAAGTCGTAACGTCCTTTCTATTTTAAAAATACGCTAAAGTATACTAACAATGCTCGCCTGTCATTGCTCCGAAGAATGTTGCGAACTGATTTTTAAGGAAACTGCATGGGCAGTTTTCAGCACAGGTCTTATGAAAAGCTGAGTGGTTCCGATTATAAAGAGAATGATTCCGGCTGTCTTAAGGGATTCGAAAAAGAAGAATACACTGCCGACAACGAATTCCAATCCCAGCAGTAATTCATTGGCGATAAAGATATATTAACAATTTCTATTGAAGAAAATAATATACTTACCGACTTTTACTTCCTATTCTTGCTGCTTATTCACTAGCTTAGCATCTCCATCCCTTCCTTGTTCTCTCGTTCCCTTCACAATTCTAAGTAAACGAACTTCTTTCCACGAGCTTCTGTAAACAATCACAAAAACCTCCTGAATCACAGATGAAATACCACCAACGAACCCGATAGACACGGTATAGGCTGTCTTTGCAGTATTTCACTAAATCTATACCTATCAACTAATCACTTTTAAATCTATAATGAGGGGAGAGATTAGTAAAGGAGCGGATTACGATGAAAACCATTCAACAGCGCAATAACGTGAAGGTAATAGGGCATGGTGACCAAACTATCTTATTGGCACATGGATTTGGGTGCGATCAGAGTATGTGGCAATACATAGCGCCGTCTTTGGCGGAGCGTTACCGAGTTGTCCTGTTCGATTATGTGGGTGCAGGGGATTCTGATATTACCGCTTATCAATCAGAAAAGTACAGTTCGGCCCATGGCTATAAGCAAGATATCTTAGATATCATTGACGAGTTGGAATTGAAGGACATCCACTTTGTCGGACATTCAGTAAGTTCGATGATCGGCATGCTCGCTGCAATTGAAAGGCCGGAATGCTTTAAGAAATTTGTCATGATTGGTCCATCACCCTGCTACATCAATGAGCCAGGGTATATGGGCGGGTTCGAAGCGAGTGACATTGCAGAATTGCTGACGATGATGGAGATGAATTTTACAGGGTGGGCAAACTATTTAGCGCCTGTCGTAACGGATCCGGCGAAAGATCCTCAGCTGACAAAAAACATGGAGCAGAGTTTTGTTTCAGTAGATCCTCAAATTGCACGGGAATTTGCTGAAATGACATTTATGTCCGATCATCGCAAAGGGTTAGCATCGATGACTGTGCCGACACTTATTATTCAATGTTCGGATGACAGCATTGTGCCTATCGAAGTAGGCGACTACTTGCATGACCATTTACTAGAGAGCACGCTGCACGTCATGCAAGTAAAAGGTCATTACCCTCATATGAGCAAACCGGGAGAAACGAGACAACTGATAGAAGAATTTTTTTCTAATTAATACTGAAAAGGATGAATGGCAGTGGAAGAACGGTTAAAAGAAGCACCATGCGGTTTTATTAGTATTGATGAAAGCGGCTGTATCCTTGAAGTAAATAATCGCTTTCTTACGTGGATGGGCTATGAGGAAGATGAAGTGGTTGGAAAGCACATGGAGACTTTCTTAACGCAAGTCAATCGCATGTTCATCCATACGTACTTTTTTCCAACGATACAGCTGCATAACTCTGTGGAAGAATTTTATATCAATCTAACAACGGCGGCGGGTGAATCCATACCGGTTCTTTTAAATGCGAGACGGTATATGCAAGAGGGGCTAGCTGTCATTGACTGTATGTTCATCCAGATGAAACAGCGAATCGATTATGAACTGGAACTGCGTTCGCTTCAGAAATCAACTGAAAAGGCGTATCAAAACCGGAAAGAAGCATTTGTTGAACTAGAAAAAGTGTATGCGGAAATTGCAAGGAAGCAAAGTGAGATTTTAGTGATGAATAATGAACTCTTGAAATTATCCAATACAGATAAGCTGACGAATATTTCAAACAGACGCTTTTTCCAGGAAGAATTGGAACGTCATATTGATCGATATACAAAAGAGGGAAGTGTATTTTCGGTATTGATGGTGGACATTGATCACTTCAAGAAGGTTAATGACACATATGGGCATCTGGCTGGCGATAGCGTTCTGGTTCAACTGGCGGGACTGTTGACGCAAGAAATGGGTCCTGACGATCGGGTAGCACGTTTGGGCGGTGAAGAGTTTGTCATCATTCTGCCAGAAACGAATGCTGAAGAGGCACTTAAACTTGCTGTTAAGCTTAATAAGGCAGTAGAAAATGCCAACTGGGAAATTATCGATCGATTAACCGTAAGTATTGGAGCGTCTACATTCTCGGAAAGCGACACAGAAGTCACCATTGTAAATTGCGCGGATTTGGCGCTTTATAGGGCGAAAGAAAATGGCCGCAATTGCTCGATTCACTATCAGGAGATAGGTTAATGTCTTCGAATGCGAAAAACCCTATAACCTTCCAACTATATGAATTATTAAGTGATGAATGTATAAACGATCACGAAAGTTAAGGACAGAGGCACATAAATAACTTAGTCGGATCGTCTAGCGAAATAAGCAATTCCTATAAGGGAAAAGTTCATATGAATAAACAAACGCTGGTCTTGAGGCGAATAGGTCAACATAGTCCATGCAAGTATTGCGAATCCAACAAAAGTAGCTCGTTCAGCAACCCAAAACGCAGCATCTGCAGCAGTAGTTGCTAACACAGGTGACGGTATGCCTGATATGGGTGGAATGGTGCAAGTCATACAGTTCAACACAAAAAACGTCAACTTTCAATTGGAAGTTGACGTTTTTTGCGTATTTATAATCTTAACAATCAGTGATAGTTATCAGCTTTTCTTAAATGTGTATGGTTACGAACAGCTAATATTTCTCGTGCATTTCACTTGAATTTCATGAAAAATGTCAGCGCGCGTGTTTACTTATGCTATAATCTTTTCGTGAAACTTTGACACAGATGAAAGGTATGGTTTAAGTTATGAAAAGGAAATTGAACTATTTGGTTTTACTGTTAACAATCGTCTTTATGGCTGGTTGTACCAATTCAGAAGATGCATCCAGTACAGACGTGGAAACAGGTTCGCAAAAAGTCACAACTGTTGAACCAACTATAAATAGTGGAAAAGAAGAAACTGTCAATGCGATTGTTGAAGAAGAGGAAATAGAGGAGCCCTCAGCAGAGGGAAAACCAACTCAACCAAAGGAAGAACTGTTCTCCGGATACAAACTAATTGAAGTTGATGGCGGTGATTTATCTGGATATCATGAACCTGGCGTCGTTGTTGACATTGGTTACGGAGACCGTGAATATTGGGGATTTACTAATGAATACGGTCAGTTAGTGCGTGTCATAGCTGACGAGATCATTCTGCAAGATGAACGTAATGAACCTGTTTTATCGTCTGGCAGATACTATTCTGATGAGGCAAAGGTTCCTGGCGTTGAAAGTGATGTTTTAGATGAAGGCCATGTAATAGCTGACTCTCTCGGAGGGGTATCGAATGCTTATAATATTACCCCGCAAGATAGTACGCTCAACCGACATGGTGATCAAGCGTATATGGAAAACGAGATCCGAAGAGCAGGTGGAGCTACTAAATTTGAAGCAATTATCACCTATCCGAATACGGAAACTCAAATTCCTTCAAGTTATCAATATACTTATACAATAAACGGAAATGTCATTACGGATTCATTTGAAAATGTGAATCCAGATGAAGTAAACGAATCTCTTGGGCTAACCGGAAACAATGAGTCCGAGTCCAAATCAGAAAGTTCTTCAACAAACGAAGGTGAGCTTTCTAGCGTGGATACAAATAGAAATGGTATCGTGACAATCGCAGAAGCGAAAGAAGCTGGTTTCAGTATGCCCATAACTAGTGAACACTGGTTGTACCAATATATGCAGGATCGTGATAATGACGGCATGGTAGGAGAATAAAAATGGCTACCTGTGTAAGACACAACTCCAAAACAATTCCAAATAGTGTTCGAGTTGTACGGTGCACAGACAGCGATTCTAACATAAAGGATTATAATCGAGGCCACTCATTAGTTGTGTAACCTTCGAGAAGCTTCTTTTATCATTTCTTGGGTAACATGGAGAGGGACAAGTTTTTTTGCTGAATAGTACCGATACATCAGAAGATCAAGTTACACATAAACCATGTATTTAGTAGGCCCGTTGTGACGGTTATTGTATGATTGATAATAGAACATCTGCCGAAATAAATATTTTTAATATGAACATAAAGGGGAATACCATGACCTGGAGCAAATTGAAGAAAAATCTGGAGAGTTTTCTGTGCCCTGCATTAAAGGACCGGGTTGAATACCTTGCAAGCAGCTATCGTTATTTACCTGATAAATCGGGAAC
>JARIBI010000069.1 GCA_029257435.1 Sporosarcina sp. | reverse complement strand
CCCGCCTTTTTTCCACATTGGTTTCATCCTTTCTAAGAACCCGCCATCTTACTACGGCAAAGAACTTATTTATTAATGTTTCCTACAATGCCGTCCAGTTCAGCTTGACCAGCAATCAGCAATCCTTTTGCTGTCATTGTAATTAACTTTTCTTGTTTAATAATTAGTTGGTTGTTCGTAGATGTAATAATTGTGCGCAATCTAGAAATTTCAGTATCAATCATAGCCTTGATTTCAGCAGTTGTAGCAGCTTGCTTAGTATCTAGTTGACCTTGCAACGATGATTTAGCACCATCAATTGTCTCTTGCAATTTTCGAGCAGCTTCCGCAGTAGCTCCTTTCACTTTCACATTGACGTCAGCGATTGCCTTCTGCCCTTCCGCATTCGCGTGGCTTGCTAAATCGTCATTCGCATATTTCAGCGCTTCTTTACCTGATTGATCAATAAGTCCTTTCGCAGCTGAAGACAAATTATCAAATTGACTTGATAAGTACGACTCAATATGTGCTTTTTGTCCGTTGATTTGGTCGATATATTCTTGACTTTTCTTATCAATTGCTTCGTTTGTTACCCCAGTATCAAATTCACCTTTTGCTTTAAGTTTATTGGAAGTATTGTCTTTAAATCCTTGGTACTCTGCAGTAAGGCCAGGAACCAGCGAATTTGCATAGTTATAAGAATCGGTTACCACATTAGTACTTGCAGTGGAGAACTTAGCATCGTACCAATCTTTTAGTTGAGCACCTGCATCCGTTGCACCAAGTACTACGCCTCCTCCTGATAGAAGTCCTACTGTAACTGCTCCTGCGATCACTTTGCTTTTCACTGTTTTTAACATAATAAATTCCTCTTTTCTATTTTTGTAGTTTTAATCTTGATTGAGTACATCTGCTAATAGTGCATCAATATCTTCGGCGACTGTTTCCTCGATGGATAATTGTGCTTTATAGCTTTCAAAATCCTCTTTCTTCAATTCCTCGGTAGTTGAGATGAGCTCATCTTGCATTTTTCTTTTGACCTCTTTGATGCCCCATACAACTTCCTTCGTTTCGGCGTCACCGAATTCCAGCATAGCCAGACTGAAAGCAGATTTTGATTGATGAACGATTACTTTAGAAGTCCGGAACGTCTGAACCAATCCTTCGCCAGTCTTAGCTCCTAATTCTTCACTCATCGGTTTAAATTGCTTTTCATACCAATCCTTAAGCGGGTGGATTTTTTCTTCTGCATTTGCTGAAGAACCTGTGACTAGCAGTAAAAGTGCTATGAATGCAACTAACTTCTTTCTCATTTCACACCTCGCAGCTCTTAAATAGGATCCCTCTTTCCCCCTTACTCTCTTTTCTTCTTGCGTCTGTGGAACTATCCTTAGTATAGGGAGCTTTCGTCATAGTATCTTCCCTCATTTGGCTACTCTTTCAAGCACGTTCGACTACTTCATATTCCCCTTTTGTCTACTCCCATTGCACAATGCGCTAGGTACCATGGCAGATTGACAAAACTAGATGAATTTCCGTACACATTCTGACAGAATAATCTGGGTATATGGGGTATAGTTGTTTGAAGAAGTGAATATATGAAGGAAAACGAAGATATACATTCTGTATGTGGGCACCTGGAATGTATGGAGTTATTGGTGCAACCGACCTGAGATCACGGGAACCCCCGTAAATCTTCAGGTCTTTTTTATGGAGTCGCAACTATATAGAGTGAGGTGGAATATGAAGATAGTAATCGCTGATCATAGACCTTTTGTCAGAAAAGGGTTAACATCCATGCTATCGGTTGAACCTGGTTTTCATATTATTGAAGAAGATGGAACTGAACTGCAAATCCTTGATAGGATTGCCCGGTATTCACCTGATCTGCTAATATCGAATTGGAAGTTTGGGAAAACGAGCGGGCTGGAACTTATTAAACAGGCCCGGAGCTCAGGTTATACAGGGAAAGTTTTACTGGTGGCTGAACATCTATCCAAACAAGAATTTTCACAAGCAAAAGAGCTTTGCGTTGAAGGGATTATCGCCAACACCGCAATACAAGAAGAATTCATACATGCTATGCAACTGCTGCAGATGGGTAGGCGGTATTATGATTCCAATATTTTAGCCCCCTTCTTTGACAGTCATATGGAAGGAATCCAAAATTCAGACCCCATACATCAATTAACGGAAAAAGAAGTCGAGGTACTTCGAGCACTTGGACACGGGCTATCAAACCGTCAAATTGCTCAATTGCTCTTCGTAACGGAATACACAGTGAAAAAACACGTCAGTCAAGTCCTATCAAAGTTGGAATTAGCAGATCGGACACATGCAGCCTTATATGCGAATGTGAAAGGGATTGCACATTATGAGGTCAGTGTAT
>JARIBI010000207.1 GCA_029257435.1 Sporosarcina sp. | reverse complement strand
AAACTTGCTCAGCAAGAAGAACGCAAAAACAAACTGACGGACTTGAAGACAAAGTTCGAAGCGCAAAAAGTTGAGAAGGACAAGCTAGTTGATCAACTAGAAGCTGAACAAGCTGAATTATCTACTGAAAAAGCGGGCTTGGAAGAAGAAGCGCATGAAACCCATGAGCTTTCTGATGATCTTGTAAAACAGATTGGTGCCGAACAAAATCGTTTGGCAGAAGTTGCACGTCAAGCAGAATTGCAGCGTAAACGTGATGCTGAAGCGGCTGCTAAACGCCGTGCTCAACAAGCAGCAAGTAATTCATCAAGTTCGTCATCATCATCAAGCAGCCATGAAACAGCTGCACCACCTGTTGCGAGCGGTACATGGACCAGTCCGGCAAGAGGACCGCTTACATCATCATTTGGATGGAGAATGCACCCGATCTTCCATACACAGAAACAGCACCGCGGACAAGATATCGGGGTTCCAGTTGGAAGTACAGTCGTTTCTGCAGCTGAAGGTGTTGTATCCCATGCAGGACCAATGGGCGGATTCGGTAACGCAATTATGGTTACCCACTCAATCAACGGACAAATCTTTACGTCTGTTTACGCACACTTATCGAATATCGGTGTGAGCACAGGACAGCACGTAGGAAAAGGTCAATTCATCGGTAAATCAGGGAATACAGGAAATTCAACAGGGCCTCACTTGCACTTTGAAATTCACGTAGGCAACTTCTCTGCCTCTGGACCAAGTGCTGTGAATCCATTACGTTATGTATCATTCTAAGTAACCACTTTTATATCTATTGCCGGTTTTTCCCTGTAACAAACATCTTGGGACCAGGGAGCACCGATTACACAAAAAGGCCCGCAGCCATGCGGGCCTTTTCTTTAGGAACTATAAGGGCATTTTGTGGAGTTGACTGGCATTTTACGATACCATGAGAGGTATACTGGACTAAAGGAGATTCCAATGCCTGTCACAGACTATTTTCTACTATGGAAGGTCACGGTGCCTTCATCTTGGATTGCAGCAGTTGTCGGATTTATCCTGGCTTGGCTTGCTGTTAAAGTGAAATTCGGTAAACCCGTCGCAGACCTTTTTATCGACGCGCTGTTTACCACGATTATTGTATGGAAGCTGTCCGTGATTGTAACGGACTTTGAAACGGTACGTCGTGCTCCAATGGCTATTCTCTATTTCAATGGAGGTACGTTCGGATTTCTTGCAGGGCTGGTTGTCGCTGCATTGGTGTTCTTCTTATCCCGGAAACCCAAGCCGCCAATGATGGGCCGAGGTCTTTTGCTAGGAATCGTAAGTGCCCAAGCAGGCTATCAAGTGATGATGGCTTTCTTGAATGAAAGTACGTTCCTTATTAAAGGGATCACAATTGTCTTATTTGGAATTCTAGCAGTGCTCGCATTTGTTCATGCACAAAACGAACGTATACCTATTTTCTACGGAGCAGGCTTATTTGTGGCTGCCCATGCATTTGTTGGAGCCTTGCAGCCTATCGGATTTACAGGCATCCCATTCACCGCGACAGTGATCGCATGCATCTTAACAGTACTAATTTCTCGGCGCTTCACACAAGATAAGGAAACAGATGGAGGGATACAATGAATAAAAAATGGATTGGATACGCAATCGCAATTCTCTTGATCGGTACGATGATCGTGATGATGGTGAAATCGAATTTGGATAAACCCGAAGTCATTGACACAGCTTCTACTGAAGCCATGTCTAAAAATATTGCGGGATCAGGACTGGATCAGGGCGACACACCGCCAGACTTTGAGCTTGAAACGCTGACGGGAGAAAAAGTCCGTCTTTCAGACTTGAAAGGGAAGAAAGTCATTTTGAACTTCTGGGCAACCTGGTGCCCGCCATGTAAAGCAGAAATGCCGCATATGGAAAACTTCTATAAGAAATTAAAACCGGAAGACAACGTGGAACTCGTCTCCGTCAACCTGACCTCTGCAGAAAATCGCGGACAGAAAGCCGTCGAAGAATTCGTAGATGCGTATAAGCTAACATTCCCAATCCTTCTCGACACAGAAGAACTCGGCATGACAGACTACAAAGTCTTCTCCATTCCCACCACCTACATCCTCGGAACCGACGGCACCATCGACAACCAAATCGTCGGCCCCATGGACGAAGCGATGATGGAACAGCTAGTGAAGGATGTTAAATAAACGGTTTTGAACTGACTCTTTTTCTTTACTATCTTTTATTCAATGAAGATAATATTTCCAACCGTACTCGTTGATTGAAACGGAAGACGGCGACTCCTGCGGAATCAGCGAAGATCGAAGACCCCGCAGAAGCGAAGCGCCGAGGAGGCTGAGATCGAGCCCGCGGAAAGCGTCCGTCTGCAGTGTAAATCAACCCCGTTAGATCTAATTTCAAATACCGGTTCCAGCTTGTCGTAACCTACTCCCTTCTTTCATATAGTGGAAAGAGGAGGGGATGGTGACGATGCGCAGGAGCCGGATTTTTGCGTTTGGTATTTTAGCCGCAGTTGCGGTTTGTCTCGTAT
>JARIBI010000035.1 GCA_029257435.1 Sporosarcina sp. | reverse complement strand
AATCTAATATGCATCCCTCTATCCCCTACAATGGGCGGAATGGTGGCGGCTGCGGGATTCATTGGCATTGGGGTTCAGTTACTTCTTGCACAACGAAATGGACAAGTAGAGGTAAGTGCTTACCCATATCTATTCCTCTTATCCGGTCTATTCGTGTTGGTTGGTCACTGGATTCCCTATAATGGAGGACGTTTTCTCTTTGGCTTGTGCTTAGTTGTATTACTCGGCTATGACTTGAGTCGTTTCTTCAGTCGTGTTGTCGCGTTATTGCAGACAGCAAGTGTTAATAGCTTAACGGACGGACTTACGGGACTCTATAATAAAAGTTTCTTATTCCGCAAAGCGGATCAACTCGCAAAGACAGGTGAAATCGGCATTATATTCGCAGATATTGATAACTTCAAGCAGCTTAACGATACCAAAGGGCATGAAGAAGGGGATGTTGTGCTTCGACAAACAGGTGCTCTTTTGCAAGAAGTGATTGGAAAGAGTGGATATGCGTGTCGTTTTGGCGGAGAGGAACTTGTTGGAATTGTGCATACTGGGGATGCTGTAGAGTTAGGTGAACGCTTCTGTCGTTTGGTTAGCAAAAAGACCACTGTTACAGTTAGTGTCGGGGTTGCTAAGGGGAAAGAAGATGGCAAGAAGATAATCCGATTAGCAGATGAGCGGATGTATTCAGCAAAAAGTTCGGGTAAAAACAAGGTTGTGAGTAATAAAAGCACTGAGTAATTTCCTAATTGAACCAATTATCAGCGAAAATTGTCTGATAATGACGTAAAAAACTCATTGCATCTAAATGATATGGTTGGTATTGTAGGGATATATCAACACGTTTTAAAATATATATATGCTAGGAAGTAGGCGCATTCGTATGTTACAAGAGTATGTATATTTACGTACAAAGAATGTATTTATCAATGATGATAATGAATTAGAGATCTTTGTTTTTGCTGGACTCACAAAAAACACGCTATCGCACGATGATTTCGGAAAGAAAAAACATGTAGAGAGTGTAGTGGCTAAAGTAATGGAATTTAGTATGGCTGAAGCACCACGCGATCTAATAGTGATGGATAATGAGGATTTTCGATTTATCATAGACCAGACTGTCTTTGAAATGTTATGTGAACAAGCCGAAAACGATACGGTTGCTTTTTGTACATACGAACCTTCTAAGTGATGAAATGCTCGCTTGCCTGTTCTACAAACATTTGATAAACTAAGCCTATACACATTACTTTTACTTTTATTGCAAATCCCTCTTTTTGAGCGATTCTGCGGTTATGACTATATTAAAGCCTTTGGGCTGTTTGAGATTCATAGCATTTTTTCATTTTATTTGCTATGCAACCAAACCGCCCAAGGGCTTTTTTTGCGTTCTATTGAATGTGTATAAAAAACAATTGGGAAGGGTGTTCTGTATGTTTAACAATAAAAAAGCGACAGATTGTAGTCACTATGGCAATGGAGGTTCAGTAGAGAATTCTCTTTATCGAATCACTTGCTTCATGAAAGAAGGACCAACCAAATTATTCCCCATGCTACTACCGCTTCAATTTACCTGGACCGAACGACAGTCTATTACATGGAGCAGCGAAAAATTATTCTTCAAAATTGTTCCATTCGCAAGCGCGGGAAGAGAAAAATCAGGTTATCGGATTCATTTCAATGGAAACCCAGAAGAACTTCAGTATCTGATGGACCAGTTTCTAAGTACGTTTCAACCTGAATTTACAGGGATTGAATGGGTACACGAATCCGATAAGTCGCAAACCGAATTAATTCGATTAGCAGACCGTAACCACTTTACACGGAGTTCAATTCGAGGGATCTATGAGCGTGAACAAGTAGGCGTTGTCTTATTACCTTCGAATACCGTTCACCTTCAAATTCGTAATCACAGCATCACCCTACGTAACCTTTCAGAACATATGCGTGCAATCGAAATCACCGCACAAACATTTCTTGAAAAGCCAGTGGATCTCTTCTCTTTTGCAGAAGAGGTGTTGATATGAAGGACGAACAAAATCCTATCAGTAATTTCGAGAAACTCGTTACAGGTGGTCACTATGAAGCAATGAAGCAAGGAGCATTCTTCTTGAAAGAAGCGAAAGCACATTTGCGGAGTGAGTTGTCACCTTTACCTGGTAAACGTCATGAATTTCCTGATATTAATATGGTTGCGAAGTTTGTGGCAAAGAAAATCCAAACGACTAACCATGAAGGTATTATCGAAGATTTATTCGACTACGTGCGACCCGAAGCGGCTTTGTCACTTCTGTCACTTAATCGTGAAGCGATGAAAAATGACAACCAACTAACTAAGGTTCTACCTTTTCAAGAAAAAGAAACGTACTTTATTCGACCCTTCTTGAACAAAGCGGGGAAGAAGTACATTTCTATTCGAGAATCTTTATTTGGTGGACAAACCGTGGAGCAGTTGTTGGGGGAAATCAAGATGGCCACAACCGCACAAAAAAAATTAACAGCAGTCTATGACGAGATAAAGGAAGAATTATCTAAATCGGAAGAACTTGCAGAGAAACGAAGTTTGAAAACAGCAGTGGGAAGTCTCTCATATATCGCGAATAATCCGACCTGGGATATGGCAGCTATACATGCAGCCCTCGGAGAAGATTTCATTCGCACATACGGGAAAGTGGACTTAGCACAAGCAGAGGAGTGGATCTTAACAGGGAAACTACCTGATAAGATTCTTAAAAGCCACCGTGAAGTCGTAGATATTCAACTAGATTTCATCGTTATGGAATTGGATGTTGAGGGACGAATCTTCGATATTCAAAGACAACGAAGATCTAATCTAAGTTTACGTCGCCACGGTTAAACAAACACAATAGAGGAATTTTAAATGAACGTACAATCATTGGAGGTTTTTTAATATGACAGATAATCAGAAGGAACTACTAATCAAGTTGGGCAATCTTTATTTAGAACTGGCGGAGGAATGTGAGGATGAAAGCTTTAACGAGCTTATGACCGCTAACAACGCCCTGTACCCTTATTCCTTAGATGAAATGGGTGCTGAATGGCTTGCCATCGCCAATTAGATTCTATCGCTATGGAATTGAATGTAGAAGGACGTATTAACATTCAAACACAGTGGAGATCCAATCTTTGATTACTCGGTCAAGGTTATCAATTACATCGGAGGAATTTTAAATGAACGTACAAGTGAATGGTTTTGTAAGAGACCCGGAACTAAACAGGTTAGGGTATACAGTTACATTTAACGAGGAAATACAATGCTATGGTGTTTCATTTAGAGATGAACCCCACGTCTTGTATTGGATGACAGAAAGTCAATTAGAAGCTGTACCTAAACCTTCATGGATTAAAGAGTGACAAAAAAAGCCCTTTCAGAGTGATGGATCCTAGCAAATTAGTTTTGCTTTGCGATTATTCTCTGTTTGGGTTTTTTTCTATCAAAAAATCGAGTATGTACAAGACTAATGAAAGGAGGTGAATAGAATAATGGAATTAGAAAAGTTTTTAACTTACGCTTTTATATCAATCTTAGTTGCATCATTGAACTATGCGAGACAACTTCATACGGATTTGATTGTCAGTTTATCTTTCCGCAGCGTATGGGTAAAGATTAAATCATTATCCGTTTTAGCAAATATAGTGTTTTTCCTTCGATTTGTTGCTATCATCTGTTTTACAGGGGTAGTCGGTATCATCATGGCGAAATCATCTCTTATTGTAATGGGATGGATACCACAGCCTAAAATTCAAATTTTCTCAGTTTCTATTCCACTTGTGGAATTTATTTTTTCCGCCATCGGAGGGTTTTTAGGAGCAGAGAGTTTAGAACGTTTATCCAACAAGTTGGGGTTTGGGACTGCAGAGCAGAAAGAAATTTCTACTACTCGTGTGAATGAGCGTTTAAAAGATGGAGATGCTAACCCCGAGGATGAAAATTGATGAATAGAATAGGAGGGCTTTCAATGACAGCAACTTTACGTGAATCATTAACGACTGTTGAACGAATGAAAGTTGAATTCTTGAAAGATAAAATGAACAATGCACAATCAAAGGCAGCCGTGCTGTACTATGAGTGGCGGATTCATGTGTTACTAAACAAGGCAGAACGGAGAATGAATCAAAAGTAAAGACTTCCCTACAGGGGGTCTTTTTTATTTCTAACTTCCCTTTTTAAATTGATTAATGATATACTAAGGACATACTTCTTTAACTAACTTTTTATGCAAATCCCTCTTTATTGAGCGATTCTGCGGTGACGACTAATTCAAGCCTTTGGGCCTTTGTGATTCATAGCATATTTTTATTCTTTTTTGCTATGTGACCAAATATCCCAAAGGCTTTTTTGCGTCTAAAAATTTATTTTCAGAAGTGAAAACAAATGGGAAGGGTGTAGATTATGAATACAACAAACATGGAGGCACTAGTTGAACAAAATGAAACAGAAGCAGAGAAATTCTTGCGTAATGTTTTAATGAAGGAAGGGGATTGTCGTTTCAGTATGGAGGTTCGTCTGTCAAACAAGACAGTACGTCATTATAATCTCCATGCTGTTAGCAAACCTACTGCTCTTTTTGAAGCAGAACATTTCCTTGATCAACTACTTGCACAGAGTAACGAAGACCGTATTATGTGGAGAATTCCAGGAGTTGCATGTTGGACTGTTATGTCTAAACAGACAGCAAACACAGTATCCCCAAAACACGTCGAAAAGAAACAGTCATGGTTCTCTAGTTTCATCGAACGCTATTTCTTTATTGACGAAGAGTAATTCAACAAACAATTTACGTATATGTAGTAAGCCCTCACTGTAACCAGGAGGCAGCATAAAAGGAGAACATTATTATGATAAACCGTGTCGTATTGGTTGGCCGATTGACAAAAGAACCTGAACTCAAATACACGCAGTCAGGTATTGCCGTTACACGCTTCACACTTGCTGTAAATCGACCATTTTCAAACCAGTCAGGTGATCGCGAAGCCGATTTTATCAACTGCGTTGCGTGGAGGAAGCAAGCGGAGAACACAGCTAATTTCTTACACAAAGGCAGTCTAGCTGGTGTTGATGGTCGTATCCAAACGAGCAATTTCGAGGGACAAGATGGTAAGCGTGTGTTTATGACAGAGGTTGTTGCTGACAGTGTACAGTTTTTAGAACCTAAAAATAGTCAAAGCACACAGTCTTCACAATCGTCAGGTGATAACACAGGCTCTACGAATCAAGGATACAACTCTAATTCTTCAGCAGGTGGTACTCAGACAAATTCCAATCGGAATCCATATGAGAACCAATCTTCTACGGGTTATGTAGTTTCCGATGATGATTTGCCATTCTAATACTGAACGTCGAGAACGCAACTAAATATTAAAAAGAGAAGCCCGCTAGCATTATGCTAAAAGGCTTCTCTTTTTTTAGGAGGAAACGATATGACAATGATGATCCAAGAAGAACTCGCAGTTTCACTTTACTTTGCTGAAAGTAGTTTCTTTGCGAATCGAGTACAAGTGAATGGATATGACCAAATGCAAGAACTAGTAGGCGAGGATTGTATAGCGTACCAGCTCCCTTGCGACATTCTACTTTGGCATAGTAACCAAGCAACTACCTGTGAAGGCCATACGTTAACCAT
This sequence comes from Sporosarcina sp., assembly GCA_029257435.1. Lineage (GTDB taxonomy): Bacteria > Bacillota > Bacilli > Bacillales_A > Planococcaceae > Sporosarcina. The sequence goes on along the minus strand of JARIBI010000035.1, from coordinate 87,344 downwards.
TCAACAAGGTACACGAATCAGTCATGTATTTGGCGGGTGTCTGCTTACGTCGAATGACGAAGTTGGATTGGACGGTTTCAAAGCACTATCAAATGAACAATTCCAATGGCTATCCCAAAACCACGACTTAATTGAGTCACCGTTTACAGGGAACTACGCGATTAAATTCATTATCAATTAAACAGTGCAACGTCACTGAGAGGAGATTAAAACTATGTCAGCTATCGGGAATAAAATCAAAGCAGGTTTCTTTGCTACACCAGAACGTCAGGGCGAGTATATTCGATCAATACTTAATTTTAATAACGATACAGCAGTATTCGATCCGACTTGTGGTGAAGGAAGTATCTTAAAACAGCTCACAGAAGCCAGAGAGCCACGAGACTTTACAATTCATACGTATGGGGTGGAATTGGATAAACGCAGAGCACAGAAAGCTAGGGAGAGTTTAGATACAGTTGTCGAATCACCGATTGAAGCTATGGTCATTTCCCACGAAGTATTCGGTATGGTTTTTCTAAACCCGCCTTACGATAATACGATGATGGGATTTGGTGACGATAAAACCGATCGGAAAGAATATGTGGAATTGGTTCGAAGCACAAAGTATCTTAAACCACATGGAAAAATGATTTTTATTATTCCTTCTTACCGCTTTGCAGACCCTAAGATTGCACGATTTCTATCTACAAACTTTGAAATGGGGCATATTGCAAGATTTTCAGATGAAGATTATGATGATTTTCGTCAATGTGTCTTTATGGGATCAAAAAAAGACTCAGCTTTTAAAGGGTTTAATCCTTATTTCTATGAAAAGCTTTTAAAATTGTCAGATGAAGATTATGTAAAGGAACACGTTACTCCCATTAATGAACTTGCGACTTCTGTTAATAAGTTTCAAGGGGAGGTTAGGTATACTGTTATATCTGCGAATCCTAGCATACCCACTTTCTATTCTCGTATTGAAAACAAACGGGATTTAGTAGAAAGTATTCGAACAAACAAAGGATTTGAAGCGTTTATCGCACGCACACGACCTAAAGAACTTGTGATTGCGGGTGATCCGATTATAAACATTGCACAAGGGCAGAATGCTTTGTTACTAGCTTCTGGCGGTGTGAATGGCTTGATTGGTGAAGGTGACAGTCTACACGCAGTTCAAGGGATGGAGATTGTATCAAAAGAAGTAAATGAAGAAATAACAGAGACAGAAACAATAATTAAAACACGCACCAAACGAAAAGTTTCCGTTAAATGCATTACTCCAGCAGGTAGAGTAATTAAATTAGTATAATAAAAAAGCAGCGACATTCGTCGTTGCTTTTTTGATGTGTATTAAGTTGGAATTGGGAGGTCTTTATTCTACGTTTTCTTTACTCCAATCAAGACAATAAGATGCAAGTGTCTCGTCCTTAAACTGTATATGCGCAATCTTTTTGCCGTAATGCTTCAATTGATAATTACAATACGCAAAAAGGTCCGATTTGCTGCTAATTTCAACATCCTCTATTACCGCACCCAATTTCATTTGTAGTTTTCTAATAGCTGTCAAAGTTTCCTCGTATTGCTCTACTTCTTTTTCATATCGTTCATCAAAATTGCTATTTTGATTACTAAGTTTGATGTCAGGCTCTTCACGAATATATTTAGGTGTATGTTCGGTTGAAGCATAATCGTCCATCAACGCATTCATCAAGTAACCAGCAGGATTTGTAATGTAAGAGTTTTGAAGTTTGGCATTAACATATTCTATATTGCGCTCGATATACGCATCATCCCACTTTCCTCTAATATTATGTATTTGTTTTTTAGATATCTGAAATTCAGCCAGTTTGAAATTGAGTGCATCCGCACTATCAATTTCAAACGCTTTAGTCTTTGTCTTGATATGAAATTCTAGACGGGTGATTTTTCTTCCTGATTTAATTTCTTTGAAATCAAAACGCAAGTCTGTGTGTTTTTCGATTTGTTCTTGAGCGGGCAATAGTATTTTGCTTTTGAAGTGACCGTACAGCTTGTACTTTCCACTTTCAATGGCTAATAGCTCCTTTAACTCGTCTACTTCGAATCGTCTAACTCTAATCTTTTCATATTGTTTCAGTAACTCATAGATACGTATTGAATATGGAGAGTTCAGTTTCAACACATTTTCAAGTCTATACTTAGTAAACTTGTCCTTTAATTGCAAAAAGTACGGTTTTAATCTCGGGTGCAGCTCCACCTCGAAATAACCATGATCCTTGTAGTAATTTGCCGTAATAACCCAAGAAAAATCTGTTTCTCCAACTTCACTCTTTATTGTCAGTGACTTCGACTGAAGGTCTTTTACTATAGTTCTAATTTCTTTGTAATAGCTTCCGTAATAGTTTCCTGAAGTATTAGCCATTCCTAAAATATCAATAACATCCTTAGTATGGAATCGATAGAGCTTAAAATTCTCGTCTTTTGGATGTATCTTTGATGCGATTATCAACAATAGGCGTTGTTGTTGCAATGTGAGACTATATTTACTTTCTATCATAGCGTTACCTTTTGTAATCCAGTGATCGTTGCTAAGGGAACTAACTTCAACAAGATCATCAGCTCCAATCGGAGTGAAGTCTTCAAGTAAATCGTGCTGTTTAAAAGGCATATCTAATAAACCTGACTGTTTTATGACAATCACCCCCATCTGTGTTATCACCACAATACTAAAGTGGTGATAGTTTTTCAAGTGCATAGATATCCAAGGGATAGTTCACTATAAATTAGTGATAGTTAAGTCTAAAAGCCACTTGCCCCACTACAAATTAGTGATAGTTAAGATGAAAGGACGGTAACTTAAAGGAAATATGACGTTAATTGAGCTGCAAACGTCCAAAATCACTACAAATTGGTGATAGTTCACCGCAAAAAATGTTAGTCCGATGCGATATGAAGACAGTACACTACAAAAAAGTGATAGTTCACTACAAATTAGTGATAGTTAAACTACAAAAAGGTGATAATACACTACAAATTAGTGATAGTTCACACCAAAAAAGTGATAGTTCACTACAAAAAAGTGATAGCTCGCTACAAATTAGTGATACTTAGTACTTCTAATCCCTTGCAGCTGTAACGGCCAAGGCGTGCCTAAATCACTTAAATACTTTAAATCACTTAAATCATCTTAATATATTGTTACAAACATAGACTTTGTTGTACCTGTACTATTACGTTAATTAAAAACCGCTTCTACTAATCTATTCTTATTTATTTAATTCAGAACCTGAAGGAGAGTTGTTGCAGCCATTGCCTCCATTGTATTTATTTGATATAATTACAGCAATACTACTTCTTTAAATTCTAATGCAAATCCCTCTTTATTGAGCGATTCTGCGGTGACGACTAATTCAAGCCTTTGGGCCGATTTGAGATTCATAGCATATTTTTATTCTTTTTTTTGCTATGTGACCAATCTGCCCATGGGCTTTTTTTGCGTTCTCGTAATTTAGGAATAGTAAAAAACTTAGGGAAAGGGTGTGTCTGTATGAGTGAAATTACTCTACAAACAAAAATCAATGCTAAAAAGGGAGTCTTTCTTCAAACATTAAAAGAACAAGGAGTATTTATCGAATATTGTCCAAAGCGAGGATACATTTACGAGCTCGTTAAACCAGTACTCGGATCTGTAACTCGCGTTCTAGTAGCATTAAAAAATGGAGTGTTGGAAGTTCTTCAAATGGATACCGTAGAAGGTGTTCGATCATGAGTGAACTATTCCACGAAGAATTATCTCTATTTAAGAAGTTTAAAAAATGTGTGGATACCCGAACAATCGAAAAGATGGATAAAAAGCTTTACCACTTTTTCATGTATGAGTGTACGTTTATCGCACATTATGACTTACATGGTTTTCGTAGTGAATACAGCGAATCTTCTTTTATGAATTGGTTTCAAGTGTTTGCGAACCCATCATGGATGTTTTATAACCCTAATGGTAAGCATGAAACTTTGAAAAAAGCTTGTGTTGAATATGCACAGCTCCATCAAAAGGAAGTTTTAAATCATTTTGAACGAATTGAGAGAAACAAAAAAGTACAGTTGTATCATGCTTTAGCCAGAGAGTTAGATATGAAAGAATCTAATATTACTGCAGCTGCCGCCACTTCGATTTCTATTCAGGAAGAAGAGAGTGGGCAAATGGCATTGTTCGCATGAGAGTTAAACCCTTCATCTTTGAAGGGTTTTTATTATTTTTAAGGGAGAGATTCAAATGAAAATACTTGAAAAATACGTTGATTTTGTTGCGTCAATTGCTGAGGAAATTAATTAGATAAGATGATTTCACCCGCTAGCGTTCGGTTAGTTAAAGAAACAGAAGTGATTCGTATCGATTACAGTACACGTAAAAATGAGCGGATATACATGACTAAAGAGCTTTATCAAGCTGAGGCGAACATTACTAATTAACGAATGGAGAAATTAATTATGACAAACACACAATTAAACTTATTTGAGATGCCAGAACAACCAGTAGCTTTCGTAATGAATGTGAAGTATAGGCCATCCCCACCCACTGTTAATGTTGCAGATATTCGGACGGAAGCACAGCAAAACAGAAGCATATCTTATGATGTTGGTGAAAAAATCGGGGGTGCACGTAAAGACTTAGCGCAACAGCGTAAAGCCTTTTTAGAAAAACCGAGTTCACACCTACTTAATGATCTGGAATCACAGGATACTGTTACTGCTGCGGAGGTTATTATACGTGATACGTTCTTTAATTGGTTTTCGCTAGAGGATTGTAGACAGCGCAATGTCAATCCTGGTATTGCAAAGGCCATACAACTCTTTATAAACCGAATTCCAAAAGTGTCGAAAGATACAAAAGAGGACCGTCTTAAATACACAAACTCCTTGCTGCTTATTAGTGACCTTCTTCAAACGGTAAAAACAAAAGAGGAATTTTATCTGTTTGAATCTCGTATAATTGAGGCTTTTACTGCATCTCAGAATCCGCCATCAATTGAAGGGGAAGAGACATATATCGCTTCAGTAAAAGCCAAGCTTGGAGCTGGAGAATATAAATCAGAGAGCGTAATCAAAGAATCTATTTTGGGACTTCAAAAATCAACAGCTCGTTTAATTCTGATGGAACAGTCGTTTTCGTTATTCCGTTTTAAAGATTATCCGGGTCCGTTTAAGAATTACTTTTACGGGAGGGATTCTAGAAGAACAATGCTAACAAAAGCATTCTCAATTAAGAATTGGGATGAACTTTTACCACCAACTACTAGCGAGAAGCCACAGTCTAAGGGGAAAGTTGTTCGTAAGCCTGTATGGGAACGCACACTACCTTCAACGCCTGTACGTCAAGCTGGAACAGAGGTTCATCTAACAGAACCGAAGGCATATGTGGATCACTTTAATTTCCGAGCAAGTGAATTTGGTCACTACCTACCTGATGATGTCGCACAGAACCATCTACAACGGTCGGCTGAAGCATACACAGACTTAGCAGAGCTGTTGCGGATTCCTGTCAAGGCTGTGAGTCATGGCGGTCGTTTGGCTATGGCATTCGGATCAAGGGGACGGGGACGTGCACTCGGACATTATGAACCCGCAAGACAAGTGATTAACCTTACTAAAGAAAAAGGTTCATTGGGTATCCTCGCGCATGAATGGTTCCATTCGTTAGACCACTATTTATATAACCGCAGCTATGATTTTAAAAACGGCATGGCTGGTTATGTAACTGAAGAAAGCTATGGAACGTTACCAATAGATGTGAGAATCGCAATTGAAGAATTGGTTGAATCGATAAAAATTGGTGATTCTACTGCTTATATAGATGTTAAAGATTGTACGAACTCTTATAATCTTAGACGGAGTTTCACAGAACTGTATGAAGAGGTGCATGGAGATCTTCATCGCTTCATGGAATATCGACTTATCGACTTAGATGCTAGAATTGAAAACAATTTACGGCCATATGTAGGAGCCAAACGAGAAAGAGTTGCTATGAAATATGCAAAGCAGCGAAATAAACATATTCGTACAGACGCCGAAGCCTTGGCGGAGTATCATTTTAAACAAACCGGGGAAAAGGTAGAACGTATTCCATATCCTGTAGATCGTTCTGAGTATTTCCAACATGCAATAACCATGGATAAAGGACAAATAGGGAAGTACTGGTCGTCTAATGTAGAACTAGCAGCCCGAGCCTTTGAGTTTTATATTCATGAGAAATTGAAAGAACAAAATTGGACGAGTGATTATCTAGTTTGTGGGATACGCGATTCCGTATTCCCTCAAAACGAAAAAGAGAAGTTTCGAATTCTCTACTCAATGGATAAATTCATCGAATCAATAAGACCACTTCTTGCAGATTAACGTGAGAGAAGGGGTAAATAACCGCCATAGTAAGGCGAAAGGATGTTAACTAATGGTAGAACAAGAAATCATGTTTGATAAAAGGAAGATGGAAGTCTTGGTTAAGGAAGATGCGCTGATTCGCTTGGTAGTACGCGATTTAGTCGGGAGAGGAAATGAATGGGAAGAAGCACTACTTGTGGCATTCAACAGCTACATATTGGATGATTACACTATGAGTAGAGTTTATCTATCACTTTAACTAAAAGTGTGCCTAGAAGAATGTCGCTATGCTATACTATAAGTATATTTATGGCGATACGTTCTTGGTATCCGCTGGTGACTAAACAATCCACGCTCTTTGGAGCCACACGATTTTTTTCGTGCGGCTTCAAGGAGCTTTTTTTATTTTGAAAGGAGAATGCATGATGGTTAATTACATACTGTTCGAGAGATTTGATGAATATGAGTTTGGTTTCTTTGTGGATATGGATACGCAGGAAATAAGAGCAATAGCTGTAAACCACGCACATTATCAAGTCCGTGAAATTGGCACGTTCCTTTCACCTGAAGAAGCTGTACATAAGATGAACTGTTGTATACAGAAAGGGTTTTCTATAGGAGGCTTCACGTTTACGGGCGAACCTGGCTATATAAGCGAAGTATTAATTTAGTAGTATTGACTTTTTCCTCAATCTTCAATAAAAAAAGTGAATATCGTCCGCTCGGTATTCCACGACGCTCCTTGAAGAATACCGAGAATACTGTTATTGTTTACTTAGCATTATAATATTATTTATAGTAAGAAAGAGGATGATATCATGGCAGAGAATCAAATGGGGAAAAAAGTGAGCTTTCATTTAACGAATAAAAACGAAGTAAAGCTAAAGGCAATCCAAGATTATATGTCTACGGACGATGGGGCCGTAACTCAAGCTTATATATTAAACCAGGCATTAAAATACTATTTTAAAGAGAAATTCGAGAGAGAACTAGGCGAGCAATTAATTAATCAGAAAATAACAGAGTATACGATAATTGAAAATGACGAAAAATACATCATCAAATTGGGGAAGCATTTGTATTATAAGGAACATACCTCGCACCATGTAGTCACAACTAAAGATTCCCCCCGTACATGTTTTTTGAATCTATCAAATGCTGAAGAAATACGTGCTGAGCTTAAGAATGAGTATGATGACTACGGCAGATTCAAATTCGAAATTGAGTATAGTAAACAATTCACTCATGAGGAACTTAACGGATATAAGGATGTAAGTGAATAAATACAATAGGAAGATCCGATCCCTTGTAGATCATTTTTATGGGCAGCGGTTTCGGTGGTGAGCACACAGTCACTCTAGTTATTTAGGTGGTAATCAAGTAATGGTTCATGTATACTAAAGTTATACGAACCTCTTTAACATTTTTTTGCAAATCCCTCTTTTGAGAGATTCTGCGGTGACGAACAATTACAGCCTTTGGGCCTTTTGAGATTCATAGCATCTTTTTTAACTTTTGCTATGCTATCAAACTGCCCAAAGGCTTTTTTGCGTTCTCGCAAGTTTTTGAGATTCGGAATACTTTTGGGAAGGGTGTATATTATGGCTACGAAATCGTATCCGAGAAAGACTAAAACAGAGAAGAAGGAACAGGTGCAGCAATTGCTGAATCAGTTGAATGAGGGTGTCCTCAACTTTGATTATTCTCCAGAGAAATTCAAAGCAATTCTATTAATGCAAGCGTTAATGCCGTCTTATTCGTTCAAAAACGTTATGCTAATCAACTCTCAACTATCAGGTGCCACTTATGTAGCATCATTTAAAAGATGGAAAGAATTGAATCGCAATGTTGTGAAGGGACAAAAGGCGCTGCGCATTCTCGCACCACGCATTAAGAAAGAGGAGGATGAAATCACAGGGGAGGAAGATTCTAAACTTGTTGGTTTTATCGGTGTACCAGTTTTTGATATTTCACAGACAGAAGGAGATCCACTACCTATTGACAGTGTAAAACTGAAATTAGAAGGGGACTCTTTAGAAGCTATGAAAATCTTTACCTGGACCAAACGTTTAGCGGTACTTAATGGTTGTATTATCAGAATTGGTTATGCGGATGGCGCGAACGGATATTATGCTCCTGGGTCACATTCCATCATGATTGATTCAAAGCTTTCTCCTAATCACATGGCGAAAACAGCTGTTCATGAACTAGTTCATAGTCGTTTGCACCGTTACGCGGTGAATAAGACAACGGAAGAAGAACGTGAGAGTGTTGCCGAGGGTGTAGCGTTTATCGTTTGCACATATCTTGGTTTGGACACATCTGATTATTCTTTCGAATATGTACGCGGGTGGTCATCTGATGATGGGAAGTCTCTTTTAAAATATGGAGAGATCATTCAAAAGACTGCGAACAAAATGATTGAAGATTACGAGTGGGTTTCCAAAGGCGACGAAGAAGTTGAAACACCAATGCCTTCTATTCCTCGTAAAGTGCGTGGAGTCGACATTGTGGAAGCTACTGCTTACCGTATTCCTAAAGCACAGCGCAAAGAGTGTTACTACTACTATGAAGTCCGAGCAAGCGATGATGGGTTTACTCCTGTATCTATTTCTAAATCGATATGGGCGAATCACATGGCTACCATCGTCACATCAACTCCTTTTGAATCTGATTGTGAGTTTGAGTTGACAGATGAAGAAGCCGAATTGCTCTCAGAGGCTATTTAAGAGAAGAACCAACCAAAAGTACAGAGGATAAGCAATCAGTAGGCATCTGTTATTTAAGATGCTTTACTCGGTTGCTTTTTATTATGAGGAGGAATTGGAATGAATTATCGTCCAGAGTCAGAAGAAAACCCGAAGATGTTTCAAGTGTATTTAAAGCAGGCGTGGCATGAAGTGTTTTGCTATGCGATGGCTTTCGAGAAATCAAAGCGGTATGAGGACAAGCTACTATTCACAATTGTAAGTGGTAGTGATTCTGCACTTCAATCCATACGTGGAGCGATTGACATAGGCTCTAATGGCGGCTTGAAGTTTGGGTATGGCGAGAAGGAATTGACAGGCTATCGTTTCCGTAGTGAACATGCTTTGGCAGCTGAAAAAGGGAAGTACGAAAAATTCCCCATGACGTTGAATAAAAACCGAAAGGCAATCGCTATTGTGCATGAAGACGTACTGAATAACAGTAAATACGTTCTTTCCTTTGACAGCAATCCAGCAAAAGATATTGCTCGGTTGTTAGGAGGATCTTCGTACGGACTTCATATTCTACCTGAATGGGAAGATACGATTCTTGCAGAATTGATTAAAGAGCGGTTTTTAGTGAAGCATGAACTATTTAAAGATGAATCCCTCTTTCCAGATGGATTAAACCTGTATTCCATTGAGCTCACTGAAGAACAAGCAGACCTCTTTATTGAACGCTTACTAAAAGAAAAATTGATTAGTTTTCCTAAAGAGGGAACGGGCGAGAGCTTAGATGATGTGAACGACCTAACTTCGTATCTTTTGAATTATAACGAAGCGATGGTCGAAAAGTTATCTGAAACCGTAACCCCAACCCATAACCCTATACATCACGATACGCTTCAGCACTTTGATTCGTATCCACGTGAATTGTTCCCGGTCCAAGCTCACACGGCTACAGCTGTTGCGAAGCGACTCCGCCAACAAAAAGCAGTGATTATACAAGGGGAAATGTCTACAGGAAAATCGAGTATCATGACCGCCATCGCAGACGGTTATCATTCTCTTAAGAATCAAAGTGGGTATCACGTATGTTTGATGTGTCCGCCGAATCTAACGAAGAAGTGGCCAGATGAAATTAAAGTGTTACTTCCACATGCCCGAGTACACGTAATCGCCCGAACAGAAGAATTAATTCGCTATCATGCTGAATGGGTGAATAACGGCCGACCTAAGCCAACGGTTCCTACATTCTTTGTCATTTCATTTACTGTCATGCGAGGGGATGCACGAACTGTACCCGCTGTGTCGTATCAACACCATAGAACTGCTTTACAACGTGAACAAGAGGTAGAACCTTATCGGAATGGATACTATTGTTCCTCTTGTGGTGAACCTCACAAAACGATTGAAGAAGTTCTATTAGAGATCGATGAAGATGGCAATGAAAATGAAGTGTATGTTACGCACAACATGACAGAGGGCGAGTTCGGTACATCACGACGTTTAAAAAGCGGAGTGAAGCCAGCGAATGCTTTTTGTTTCCATTGTGGTACTTCCTTATGGACGAAAACGGTTCCTACTCGTTTTTCTGATTTCAAACAATGGGCGAAGCATGAACGAAAACTAGTTCACGCAACCCGCCAAAACGATCCGAAACTCCTTTCTTTTGTGCAAAGCCAAGTTCCTGAACGGGCAACAGCAAAAGGAATGCCTAACCGTATCGCTACTATTGAATACATTCGACGGAAGATGAACAACTTCTTCGATATGACAATTGTAGATGAAGTTCATGAATTAAAGGGTGGTATGACTGCTCAAGGCAATTCATTAGGTTCACTAGTGCAAGCTTCTAAGAAGGTTGTAGCAGGAACTGGAACGCTATTCGGCGGTAAGAGTGAAGACATTTACTATCTTCTCTGGCGTCTGTTTCCGCATGATATGGAAGCATCGGGATACCGGTATGAAGAAGTAAGTCGATTCAACGAAGAGTACGGAAACATTGAGGAAACTACACGAGAAAAGCATACAGACGGTGAGTATACCAACACGAATTCACGTGGCGGTGAAAAACGTTCTACACGAAAAGTGACACCTGGTATTTCACCATTCATTTATGGTCGTTACATGATTCAAAACATCATCAATGTACGCCTAAAAGATGTTTGGCCCGATCCAGTTGAACTAGTAGATGCACCCACAATTTTCGTACCAATGTCCGAGGAATTACAAAGCGTCTATCGAGGTATGGTCTCTGCGTTTGAACACGAGATAAACGCAAGGGAAGACGGATACAAGCTGTACTTACCTATGACGGATTACGGAATTGCATTTCCTGACAATCCATTCACGTTCCCCGATGCGACTTTTAAAAACGCAAATGGGCAACGGGATCTAATCTGGACAGCACGTCATTTGTCAGAAGACGTGACGTTGCCAAAGGAGAAGAAACTTCAAGAAATCATTGAGGGTGAATTAGGAGAAGGACGTAAATCCATCGTTTATGTTCGTGATACAGGTTCCTCTGTTGCAGGACGCGATATCCGACCAAGATTACAAACAAAGCTAGAAGAGATCGGGGCTAAGGTTTGCATCCTAGACACGACAACAACGAGTACAAATTCTCGAAGTGAGTGGCTAGAGCAAAAAATGAATGTAGAGGGCTATGACGTTTGCATTGTCAGTCAAGAATTAGTGAAAGTCGGTCTTGACCTCCTTTGTACACCAACGCTTATCTACTACCAGTTCTCTTGGAGTCTATTCACAATCAATCAATCCAGCCGTAGAGCATGGCGTATTGGTCAATCACAAGAGTGTCGATTGTTCTACCTAGCTTATGAAAATTCGTTTCAGGAGAAAATGGCCGAACTGATTGCACAAAAAAACCGAGCGACTGCTGCGATTAACGGAGAGGTATCATCGGATGGTTTATCCGCTATGTTAGGCGATTCTGGAGATCTGCAAAGTATGCTTATCGAGAGTATCAAGAAGGGGGATTCTGTTATTAAAGGTTCTGCAGAAGATTGGATTTCACAAACATCTGACCGCGCTCGTGAACTACTTGCGAATATCGGAAAGAAGAAAGAGAAACCTTCTCTATTAGAACAATTCGAGAAGTGGATCGACGTTGAAATCTCCAGTGAAGTAACCAAACAGAGCTTATTAAAACAGAAATCGACCTTGCTACAAAACATCAAGCAGGGACTTATCCCAGGCTTTGACGTGGATGCTGCTGTACTCGTTGTAGACATTGAGGAAGCGTTTGGATTCGACAGAGACTTTGTCACGGACAGCGCAATTCTAAGTCATCTTTCAAAGCCTCAACTTGAGCAGCAGGAAGTAGAGAAAATAATAACTGTTAAGACACCAGTGATCGCGTTTAAAACCGTAGCCACTGAAGTTAAAACGAAGAGAAAGAAAAACATATCGGAGAATCAATTAGTCTTTGATTTATTCGCATGAGTATACAATAACCAATTAACCCTAGGAGGAACTATCAATGATTCTATTTATAGAACAGTTACTAATACATGGAGCGTTCATATTCATGAACCTCACTCAAGCCTTATACGAGTTCAGTGCATTCCTATTCTGTGAAATATCTACAGAAGAAGAACACAAGAAATCGTCTGTCTCGATTGAAAAAGTCAATTCAGCAGAAGATTGTATACCGTTGTGGGGCTTGCCAGTTATCAATAAGGAGCTGGCGAAGCAAGAATACGTGCCTACATTTCTAACGGACGAGCAAGATGATTATTTCGCATCCCTGATTGATTGTATTAACAGTACTGAAGAGGAAATCCTCGAAGAAGTACAAGGTGTAGCTCAAGCCAAGGTAGATGATTCTATTTTAACTATGGATAGTTGGCAAGGCGAAACCGAGCCTGTTGCCGTAACAACTACTTTAGCGGCTACTGCAAACGCAAAGATCACAGACTCCCTAATTGGTGAACAGTTATGGGTTGTGGAAGTGATAGGAGAGGAACAAGAATATCTTCATGTTAGTGATGGTAGTGGGCGTGCATGGATTAATGCCGAGAACTTCGGGCAATTAGGTAAAAGAGACATTCTGTCTGTCCTTGTACACCGCCAATCAGATTTACGTGTTGAATTAGTTGCAGTTGAAGTACTGCAGAGACACTCCTCTGAATTCAGCCTATTAGATGAATATTATAACACTGAATTTAATGAATATAGTACTCAAGAAATATCAGTAGGTGCATAGCATTAACGAAAGACGCTAACTACGGTTAGGTCTTTCCTCTTACCATTATACTTTCTTTTATAATGGCGAGAGGAAAGGAGGTTTGCTATGTTTAAACGAATACTTGCTTTTGTCATATTTGTAGAATAAGCATTAATAAAGGATTCAAACTATCATGGCGGTGTTATTTATGATAATAAATTTTAAAGTACTTTGATATCAATAGCTAAATCGAACTACTTAAGTATGGTTCAAAACAATTACTATTTTTCCTATTGTTAAAATAAAACATTACTGTTATCCTTAAAAAAGAAAATATAGGAGGGTCTATATGACTACTAAAAAAAATTCACCAAAAAATCAATCCATGAATATTACAAATATTTGTGAACGAATTGTTAATGAGAACATTATGATTGAGGAAGTTTCAATTGAATACAAACGAGCAACTGAACGACTAGTTACTCGTGCAGATGGAAGAACCGCTCTTTCGTTAACTTCCACATTCACACAATCTATTCAGGAACAAATGCTTTTGCTCCGTAACGAAATTGTTATGCCTTTAGTATTTAAGGTTAAGCACAATTTCACTTTGACTGCTAAAGTTGATTCAACTGGAAACTTGAATTTCGATGAATTACATATCGAATTCCGTCTGGATTGTCGAAAGAGGTATAATACGCACGAAACATTCCGCGTACCTTTAAAAGTGTTAGTTCCTTTCACTGAGTACATTGACTATCTAAACCTTCGTGGGCACGATTACGAGCTAAGTGTAATTCACGCGGAAGTAAACATCAGCCAAATCGACCTTCAAAGTGTATTGGAACAGCCCATCAGAGGAGATAAAGCGCAAGCGCAATGGTATTCCTTCATAATGGAAGCGGAACAAGAAGCACAGAAAGAATACAAGTTGGATGTTGTCATTCCAGTTAGCGAGGGCGAAGTTACTTGGAATATCCCTCACAACCGGAAATTACAATTCATTGAAAACTTCCGCAGTACTGGAATCCGCTAATGATCAATGATGCATTACCGTTCAAAATACCTGATAAAGATTATTCAAATCTTCAACCCGTTGAGTCTGATTCTCTTTTTGGAGGAATTATTAGTGGCGTTGGTGGAATAGCAGCTCCTATCTATACATGGAGTGTTGTTATTCTCACAATCCTGTTTGTAGCTGGAACCCTTGTTATGATTCTTTCCGCTTTATTCAAGAATGGGCAATGGCAAAAATACGGACAGATAACGATGCTTATGTCATTTCTAACGATGTTAGTTTTGAGGGGTCTGCCAATCATTATCCTCTCAATTCAAAGTGCCGCTGATGTGGATCTATTGTTGCGAGAAACGTTGTCCTTACTCGGTTTTGGCGCTGTATTCCTTTGCTTAATCAGCATTGCGGTAAGCTTTTTATTCAATTTCGGATATCAATTAATAGCACATCCAGAGTTTCATAGATGGGCCAAAAATTTGCGCGGTGTTGCTGCACTAATGCTTATTTTTGCTGTTGTCATTCCATGGTTATTCCCATTGCTATAAAACATGTATTTCAGTGTGACGAAACTTCTGTTATACTTAAAAGAAAACTTACAAGGGCGCACCCCTTCGACCACGACGTATATTTACGTTGTAGTTGAAGGGGTGCGTTTTTTCTAGGAGTGGAATTGTGGAAATCCATGTAGTCAGTGAAAAATGCGCAGAAAGAGAACTTTGGGCGAGCTTACTCTCAAACACTGCTTTTCTTGATTTGAAAGTGATCGGCAATGATACAACAACAATAAAATTCGATGAATTAACTGCCAGTGAATTAATTATTTTTATAAGTAATAGCTTTAATGAGCATTTACAAAATGTAATAAAACAGTGCATAGTGAATGAAATTCCTGTCCTATGTGTTACCGATGAAATCGAAGAAGAAACCTATACAGCACTGATCCACAAAGGAGTTAGAGGACTCCTGAATGGTAAAAAGGCATCGTTAGACATAATTAAAACGGCAATTCGTGTTGTGACAGAAGGTGGAACATACGTTGAACGTCCTCTTTTTAATCCAATCAGAATTTAACAAAGCTATCTACAAAACCCCTTTACTGAAAGGAACATCAACCTCATGTGTAGACATTTAAAACATAATGTTATATGATTACAAAAACGAATACACGGGGGATTTAAGATGACAAAATTAACAGTTGCTATTATTGGCGGCAGCCAAGAACAAACTTTTAAGAAGATGGGGAAGAAGGCAGGTTGTAACGTTTTATTCCATAATGGCAAGACTCGCAATGGTGGCACCCGCAAAGAGTTCAGGCCCATCGTTGAAAAAGCAGATTGTGTTGTTGTTCTTTTAGGAGCTTGTGGTCATATCACAATGGATATCGTAAAAGAACTTTGCAAAGAAAAAAATACTCGTATTGCTTATCAGCAAGGTTATGGTGCTAGTGGTGCCATTTCGACGGGGATGGAGTTATTAAATGCAGTTGCTTAACGAAACCGAACGTACGCGATCAATCCGGCGTGGACGAATAAACCTTACCCTCTTTATAGGCATTGCACTAGTTGTACTACTTGTGTGTTTTTATAGTAGCAAGCAACACACGGATTATGTTCCGCAAGAACTTATAGAACCTAACTCTTATCCAGAAGTCATGGATGGCAAAACACTATAATCAAGAAGGAGGCGAATCAGTTATTCCATCTTTTATGGATGAAATAGCTGTCATTATGAATACTTTTGAAAACACTTGTGTGGGTTGCGGTATTACGTACACACACCTAGGACTTGCACGAACTTTGTACTGTTCCGATAACTGTAAAAACACGCATTCTCTTTTAGAGAAGAATAAAGAAAAAGAAGAGAGTACTGATAACCATCATATTAATAGCCAAGGATTATTTGATTGATAGTTCACTAAATGGAAAGGGTGTTGACCATGCATTCCGCTTGCCTGCCGGATGGGAAAGTGATTACCGCCACTAGTTATGATGAATGTCTTCACGGATCCCTACTCAGCTGCATAGATAAATCATGTGGTGTTCCCGTTATATTTGTCCAAGGAACCAAAGATATCATTCCACATTTCAAGACTAGTGGAAAAGGGGCATCCGTCCACCATAAGACATGCGGATTCTTTCGTAAGCTAACCTTTGAGGAAACAGTCTCTAAGGTGAGCGAATATCAAAACTCTCTTCGAGCTTATGGAATAAGAGAATTTGTGGTTCGCTTAAATCTAAATAGTATAGATCCTGATTATGAAATACGGACGTTGGAGCGTACTCCAAAGGAAGTTGAGGAAAAAGAGAAAGAAGAACTTGAATCGGACGCATTGAAAGAGGAAACAGCATCACCAAAATCGATTGGATCTCTTCGCTCTATAAAAAAGTTGTTTAGTACAGTTGAGCCGGACCTTTTAGCTTCAATTATTGTCACGGTGAAAGGTATCCGTGTACCGATTTCAGAGTTAATTCGCTTCTATGAACATGCTCATAAAGCACTTTGGGACGATAAGACCTTGGATGTATCCTATTTCATTCATGGGACAGTTGAGAAAGTGGTTAGAAGAGATAAGGTGTGGTTCATCAATTTCCACACTACAGATAACTGCTTCTTTTCTTTAGTGATTTTCGACCGCCACTTTAAGCATTTCACACTAAAAGATAATGAGTTAATAGGGAAGAGTATTCTTGCTTATGGCTATCTGAAAAAGAATACATATACCAAAGATAAACAAGCTACAGAAATGGTAATCAAGTCAAATAAATATATCGAATTCCTTTGAAGCATTTAAAACTAAAATACCAGGAGACTAATCGATGATAAGTTATGACGTTTTTATAATTTTACTGTGTATGGCGGTATTGATTTCCGCCATTAAAGAAGAATCACAAAGCGCGAGTAAAATACTTACTCGTGCTTTGTGGTGTGTTTTGATCCCATTTTATGTATTAATTGTGCAATGTATTGTGGTTTCTTTTATGTCCCCTAATAATTCATATTTGTTAATTGGACGGGACTTAGGATTTGTTGCTTTTCTATACTGCGCTGCTCTTTATAATTTAAAACTACATTTAACTAAACGGGAAACAAAACGATATTCCCAAACAGAACTATTAAAGGAGAAAAACCATGAATATTCCAGCATATGAAACTGTTCCAGTCAATCACACCTTTACCACTCTAGAGATTAATGCTTCAGGAATCTTCGATAATCCTCGAATTGCTAAGAAGTTTAATGCGGCCACAGGTAAAAATTTGCACATCACTAAATCCCGAACGATTCTTGATGAAGAACAATTTCTAAATTCATTCTTCGCGGAAGATGGGGAAGGTACATATCTAGAGAAGTGTTGCGGTTCCGGTAACGTAAAAATAGAGATATCAAAGGCTTTTCAATCGTTACATTGTTTGAGCGGACCGCGACACAAGCTATCGGAGCTTGAGCGTATATTTGAAAGACGTGAATCAACGGATTTCTGGAATCAAACTACTTATCAAGCT
The DNA here is from genome assembly GCA_029257435.1 of Sporosarcina sp. GTDB lineage: Bacteria > Bacillota > Bacilli > Bacillales_A > Planococcaceae > Sporosarcina. The sequence goes on along the minus strand of JARIBI010000035.1, from coordinate 69,613 downwards.
TCCTCTTTATTAACATTAGATGAAATTGAGAAAATCACCCGCCATCCAATTAGAGTTGTAATGGTAAGGGGCTTTGGCATTGTAAACCCTCAAAATATTGACCGGCTCCGTGAATGGCTCAGGTAATGAACGTTATCTGTTGCATATTTAACTGAAAGGAGAAGAGATGGAATGCCTAAACAAAGAGCCATATCCGGAAAAGTGTTTTTAAAATTAGTTGCGATAACCTGCAGCATCTCTATTTTACTGAATAGCACTCTCTATAGTTCCGCTTCAGCTACCTCTCTAAACGAACTTGAAACCAAGAAAGCGGAACTAGATAACCGAAAAAAACAATTAACCACAGACATTTCACGAAAAGACACAGAGTTGAAAGATAATGACTCGGAAATCACGGGGCTTTTGGAAGATATACGCACCATTGACTTAGAGGTTGAATCCTCAAAAAACAAACTACAAGTTCTCGAGGAAGAATTATTCGATTCGCTGATTGAAACGAGTAATCTTTATATGGAGATATTGGATCTGCAACATACCACCACCAAGCGTGATAATGTGTTGCGTGAACGTGTCCGACAGTTACAGTTGAAAGAGGGGAATTTTAGCTACCTGGACGTTATACTGAGCGCAGATAATCTAATCGATTTCGTTAACCGTTTTGCTTCCGTTCAAGCACTTCTTGTTGCAGACCGGAGGATCATGGAACAGCAGAGCCTAGATAGTGATGAACTCCAAAGGAAAAAAGATGAACTTGATGTAACTGCAAATGCACAAAGGGCCAGTAAAGCAGAAATCGATATCCTTATGTCTTCGATCACGCAAAGTAAAGCGGATAAAGCGAAGCTAATTGAAGAACTTGAAAAAGAGCAGACGCGTGTTTCTAGTGATAAAGAAGAACTAGAACAGTCCTTTGAGGAAGCCGACAATTTAAGTGCTGAAATCGAGCAAGATATCATTCGTGAACAAGAACGTATCTCCAAAGAGTTTTCAAGTGCGGTTGGCGGGTATTGTACGGAAGGTAGCTCCATCAATCCGGAAAAGTTTGCTCGTGCCTTTATATCCGCTGGAGTACTTTCAGGTAAAGAACAAGCCATTATCAGTGCAGCCAATAAATATTCTGTTGACCCGGTTTTAATGGCAGCGATCATTCTACAAGAGACGGGTAACGGGAAATCTAACGCCTTAAACCAACATAATAATCCTGGCGGTATCATGGATCCTAGCTCAAATTGGTCAACACTTTTACGCTTTGATTCAATTGAGTCAGGACTAGAATCGATGGGGCGTACCATGAATACGCTCGTGAATAAGAAGGGGAAAACATCCATTGAAGAATTAGGTGCGGCATATGCCCCAATGGGTGCCGACAACGACCCTATGGGGTTAAACGCTTTCTGGGTGGTAAACGTTACGAAGAAGGTTGAAACTCTAGGTGGGCTCACAACAAATTGCGACCAAAACTTCTCTAATTCTATATACGATAGCAATTCCGATTGGATACAACCTGCATCTGGACAGTTAACATCCCAATTCGGTTGGCGTACCCATCCAATCTTCCATACTAAGAAACAGCATCGTGGTCTAGATATAGCAAACGTAGTCGGCACACCGATTAGCGCTTCTAAGGAAGGTGTAGTATCAAGGGCAGGCGTCTATGGAGGATTTGGTAATGTCGTAATGATCACGCACAATGTACAAGGACAAACCTTTACAAGCGTATATGCACACCTCTCCGCCATTGATGTAACCGAAGGACAGCAAGTACAAAAAGGACAACGGGTAGGAGAAATGGGACAGACAGGGAATTCAACGGGACCTCACTTGCATTTTGAGATTCACGAAGGTTATTTCTCTGTAAACGGTCCAAGTGCTGTTAACCCTTTACAATATTTGAAACTTCAATAGTTACGTACAAAAATAGACGGCTTTTTATAAGTCGTCTATTTGCATGTCTTAAATCGTATTGCTAGAGGAAAACCGGTAGTCGTAGCTTAAATTTAAAAATTTCCTTACAATGCGCATTTAGAAGCCGTTTTTTAAAAGTTTACTAACTACAGACAGATCAAAGACTGATATCATTAGAAGAAAGTGTTATTTTGCTGGATTATAAAGATTAAATATGCGTAAAGATTAATTGAATCCAAAGTGTTTTAATTCAAACATATAAAGTGTGGAGGGTTATAAATGAAGATATCAGAAAGAAAAAAAGCGGCAACAAATTTTTATAACCGATGGCATGGACGAGGGAACGAAAGACAAGATAGTCAATCATTTTGGATCGATCTACTACAAAATGTTTATGGAATAGAAAATCCCGTTGAATATATTAAGTTTGAAGACTCAGTTTTAAACATGATGGATAACACGAGTTTTATAGACGGTTATGTTGAAAAAACAAATGTTTTAATTGAACAAAAAGGCAGAGACAGAGATTTAAATAAGGGGATTCGTCAATCTGATGGTTCCGTGCTTACCCCTTTTCAACAAGCAATGCGCTATTCTGCGACATTACCTTATTCAAAGAGACCTAGATGGATTATCACATCAAACTTTAAAGAATTCTATATTTACGATATGGAGAAACCTAATGCAGAACCTTCAATAGTTAAGTTAGAAAATTTAAAGTCCGAATATTATCGTTTAGAAATACTAGTTGATAAAACTAATACACAAATAGAACGAGAAACAAAAGTTTCTATTCAAGCTGGGGAATTGGTTGGGCAAATATATGACGAGTTACTTGATCGTTATAGTGATCCAGAAAACCCTTATAGTTTAAATAGTATCAATCAACTCTGTGTGCGCTTGGTTTTTTGTTTTTATGCAGAAGATGCTGGACTTCTTGGTAGGAAAGGAATGTTTCATGATTATCTAGCTGACTTTAGTACAAGGCACTTTCGAAATGCAATAATTGAGTTATTCCATGTGTTAAATACTGAGGTAGAAGATAGAGATTCATATCTTGATGAAAAGTTAGCGGAGTTTCCTTATGTGAATGGTAATCTTTTCGAAAATATGGACATTGAAATACCGCAATTTACGGATCATTTACGGGATTTGATATTAACTAATGCGGCAAGTGATTTCGATTGGTCAGAAATAAGTCCAACTATTTTCGGCGGTGTATTTGAAAGTACGCTAAACCCTGAACAAAGACGTCATGGTGGAATGCATTACACATCTATTGAGAATATCCATAAGGTTATTGATCCATTGTTTTTAGATGACTTGAAAGAAGAACTAAATGAGATAAAACAGTATAAGCAACCAGCGACCATAAAACGTAAAGCCCAGGCATTCCAAAGTAAGTTAGGGAATCTTACATTTTTCGATCCCGCAGCGGGTTCAGGTAATTTTCTAACTGAAACGTACTTATCATTAAGAGAATTAGAAAATGAAGCACTGTTACTAGTGATGGGAAATACGATTCGCCTAGATACAGATGAAGATTTAATCAAAGTAACTCTTGACCAATTTCACGGTTTGGAAATTAACGACTTTGCTGTTTCTGTTGCGAAAACAGCATTATGGATAGCAGAAAGTCAGATGTTTGAAAAAACGAAGGATTTAATTTTCTCAGAAATGGATTTCCTACCATTAAAATCTTACACTCATATACAACAAGGAAATGCATTAGCCCTACATTGGAATAGTGTCATTGATAAACGAGATTTAAACTATATAATAGGAAATCCTCCATTTAGCGGATATTCAAACCAAAGCGATGAACAAAAGGGCGAAATTCGCTCCCTCTATGTTGATGAAGAAGGGAAATCCTATAAGAGCGCCGGAAAGATTGATTATGTAGCTGGTTGGTTTATTAAAGCTGCTCAATACATGGTAGGGTCCAATGTGAGAACTGCCCTCGTATCTACGAATTCCATCACACACGGCGATCAGGTGACTAGTATTTGGAAACCCTTATTCGAAAGATTTAACATCCATATTGATTTTGTGCATCGTTCTTTTAAATGGCAAAGTGAAGCAAGTATGAAAGCGAATGTCTATGTAGTTATTATAGGGTTTAGTATTCTTGAAAATACGAAGGAAAAGTTTGTATACGAATCTAATATGATAAATAAGGTTGAAAATATTAATGCTTATTTGGTTGATGGACCGAATGTGTTTGTTGAAAGTCGAACTAATCCTATAAGCAATGTCTTAGAAATGACAACGGGAAATAGACCAGCCGATGGTGGGCATCTTATAATGGAGAAAGATGAATATAGAGAGTTCATTAAAAAAGAGCCGAGAGCAGAAAAGTTTATTAAAAAGCTCACAGGTGGAGCTGAATTTATTAATGGAAAGTATCGTTATTGTCTTTGGTTAGTAGATGCCGAGCCTTTTGAGTTAAGAAAAATGCCATTGGTGATGGAACGGATATCCAACGTGAGAGAAGATAGATTGCAAGGTGCAGCAGACCGTCAAAAACTAGCGAATACTCCAACATTATTTAGAGAAACAAAAAACCCAAGCAGTTACTTAGCAATCCCTGCAACATCCTCAGAAAACAGGAAATATATACCCATTGGATTTCTAGATGGCGAAATTATACCAACGAACGCAGTCGTGATTATTCCTGAAGCCCCACTATATTATTTAGGGATGCTAACATCTAACGTTCATATGGCGTGGATGAGAGCTGTAGCTGGAAGGTTAGAGATGCGATATCGTTATTCAAAAAAAATAGTCTATAATAACTTCCCTTGGCCAGAATTGTCCGATAAACAAAAAGATAGGATTGAGAAAACTGCACAAAAAATTATAGACGCACGAAATTTGTATCCAAATAGTTCTCTAGCTGATTTATATGATGAATTAACGATGCCTTCCGAGTTAAGGAAAGCTCACCAAGATAATGATAGGGTTGTAATGGAAGTCTATGGAATGGATATAAGAACAACATCGGAAAGTGATGCTGTCGCTAAATTGTTTGAGTTATATGATTCGTTAATTGAAAAGAAAAAAGCTAATCGTGTCAAAAAGTAAACATTGAAGTGATTTTATATCACCCCACTGTAAATGTGCTAATATGCATTTTTTTACGTGGGGTTTTGTTGTATGAAATATTTTCTTGAAAAGGGAACATACATTCTATATAGTAGTATGTAGAGGTGAACAAGATGAAAAACATCTTAGCTAATTCAATTTATAATAGGAACTTAGTAGATATCTATTACCTTTCAGGAACAGGTGTGATTAGTACAAGAAGAATACGTGTACTTACAACATCGACAACATCCATAAGTGCTTACTGCTTCTTGAGAAAGGCAAAACGAACGTTTAGATACGATAATATATTAGCCGCCACACCTGTACATGAAAGAGAACAGGATGTGATCTAATATGCGAGCTGTCAATAAACTTATGTCTGCAGAGGATATCAAGCACTTCGAGGATATGATTTACTTACCTATGCTACTGACCATTCTAGATCGGGATGCTAAATTAGTTGAAGAAATACCTTTCAAATTTAAGACACCCTATCTAAATGTAATCAAAAGAGCAGATGAACGAATCCATAAACAATTAGAAAACACACATATTTATTTTAAAGAACATCAGTTGCAATTAATTAAAGGGGCTAACGACGGTACGTTCACTACGTACATATTCATCGAAGGAGCCAACGAATATGAAAGACGATATATGAATTATCGACTCAGAAATCGTTCTGAAGAGTTGTTAAGTTTATATTTAGGCGCTGACAGAAGCATTTAGAGCCATATAAAAGAAGAAAGGCGTGAAATAGTATGCAAGAACATCTCAGAGACAGAGGGAGAAAAAAGTGGACCGCTTTAATGCTACCGGAACACCTGCAGTTATTAAGAGAATGGCAAAAGGAAGACACGTACACTAAGCGTACTGAACTATCCGAATGGGATCTGGAAACCATACATGAAGAACTCAGTCGTGCAAAACAACGGAAGTGTCAAACTCTTATTCAAATCTGGAGGGATGGAAAGGTAGTTTCTTTCCGTGGAACTGTAGAGCATTTGGATCCTAGACTATCGCTTGTTTTGCTAGAAGATCCATTCGGTATCGAGCGTATACCCGCAGGGGAAATCATATCCGTTCAACATATGGATTAATACGTAGAAAAGGAGCAACATTCACATAGGAATGTTGCTCTCACACGTTTATAACCAGGAAGAATTTTTTCGCACTCGTACTTTCAAGCCTTCTAATAACAGTTCCTTGTATCCAACTATGTAATAGTCGGTGCTATGTTCAATACGTGAAGCAATCCACTTATAACAGTCGTCAAAATCATCATAATGGAGGAATTCAAGTGGGCTGCCTGAGCTTAATTCGTGTGAATCGTTTAATTCAAAACGCCCATTCCGATTTCGAGAAAGGTTTCCTTCCTCAGCAATAGGTTGCTGCAAGTAATTAATTGCTGCATGAGTGTCTGTAAGCTGTTCAAGTAAAGCCACATATTGCTCCTTTAAAAACTGGTCATTTGGATCATCGGGGTTTAAATCTAAATTTAATTCCCCATGCTTATCATAGTTGGTCATTTGCAATACAACTTGAATGCTTGTATTTAAAGCATCCATTAGATTTTTTACTTCTTCTGTTCTCATGGCCAACGCCCCCTTAGTTTGTATATCTTTAACTTCTTGAGATTCACTCACAAATACTCTCCTAACACGCCTGGTTTCCATGAATGAATCGCGTGGCGTTCCTTTTCAAATATCTTCTCTAGATATATCATAGTCGTCTCTATCTTCTCGTGTCCCAACGACCTCATAATGTCGTAGAGTTCTACACCATTTACCTTAGATATTATAGCAAACGCGTGACGGAATACGTGAGGGGTAATCTTTAATTCTATATCACGAGATGGTAGTCCTGGTACTTTCTGAATTTCTCGTTTTACATACTGTGAAAAATAAGAGGGAGAAAAAGAGTTTCCTGTACTTGTAGGGAACAGCGTGTCATTTACCTCTGACTCTGTGATCCAAGCAACGCCCCTTGCTGCACGATAATCGCGGATACTTTGAACCACTTTATCTTTTAGCGGTATAGAACGTCGCTTATTTCCTTTCCCCAATACTTCAAGATAGTAACCGCCAGCTATGGTATCAATTTTCAAGTCATTCACCCGCAGCCGACAAAACTCTTCATTTCGGATACCGGTAGTGGTTAATACATGAACTATAGAAAACATGACCGTATGACCAGCTTCTTTGAACGCATCCAATAGATGAATTACTTCGACTGGACCCATATCGCGGTTTGGCCGATCATCTGCACGAACCGAGGCAATCTTCAAGTCCTTATGAATTGGTTCTTTTATATAGCCTTTGTCGGATAAGAACGTAAAAAAAGCTTTAATAATCGTTGTTTTTCTTTCTAGCGTTGCTGCAGAGTAGGAGCCCTTCGACAAAACGTATGGGCTGGCCGTCTTTAACCACTCTTGATACCTACGTAAATGACGAGGTTGGAGTGATTTGAACAGAGAACCTTCTATTATATAGTCTACATCTACACCGATTTCTAAACTATGCTCTAGCAGCTGTTCTACAAATAAAATTAATTCTCGTTGATACTCGGCAATTGTTCTATTGGACCGATCATTCTTTTCATTTAAGTGTTGTCTTTCGTGCAAAAACCATTTCATCATATCTGTATCGGAGAAATCATGAAACTTAGGTTTTCCGAATTTCTCCGATTCATCTAATCGAAGTTGAAGTTCAAGAAGCGAATCAATCGTTTCTAACTCGTTTTTTAATTCACGGACTTGCAGTCCTTTTACTTCGACTACATTATTCATTGAGATGCACACCTCCAAGTAGAATATAAACTACAACTCATATGCAGATACATATTGAATTTCGTAAAACAAGACTCATGTATTCCTATTGAATATCTATCTATATTACCACAATACTAGACTAATATAAAAAAAGAGTCCCTTTGTTTATAGTCTAATAATATGTTTCATTGTCTATAGTCATTTAAAAACATATTATGTTGTATAAAATTAATATACATGATACTATGTATTTATCGAGAATACGGAGAGGTAGGTTTCATTTTGTTTTAGGTTGTTTTGGAAATCCATCATGACTACTTCGGTTTTCGTAACAAATACTTCACTGAGCTCGAATTGATAAATCTCTCAAAATGCAAGGGAAGGAGAATTGTCGATTAAGCCCAACCATAGTAAACTTATTTTCAGAAACTGAAACTCATTTTCTAACATAGTTGAATAGGACGCTTATCGATTTGTACAAAAGGGGAGAACAATCCGAAAGTGAAACAAAGGGAAAGGGTGTATTGATTTGAATACAAAGGAGCTTTTAATTATTGAGGTGGATAAGTATTCTGATATCCAGCAGCTTAACTTATCAAAATTGGAGAAAGTACTCGAATATGTGCGTGTAGAACCATTACAGCATCACGATACGCTACATCTGATTTTCGACGGGTATAATTCAGATCCGCGTGAGATTTTTGAAATTGAGGAAATTAGAGCGTGGGTAGAAAAACTCGTTCTTACATACCCTGATATTCTTTACTATCTTGAAGCGAAGTTACATGGGCTGCAAAACATCATACTGTGTCTTTCGGAAGTCGAATACATGGCCGCCACACGAGAAACAGACGTTTTGCTTCACGCAGTTCTTTCAGACCGACTTGTTGATGCAATTTACATCAAGCTGCATGAGTCTATTATGTCTTCTTACTATCCGCCACTCCTGACAGATACAATGATCCGACTCGTTCCGTTTACGAACCAACATATCAAAGCTATTAATCATGAACAATATGAAACTACTACGGGAGAGTCTTAAAATGAAAAAGAAAATGATTTTGTTAAACTTATTCTTAATGACCATCTTTATTGTTGGTTGTACCAACCCAGAAGACGCATCTACTGCAAATACGCAAACAGCTCCACAGGAAGTAAACGAAACAAACGATAGTAGTAAAGAGGAAAAAACAATCAAAACGGTTGCTAATTTACCAGTAGTAGAGGAAACACCAACTAAATCAAATAATGAACGGTTCTCCGGTTACAAACATATCGAAGTTGATGGCGGTGATTTGTCTGGATATCGTGAACCGAATGTCGTCGTTGACATTGGTTTCGGAGACCGTGAATATTGGGCTTTTACGAATGAACACGGACAACTAGTACGTGTTCTTGCGGACAAAGTCATTCTACAGGACGACAATAACGAACCAGTACTATCTTCTGGCAGATACTATCCGGATGAGGCAAAGGTTCCTGGTGTCGAGAGCCCTAATTTGGATGAAGGACATGTAATTGCAGATTCTCTAGGAGGGGTATCGAATGCTTATAACATTACCCCGCAAGATAGTACGCTCAATCGACACGGTGATCAGGCCTACATGGAGAAGGTAATCCGTACCGCTGGTGGAGCTACTAATTTTGAAGCAATTATCACATACCCAAACACAGAAACGCAGATTCCTTCAAACTACCAGTATACCTATACAGTAAAGGGGAACGTGATTGTTGATTCGTTTGTCAATGGGAATCCTGACGAAATAAATGCATCCCTCGGTTTAACTGGTACTAAGCCTTCAGATTCAACATCCAAAAAAACAAAAAACGATATTTCTAGCGTGGATACGAACGGTAATGGACAGGTGACAATTAAAGAGGCAAAAGCAGCAGGTTTTAATATGCCAATAACGAGTGACCACTGGTTATATCCATATATGTACGATGCTGATGGTGATGGTATGGTCGGTGAGTAATTTTAACACATTGGTTATACCTCATATATTAAAGAAGCTTTAAATGTAATGTGAACTTGATTGATACATTTCTACCTAACGGAAATCCACTTGATAGAATAGGAGAGTTGAATAATGAGTAAAGACTGGTACACAAAGAATGAAGTCGCTGAAAAGCTTGGTATTTCTTTAGGGACGGTCTATCACTGGGCTAAACAAGGGAAGTTGTCGAAAATCGAAGATCCTAACACGAACATACGGGAAGCTAGATATCTTAAAGAAGAAGTAGATGCTCTCCATGGAAAACTACAAGAGAATAGACCTGACGGCATTCGTCCTTCAAGTCTTGCTAGGCAATTAAAAGTGCCTGTATCTAAGGTGTACAACATTATCCGAGAGAATAATCTTCCCGTTAATGAGTTCCCAATCGGAGACGAACGAACCGGGATCTCTATTCCTGAAGAACTTATCGAAACGATTCATAATGAGCTCAAAAAATCGTTACCTAAAAGGGGAACTTCTGCAGAATTCTTTAACTACCATTATGACATTGCCTTATTCCAGCGCTTTACTACACCGAACGGACAGGATATACGTGTCATGCGGAATGAAAAGTCTGATTGGGGATTTTATCATCAATCCAGAACTTTTATACCCTATACCACAGGGATTTCAGAGTATAGGTATATTCCGACCTACTTGATTCATCAAAAAAACATTGCAGTGAAAGGCTATGTCGATTTCATCTTACCTAAAGATTCGAACGAATCCTTTGATTTACTAGATTTCGCATATGAACATTGGGGAGTTGAAAATGTCCGCCTGCGTGAGCAAGACCTATATATTGAATTTTCTATCAAAAGTGGGGTAAGACAAGTATCCGCGCCACTTCCAGAATCACTTTCACTAGCTACAATCGAAAAATACATTCATGCGGGTAAGGTACAAGTAGACGGAGAAGAGTGGACATTAGTGAGTGGTTCACAAAACTTTATGTTGGATTTACCCGAGGATCTGATGAAGTTGTTACGTAAAGCAGCAAAGCGAGAAAACATATCCATGAGTGGTTATGTAGAATCAGTATTAGATGAAAAACTAAGATAGTACGCTCTAATTATGAACAGGGCTACCAAAGGAGAAGTTACAATGGCGACCATTTATGAACTATACATTTGCAATGTCTGTCACAACAAAATAGGGAAGAATGACGTCCGTGTTCCGTGGGAGAACCTGACATACTGTGAGGCGTGCTTCGACGAATATGTAGAATCTATCGAACCTAGTACGTGGAAAGCCTTTAAAGACGAGAACTGAAGACCTAATTGATTCATATACAACTTGCATGTTACAATGAAGCTAATTACATTACCACGACAGGAGCACCCTGGACACATGCGGAATAACTCGCGTGTGTTCAGGGTGCTTTTAATTGGTTATAAGGAGATGTTCGCAAGTGTTTAATACAAAACAGAAAGATATCCCGTCGATTGAACTTGGCACGGAAGTTACTTTCACAAGACAATCCAAAGTCGTTACCGGGATTGTACAACTAGTGAGAGTCAACACCGTACTAGTGGAAGTATCAAAAGAGAACCAAGAGCTTTTATTCCTGGAAAACTCGCTAACCGTTGTTAATCACAAGAACTATACAGTGGTTGGCGCATGATGTTTGTTGAATCTGTCTTAGAAGAAAGTAACCCCGAATACATCACGTTACAAATAGTTGTTGAGGAGGGCCAGTTTCTGCAGTACCTAGCGTCACGCATCCAACGCTATCCTTCATTCATCCAAAGTAATACGAGCTGGTTTACGCTCAATAATCCTTATATACCGTTTATTTCTCCTTTTCCGGAACAGGAAAACCACTGCACCGTAACGCTGAATGAACCTATGTCGATTAAACTTCCGCCAAAATTTATTGGCATCTTTAAAAATAAGTATAAGGCAGCGCTAATCAGTTGTTTACTTAAATGGATTCAAGATGAACACGAACTGTATCAAGCCGATTGGCACAGCAAGGCAAATCCATTAGCGTCAAATTTAGAAACAGAATGGTGTGAGTCCTAATGTCCTGGCAGTCCATATTAATTTTCGGTATCGGGATCTTTATACTTTGGAAACTCTTTTCGTTTGCACGAAACTTCATATTTAAAATTATTGGTATGGCGGTTACGCTGTTCACTTTGTGGAGATTCTATCAAATGTTATTTTAAAGATTTTATAGGTAGAATCACAACTTTATGCATTTATATTGACCGTTTACATACCCAACCTTTACATTTTCACTAGTTGATCTATTTGATAGAAACGAAGCAGATGAGATATCTAAATTAATGAAGTAGTTAAAGTAACACCACCAATTTAAATAGCCAAGGCAGGGATATGAAATGAATATTACTATACCACTGATTTCGATACTAGCTTCAATAGTTTCTGGGATGGGATCACTTTATTTTGAAAACATTTCCGAAACTAATAGGGAAAGGGTCTTGAATATACTTGCAACTTGTCTCCGGGTTTTCATGTGGATTGCCGTTGTTGTATTTGTTTTCACTGCCAGCGTTGAGATTTATCACGGCATCATCTATGGGGACACAGAACTTTTATCTAAGACCTCTTTACTCAGCTCCATTGTTTTCCTTATTACAACGATTTTTTCAGCGGGCAACGTAGCCGCCTGTGGACCTCCTGGTCATCCTCAGAGGTGGGCTAAATATCTATTCGGCTCACTTTTTTTATTCGTTACATCCATAGTAGGTTTAGTTGTTGGTGTCTTCGCTTAAGTACCGAGTAAAAGACGAAAACAAGTCAGAAACAGATTTTTATTGATGAAACTTGATCACATACAGTAGGGGTAAGCAAATAGATAAACTTTAAACTGGAGTTGATTTGATATGTACACAAATAGCGGTCAATTTATAATTCAGCATGATGATGGTAGAAAAGAATTTATGACACATGATTTTTGGTTATCAAGCGACCCTGTAGTGAAAAAGACAAAGTTAGCCTCGTTGCGTAAGTTAGTGAAATTAGACAAGGTGCTTGTTACGTGCAGCTGTACCAACCCACAGCCTATTATGAGTTTATGCCATATAACTGACTCGGATAGTTACTATATAAGAGCGATAAGTTCTAAAGCTCACGCGAAGTCATGTCACTATTATGGTGAAGGCAGTGAACGACAGTCTCCAGGAAGTATCTACGAACGTGGCTTTCAGAAAAAAGAAAATGGATTAACTGAAATTAAATTTGATGGACAAGATTATCGCTTAGAGAAAACAGAAAAAATGAAGAAATCTAATGGCGGGGGAACTAAAACTAGTGCGCCCCTAACTAGTAATGGAGGAATTTCTACTAATCGTCCTACTGTTTATGCGACATTATGGCGGTTGCTAACAGAATCGTGGAATCGTACCATAAAGCTCGCTTACTACGAAGGACAGACGTATCCTACCCACGGTGCTGAGGAAGTTTACAACCGTTTCGTTAACTCTACAGCTAAACAATATACGCTGAAAGATATTCCAATGAACAAACTACTATATAAAGGCGAAAAAACAGGTAGAATTAGCATTATAGAAGATGACTACAAATCTAAGTCGGCTGCGTTTACTATGTTGTTGTTAACTGACGAAGATATAGAATTAGTAGGGGATATGTACTTCTTGTCTTTACGCAATCCAACCAAAAGCACAAAACAAGTATTAAGTGTAGACGCTAACTCATTTGAAAAAGCACTTAAATCTATACGTGGATTGTCTGGACCGTACTTCGCTGGCGGATTCGTGAAGAACATGGGCTATCAAAAGATACCCCAATTTGTTAGTTTTGCATTAGTTCCAATCAATTCTTATGGTGTACCTGTAGAAAGTTCATACGAGCGGATCTTATATACAGAGTTATGCAAACAAAAAAGACCGTTTTTGAAGTGTTTAACCAGTAGCTATACGTCATGGAATGGTTTTGTACCGGATGGCTTATTAATAGATACTACTCCAAAAACAATTATCGAGGTTTTTGGAATGTCTGAAAGTGTAGAGGATTATCATATACAGCGTGGAATTAAGATCGAGCATTTTTCCAACCTAAAGCCTAAGTTCAACTTGTGGTACTGGGATGCTTATAAAGGTGAGAAATTTGACTTATCTGTCCTTCCACAATAGGTATAGCGAAAGGCGGTAATTTAATGTTGTTTTTTTCACTCTCCATCATAGGGTTTCTAATTGTCAATTATCTCATATATTACTTTTCAAATAAAAAAAGAAGTTTAGCAGTATGGACTTCATGGACTGCGACGACAATTATATTATTAGGTTTTTTGTCGTATATGTCTTATATTTTCAAGAGAATTTCTGATTTCTCCAACAAACACATTGAAACTGATTTCTTAGATATAATAAAATCTTTAATGAGTAATCCCAAAACTTATATAGAATTTGCGACATTCGCTACACTGATTGCCCTCATTCAAATTTTGCTAGACAATTTGAGGGAATTGCAACAAAGACCAGCTAAGGACTCACTTAAAGAAGCGCAAAAGAATTTATCAGTCGCAAAAGATGAAATTGAAAAAAGTAAAGAAAAGATACAAAACCTTGAAGAACAGCTTCAAGGACAGTTACAAAAAAATGAGTCTTTTCAAGAAGATATTTCTCAACAGCTAAATAGACTATCAGAATCAGAAATTCAAGGCATTAAAGAGTTACATCGGTTGTCTTCTCTTCTTGAGAAAAGAGCCACTGCGAATCGTTTCCTCAAAAGACGTAAACATGGATACTTTAAGAAAGGAAACTAGATAACAAAAGTAGGCTCAGGAGAAAATCTTTGAGCTTTAAATTCAAACTAGCATTCTCTCGACAGTACACATGTCGAATGACAGTAAATCTGTAGAAGGACATACAAGTTAGATGGATATTAAATTTCACAAGTATATCAGTAGAAGCATTGTAGAATAATCGTTCTAACTTGTAAGCCAATGTAGAGGGAAGTAGACCTTTAAGAAATATGTGAAAACGTATTGCTTTTATACTTTACGCTAAATACTAATTTAGTTAAAACATAGACAACTAAAATAGAAATGGTATAATTTACATAAGACTTTCTTGTTGATGTCAATAAGAAAGTCCATAGAGCGCTGGCATATCTGCTCTGTTTACTTAGAGGCTAGCGCAAACTTAAAGGAACAATCAAAAGAAAAACAGACTAACTGGGGGATGAATAGAATGAATTTCGCGTATTGGATTGTGGGCGGGATAATGTTGATGGCACTATTGTATTGGGTTAATTTACATGTAACAAAATCCTTTTTCCGAATGAATATAGTCTCATTAGCTGCTATATCCATTGTATTTTTGATAATAGTTGTTCAATTGCTTTATATGTTTATCGGCATTGCTGATCCAAAATTAAATACAGATAATAAATTCGAGTTTACATTAAATTCTTTAGTTGGGGTCGTTACATTATTGGGTCTGTACCACGTTTTAGTTCAAAATCGCATGGCTCAAAAACAAAGTGAAACACATCTTGAGATAAAAAAACTCAACAACGTTATTTTTCTATTGAAGGAAGAACTCAATCGTTGTCCTGAAAGGGTGAAGCATAACGAAAATCTACATTCAGTAAAGATTAAAGGAACAAAATAGAACCTCAATCCGATACTTCATGTATCTGAGAAAAGAGGAATATATAGTGCGTTCAATCAAGTCCTGGCATCATGTCTTCATTAACCTTTGTCAAATTTCAGGTTTTGGAACTCTTCAGATATCATAATATCCCCCATTACCATCCAGTAAGAATGGTGAACGAAGGATACTTGGGAGGGTCAAAAATTATTAGTTAGGGACAAATGGATTCGTTCCATTCGCATTTCCATGTCAATCCGGTTCTGGTACAACATTTTCTCCGTTTGTTCTTTATAATACCTCTTTAGGTTTGAGGGAATAAATTTCAGACCAATAATCCAAGCGTTAGCTTCAAACTTTAAATTCATCAACTGATACTTTTGAAGCTCTTTTCTTAAAATATTTAGTTCGCGTTTTGACAATTCACTTCCTTCATGTTTCCGTGAAAGCAATTGTATGTTATTAACTGTATCAACGAATTCATCTGCCTTGTTATTCAATTCATCGTCAAGCATATGCCCAATTTCATGTGCAACAACAACTAACAAGGCATCTTCAGGATTTATATTACTTAATACCAAAGTTCTTGTTAGATGTGTATATAATATTTTCGGATTGACAGAAAAACATTTGCTTTTAGGATTATAAGACATTAGATGGTATTTATCAAAACTTGTATTTAACAGGTTAAATACATTGAAATGGTGCAACATTTGTCTAGTATCTTCTACAACTTTCATACAATCGTATGTCAAAACTGTATTTACCTTTTTACTCGATACTAAGTGGAACTCCGCTTTCAATTGTTCGGATGCATCAAAGTAAGGAACTTGAATTAATTTTCTAGAAAGGTCTGAGCGTTTAGTATCGATTACATCGTCCGATTCTAAGTCAAGAGGTAAATACTCACGAATGCATTCTTTAGGCTCGATGTTTGCTATTAAAAAGCCATGTGTTACTTCATTGTTTTTATTAATAAAGCTGCATACGTCATTCTGAGCAATCTTTGCAATATAATCATCTGACAGGTATGACTTCTCCCCAAGAAAAACTGATAAAAGGTGTTCTATCATTCGTTAGTAGCCTCCCAAAGTTATAATAATTATATTATTGACTACTCATCTACTTTTTATACAAAGAGGAGCAATTATCATTAGGAGTCTATTAAAGTTAAGAACATTTTTTCAGACTTTATATATTTATTGTTTTGCTTATGTTCAACTGGAATGTAAAAATTGAAAGTTGGTTGACGTCTGAAAACATCTTAATTTTAGGAGGTAATTATGAACAACTGCTGCATAAATTGTTTTCAAGATCGGTTTCTGAAGCAAATAATTAAAACAAAGAACAGAAAAGGTATTTGTGATTATTGCGATAGCGAAGATGTTTTTGTAATTAATACTAGTGAAATTGCAGATAAATTCAACATTTTCACACCATATTATGAGTTATTAGAGCATGGTACGAATTTTATCTACGGAGATAATCCGACTGAAGTGGGAGAATTTCTATATGTATTAATTCAAAACGAATGGAACATTTTTGAAGATAGTCTAACTCCATGTGAAAATCTTTTCGATGATATTATGTATCACACTGATATGAATTTCGATTGTAGTGATTTGTATGTTCGTGCAGAACACTCTTTTACCTTTAGATCTTATCATGATTATTGGGATCAACTTACCGAAGAAATAAAGCATGGCAACAGATTTTTCCCTCAGAACGGATTTATATCTGAAGATATCGCAGGTATTTTAGAAGAGAATGTTTTTGTATTACCTCAAAACTCAATTTTATATAGAGGTCGAATTGGTAAGCATTCTATTGATACTATGGGCGCACCGCCCAATCAGTATGCAGCTCCTGGAAGAGCGAATCCAAAAGGAATTTCCTATCTATATACAGCAACAGATAGTGCTACATGTATCGCAGAGTTACGTCCATATAAATCAGCAGAAATATCAATTGTAGAATTAACTACAAAGAAGGTATTGCATCTTGTTTCTCTAAATACAGGGATATTACTAATATCTCCATTTCAGTATAAGGATTTATTAACTGGAGTCGGTTATCATCGGCTTTTCAATAGATTAGTATTTGATTTATCAAAACCTGTGATTCCTGATAACACTGAAATTGAATACTTGCCCACTCAGTACCTATCAGAATTAATAAAATCTAATAGATATGATGGGTTTAGATTTAAAAGTTCATTGGGCAAAGCAGATAATATCGTTATTTTCGATGAAAGTAATGTTCATTTTGATTCTATTGACATAAAAGTAGTAAAAGATATTAATTATTCATTTCAATGATTTCAACTAAAATTATATTAAGAGTACACTAGATTAGTTGCACCAAAGGAGGGACCCCTATGTCAGTACCTACACGAAAAACGATAGCAGCTGAACAACATATTGAACACGCAATCAAGGACCTTCCCTTCTATGTCCAAGACTTCGTACGTGCCAAGAAGCGTGCAAGGCTCTCCCCCGCCACGATAAGTGGTTACCTGTACGATTACAAGAAATTCTTTGATTGGCTACGTACTGAAGGCTTAACGACGTCTGAAACGAATCAAACAATCCCTTACTCGGTCCTTGAAACGTTGAAAAAAAAAGACATTGAATTCTTTTTTGAAATGCTCATGGAAGAAAAAGTAGAAAAACGAAAAGATGTTTTTGTCGTTCGATCGGAAGCCAGCCTAACCCGATTCATTCAATCACTCAAATCCCTCTTTAACTACCTAACTACAGAAAGTGAAGATGATGATGGAGAATGTTACTTTGATCGAAATGTAATGGCCAAGATAAAAACACCCAAGAAGACAGAGTCTACCGCCCGTCGCGCAAAGCGAATCAATAGTCAAATGCTCGATAAAGACGAAATGGACGGATTACTAGCCTATGTGCGCCACGACTACGAGAAAACCTTATCCGATAAACAGGTTTCTCGTTTTAAACGAGATTATCTTCGAGATCTTGCAATACTCTCCCTATTTCAAGGCAGCGGTATTCGAGTGAACGAGCTGGCGGGCTTACAACTAACGGATATCGATTCCAAGAAAAATGATTTAAGTGTTTTACGTAAAGGAAATAAGGCAGATACCGTTAGTATTACCCCCTCTTCTATGCACGATTTAATGTGTTATCTAGAAGATAGACAAACTATCTACAAACCTGACAGCAAGAACCAGTTCGTCTTTTTAACTCGTTATGGAGGAGTTGCAAACCCGATTGCGGTTGAAACAATCCAAAAGCTAGTTAATAAGTATACGAAAGCCTATCTATCTGGTAAGCGTCTAAGCCCTCACAAACTGCGACACTCGTTTGCAAAGCGCTGGCTTGACGAGGGTGGTAGTTTAGTAGGTCTTCGCGACCAGCTGGGTCATAGCACTATAGAGACGACTGTTTTGTATACTAATCTCTCTCAAGATGAACAACGCGAGATATTAAAGAAAATGGATAAAGAACTTGAAGAAAGAAAAACATGAAGAAAATTCGGGAGGAATCCCTCTTAGCCCAACAGGAGCATAAGAGGGATTAGAAATCCGTAAAGCGAAACAGGATTTACTTTTATGCGCTTCTAGACTATACAGTTTTTTTGTCGATAATAAATAAAATTATACCCCATAGCCTTGTCTGTTTCGGCAGACGATGGTATGGGGTATATTCTTGTTCAAATTGATAAGTTACACTTGCTCATCCACTTCTAAAGGTGTCTAAAAAGGGAATGGTCGTACAAACCACGAGAAGCCACGATACACGTTTATATGCTGTCGAAAAGTATTTGTATGGCATAATGTGTAAATTTGCGAAAAACAAAAAAAGAAGGCTATACAAGCCCTCCCCCATTATTTGTTCAGCTGAAGCATGTGAAGACTTACTCAAGCAATATCCGTTAAAGGGTGAACGCCTTTTAAATGGTTTTGAAAAAAAATCGCTTTTGTCTATCATTCTGCTTTCCTATGCCAAAATGAATGTATAGCTAAACCTAAAGTTATAGCAGGTAGTAAATACCATAAGGTATATTTCTCGAAAATATATTTAAATTCAGGGATAAAAACTAAATACTTAGAAATGAACATGAACATAAAAAATGAACTAGCCAATAAAATAGATTCAGAAATATTAATACTTTTTTTGTTTTTCATTTGAATACCTAACCTCTCCTATAAATTCGAATAAAACCATAGCATAGTTCCCTCTGGTTTTTTGATTATATAACATAATATTAGATAAAACTACAAAAACACAAAATTTGAAATAATTTAAATTAACAGCTTGACTAATGGTAATATTTTCTATACAATAATTTTAATTACAAAAAAAGGAGTGAAACAAATGAAATTGAAGAAAATATTATTTTCGCTGTTAGCTGTTCTATTATTTTCTGTTATCTCTAGCCAATTAGTATCCGCATCAACAATTACTGAGAATCCAATTAATCTTTCTGAACGGTTGGATTACGACAACCTAGAAATCCATGAAACTGATGGAACAATCCTAATTTTTGATAACCTTAGCGATATGGAAAATTACGTAAAGGCTTTTGAACAACCCGCGAAATATAAAGATTCTGATATGCAGCCTCTAGTTTTTGGAGAATCATTGATCGGGACTGAAAATAAAAAATTCGTATTTCTAGGTTACTCAAAATTCACTCCAGACTGGCAAAAGAATAGTCAATACACAACAAGTAAAGGCGAATCACAAACTTACTCCAATAAAGTTACTACAAAATGGGGAGATGTATCTGTATCACATAACCATACAGAAGGCGTAACTAGAACTATACCAGCCAATTCAAAAAAATGGAGTAGATTAGCTGGGTACGCAGATTTAAAAATTGAGAGATATAAAATTACTCAACCTAGTTTTGGAACTATTTATACTACTAAAACAAAAAAGTTGAATGTTTATACTGCTGTGAAGTATAAATAAAATAAAAAAGAGTTACATCGTTAAACTGTAACCTATAGAGTAGACACTTTAAAAAGAGTCTACTCTATAGGTTTTTTTGTGTAGAATAAATAATAAGACGGGAAAGGATATTTCAAGTTGAGTAAAAAGAAGAGATTTTCAAGGTAGTCTAAGGGACCAGTTGGGACATTCGTCTATTAAGACAACAGTTTTATACACTAATTTCTCAAAATGAACAACGCGAGATATTAAAGAAAATGGATAAAGAATCCGATGAAAGAATTGACTGATAGTTTTAAAACTACTAGCCTGCTGAACCAGTAAAGGAGTGTAAAAATGATAGTTCTAGGAATGTCTCGTACAGTCGATGAATTGGGACGAATTGTAATCCCTAAAGAATTAAGAAGAACAATGAGTATTGATACCGGTACTCCTATGGAAATATTTGTGGAAGATGATATTATCATTCTTCGTAAGTTTTCATCCGCCAAAGCCTGTATGATTACGGGAGAAGTATTGAATGAGAACGAAGAATATACTGGAGGTATAACACTTAGTCCAACCGGTGCAAAGCAAATACTTGAAATTCTTAAAGCTAAACAGTAACCCTTGTTCTCCCCTATCTATAATCACCATCACCCTGTACCGTCACTCTTCAATAGTGGCGGTTTTTATGTTTGACTTTTGTTGACTTTATCGATTATTTTGTGTACAATGTAAATATAATGTTATACATAAGGAGGCGCTTATTATGCTGACGGACTTACTCTGGTTCTTTAATGCAAAACACCAATATGAAAATCAAAAACGTTTAGGATTGGCTGGTCTTATCGGCTTGCTGTTACCGATATTTGTTGCTTGGAAATGGAATGATTGGTTCTATCCACTCTTTAAGAAGCTAGGGTTTGTCGCGTTTGCAGAGCGTCATGGCATGATTTCAGATATGCCTATCTTCACGTTCCTCCACATTGCCGCTGCTGTACTGGCTATATGTCTACTAGCTTTGCTTGGATTCATAATCGTGGGTATGATCATGTTCATCTTCGGTACACTTGGTTCATCCAACTTAGGAGTTACCATCTTAGCAATACCGGTTATCATTCTTCTATCGCCCATTATTCTACCGATTGTAATCCGAGAATATTGGAAGCATCGTCAATCAAATGAGGTAAAGAATGGCATGATTCCTACGTACAAGAAGGACCCTGAATTGCGTCCTTTACTGACAAAGTACAAAGACAGCGAAAAGAACCTACAAGGCTATGAGCTGTACGCAGAGCAACGTAAACGACACGGGGATGAAATTCAATACGTCTACGGTAGAAAATTAGAATCTCTTTTAAACAGAGCGGTTCTTTCCATTGAAACGGATCGGAATTGGGCGATTGGATATTGCATTTCTAAGAAACAAAATTATATCTTATTCCCTAACCCACTACCTATATTCGCATCACAATGTGCGGAGTATATACCGATGCGACCGTACAGTGTCATTTACAAATTTAACAATCTAAATAGTTATCGTTTTAGTGACGATTATTGCAGTAGGGAATTACACGTACCTGCCCTCCCTATCGAATTTATATGGGATGCAGATAAGCAAAAGTTGGTTCCTTCTATTCCAGAAAACGCAAAAATGGTTCTTCAAAACTTATCTTTCATTCGACACAGCATGGGATGTAACCATCTAGACTTCAAAGAATTACAAGATAATGTTTCGCAAAGAACCGATGTTTTTAAATGGAATAAAATTGCTCATACGATGTTGTACTTCATTCCACGCGTCTTCCCTTATGAAGTCAATACCGATATAGAATCTGCAATTTCAAAAGAAGTCAAAAACATACCAAATGCAGATGTATTTTACTCTTTATATGCAGCGGACGTTCAGGAATGTGAACAATACTTCAAAGAAGTCAATCAAGATTATAGAGCCATCCAATTAAAAAAGTTTGATCTAGGCTACGGTCTATAAGAATGGAGCGATGAACTACGTGAAATACACGAAAGACACTCTTCTTCTGATTGCAAAACAACATATAGAACAAATTACGAGTACGAAACAATGGGACGAATACAGGAAAAATAAAAACCTTCCCCACTCTCAGACCTTTATCAGCTACTTTGGTAGCTGGAACGCATTAAAAGAAAGGTTAGGACTTCCTATAGTTGAACGAGGACGCGGTCAATTGTACGATGATGCTAGGCTGATTGAATTCTTGAAACAGTACAAAGACCATTTTACAACTAATTTAAAATGGGATGAATTTGCGCTCGCGAACAACTTACCGCGATATCATGTTTTCTTACAACGACTTGGTCAAAACGAAATTGCTAAACATACAGGCAAAACCTATGGTTATAGTGACGATGTATTGAAGCAGTTAATTAAGTCCAATTTCCCAACGATACCGCCAACAGTACGTGCATGGAACAGACTTAGCGAAACAAACACAGATATTCCAAATGCAAAAACAATTATCAGACGTTTCGGTAGCTGGAAGAAGATGAAATATGAACTTTATAGAATGTAAAAAGAGGACGAGCTACTAATAGCCAGTCCTCTTTTTCCTATTGATTTTGAATTACAGAAAGCATTTCCTTAATCGATGTATTGAACAGATAGTATGGTATTTCTCGACCATCCACCAACTCGATTTCAAATGGAATCTTCATAACAACTCCATCCTTATAGGAAAGGTTCATCGTTCCATCACGTTTATCTGTATCCTTCTGAATAGCATTTAGTTGATAGGATAACTTCTCATACAAGCCATCTCTACTAAGGGCTACTACGGTTTCATCTAATTTTTTTAGATTCTCCTCGATATTTTCTTCTTTCCCCCATAATTCCCGAATCGCCTCCCCTGTAACGACTGCTGATAAGAGATCTATGTCTTGAGTTAACAGAGCAGTAGAAAACATCGAAAAAAGTTCTTCCTGAAGTTCTATGCTAGTTACATCATCGGGTTCAATTTCTTCTAAGTCGAAATCTAACAACACGTTACTTTCTGGAAGTCGGTCTGCAATAAAGTTTCGCATCGTTTCAAGGTTTGTTTCTGTATCCAGAATGTTAGCCTCAAATTCCTTTTGACTGGTCAACTCATTCACTTTTGTATCTACTACTGAATCTTTCAAGAATGGTTCTTTACTATATGCTAAAAATAGCAATAGCCCTAATACGATAATGATAGAACCAATTACGACTATGCGTTTCTTCATGCTATGCACCTACTAGAATGGAATGTAATTTTGGGGGTTTAAATTGTTAACCCCGTACTTTTTGAAAGGTCCATTATATAGTTCTATATGAGTATGTTCGCCCGTGACCGTGCCTGACATCCCCATCAATCCAACCAGTTGTCCTTGTTGCACATTCTGCCCCAAAGCAACTGTAGGCTTTGTAAAATGGGCATAAACAGCATCGTAGACTTTCCCTTGGACAGTATGACGTATCATTACATGATTCCCCCATCCACCGCCACATTTGTCTCGCACTCCACCTATTCTTGGGCAACCTGTTTTTACCTTAACAACTTGTCCACTTGCCATAGCGACAACTGGTGTATCAAAACTATTTGCAATATCGGTACCATAATGAAAAGTACCTTCCTTTCCGTTTATATAACGAGGTCCAAACTTTGAACTGACCCTTCCAGCTGCGGGTCTAATAAATCCGCCACTTGGTGTAACATCGCCCGGCATATATGTAGCACCCTCTTTAAATTCTTTTGCTTTCTTATTAATTTTATCTACATACCAATCAGCGTGATTGTACTTGAAGATGGCACCATTTGGATTATCTAGAAAACCGTTAATTTTCAAAAGGTTGGCGGCCGAGAATATGGCATCTGTTAAGTTGAATGGATCCGCCTTCCCATCACCATCACCATCTACTCCTTGACCACCATACTTTTTAATCATAGCTGGACTATGCTTCACTGTATCGGGAATATATGTGCCTCCATTACTTCCTTTACAGCCAGGGTAGCCCCAACCAACAAATGTACAAGGCATAAACTGCATATGCCCTTCAGCACCCACACTAGAAAGCATCGGACTGATTGTAGAGAAAGCTGTTTCTACAAAATGAAACGCAGCAAGGTAATACCAATCGACTCCATATTTCTTTTCAGCTGCTAAATAAATTGGCATGTATTCCAAAGGTACTCCTGAGCCTGGTGTGATTGTTCCATCAAAGCCGCCGCCAGTCAATGTGTCCCCATTAAGCCATTCGGTATACATAATTAATCCATCTGCTATCTGATAGATTGCTTCAACAGCCTTTTTACTCTCAACGCCATAATCGAATGGTTCTGCAGAGAGCGCACGTTCATATAAAGTATAATCGATTGTATCATCCAGGGAGGCATAGATGAAATCAGATTGTGTCTTAGTGGTAGAAGTAATCGTTTCCCCTTTATCATTAACGCTAGAGCTTGTTCCAGCTGATTCCCATTCCGTTTTTTGACTTACTACTTCAGCAACTCCAATTCGATCCCACGCTTCAACACGCGTCAGCATATTAACTGAATACTCCTGGGTAGTTGTTACATCTGAACATTTATCTGCAACACAGGTAGTTGTAATTGAAACCGTTTCACCTTTTCTAACTTCATATGTGAATATTGGGCGAAGTGCTTCCGCTAACTCTTTAGCCGCATTTTTAGTTTCCACTGTACTGTCAGAGTCATATATTTGCATTGCTGCGATTATTAAATCCTCCGGCAAACGATATGGTACTTCTTCAAGCTTAGACATATCAACACTAGCGTCGGCCAGTTCCGTGATATATTTTCTTAGTTCTTTACCATCCGCATCTAGCGAATCTGGATCGTTACTAAATAATAAAGAGGTTGCTATGAAAATCACGAGAATTAGAAGCACAACAATTGCAACTCCTATTAGTACAGGAGCTCCTACACCCGCTAACAAGCCTAGGAGTGCTTTACCTACACCCAAGAGAGCGTGAGCGGCTGCTTTTGCCGCCGCTTTCCCAGCTTTCTTGCCTAATTTTAAAGCTTTATCACGTAGTAACTTTTTACCCTTCTTCTTTACGAGGGACTCTTTTTTCGGTTGCTGTTCTTCTTCATTGTAATTATTGGGCATTCATCATCACCCCAGGAATCCTTGATTTCTTCTAACACGGTCCAATTCTTGTCGCGCGT
The DNA here is from genome assembly GCA_029257435.1 of Sporosarcina sp. Lineage (GTDB taxonomy): Bacteria > Bacillota > Bacilli > Bacillales_A > Planococcaceae > Sporosarcina. Next base: position 44,179 of record JARIBI010000035.1, on the reverse strand, counting down.
TTACAGAACGACTTGCTCTATCAAAGTGCTTAGACTCAATCAGCTCGTTAATGTCTGAAATTAAACCATCTGTGCTCTTTGTAGAGAAATATGGTTGTTCCTCTGATGATGTACCATTGGCTGTAACGGTAGCACTGACACCTACTTGAGAACGCCCGTAAGAAGTTGGTCTTAACTGATTGTCTGATACAGTAACCGGTATTTGAACAGTTTCTTCAGTACCCATTCTGGCATCCCCCGAGAAAATTTGTGAAACTCGGTAAGTCTGTCCGTCCTTTTGTCCAGTTACAAATTGTTGTTGCTTGTCAATAACCACTTGAACATTATCAAATCCTTGAGCAGCTAAATCTTGAGTATAGAACTTACCTGAATCAACAGCTTGACTAAAGACTGGAACGTGCTTTGGTGCTACCGGACTGTGACCACGTCCACGATCATCTGCTAACAATCGAGCTGGATTGCTAGATGTTACAACGTTCGAAGCCGCCCTTCCTCCTGCACTATCTAAACGATATGTAGCGGGGGAATTTGATACGAGTTGACCGTCTTGAACCGTGAGATCCTGATAAACTGTTTCTCCTTTTTTCATGCCACTATGCCCAGAACCCATTCTCGAAACAATTTGTCGCTCCCCGCCCTTTGTTTGGACTTCAATATGAGAACTAGTCGGAGTGATTACCTGACGAATTGCCCCTGGTGCCACCTGAACATTTCCATTTGAATCTGTAACTGTCCGAGCCATTTGCATTACTTCACCCGGAGTATGTGTTTCTTGTTGTGTTGCTTTTCGATATGGAGATGCTGTAGATGCCAATTTTTTAGCCACTCGATATCCGCCAGCGCCCAATATAACTCCACCAGCAAATCCGGCTACATTCTGGAAGTCTTGTTGTGCCTGTACAGCTCCACCTTGTTGAGCCGCATGAGTAGCAATTGTTGTTCCCACTCCGCTTTTCACAAATGCCATTGCTTTTGGTACTGCACCCTCCGTTAGCATTGCAGAAGCAGAAGCGGCTTGTGAGCCAGTCAATACAGCTTGATATCCATTCTTAATTGCTTGTTGTCCTCCTGATATACCAGAAGCTCCTCCTATGAAGGCAGCTGATTTTTTCGCAAAGTTTGTATATTTGCTAGAATCAGGATTAATGCTCATGAAGCCAGATGGTGCTTGACTTGCGTTTTCTATCGCACTTGTATAGTTTTCTAAGTTTTGAGTATGCGTTGGAACATGGTGATTTGTATTCCAATCTAGCTTTGCCGCTTGCTCACTAATTCCTTGTGCTTTTTGACCTTCTACAAATGAATTTTTCATTGATGACGTTTTCGCGTTTGCGAGTCCACTTGCTAGGAATGGAACATTGGGTTTCCCTTTGCCATCTATCATAGAGGCAGCGGTCACATGGTCAACACCCATTTGCCCTGCACTTACAACTAGATCAGCTTGATCCTCACCCACAACTTTGATTGCTTGCCCTTTCATATGATTCATAAAGTCCACTTTGGATAGTGGCTCTTGACCATCTGCTCCATGTGTATCCACAAAACTTTGCCCTGCACTCTTGAAACCGTTGTGTATATCAGCTTTTTTAGCATTAAATGCTTCTGCACGTCTAGCTTGATAACTTTCAGTCGATTCACCAGGCATTTGCGGATGATTCAAAGCATATTCGTCGTTAAACGCACCTTGATTTTGACTTGCCCAACTATCCGTCATTGCCCGAGAAGATGCATTAACGAGATCCGAACCTGGAGCTTTATTTACCCCATTCGCAAGTGCGTTGTTATATTCACCTTTTGCTTCACTATGAAAAGCATCCCGCTTTGCATCTTTAGCGGCTTGGAACTTACTTTCTATTTCACTTTCTGATGCGTCTGGGAATCGTTCTCTTAACCCTGCTTTTACCGATTCACCATGTTCATCTGCCCAGCTGGCGGTATTTCGATCTGCAAGTTCTGACGCTAGGGAATCTTCTAGATTGTTGCTCGACTTTAAAGCATTCATAGCGTCTTTTCCTTTACCGAATCGGCTAACAATGCCTTCGCCGGCTGCGCCCGTCATTCGACCAGCTAACCCACCAACTGCACCACCCGCTGCGAATCCAGCAGATGCACCGACTGTTGAGCCTATCGGACCAAGAGGTGAACCTGCAACTGCTCCTGCGATACCAAGGGCGGCTTTTCCCATACGTCCAGCAATATCGCCATGTTTAAGCATCCTTGAACCGCCAGGTGTTGTCCCATCATCTCCACCAGCTTTTGCTCCAACGTTCATAGACTTCAGATCGTCTGAACCTTCTCCACCTTTGCCATCTTTACCACTTGTTGAATTCTTAGCGCCGGTATAAGCACCTTTCAAAGCACTCATTACACTTTTGTCTTGTACAGCACCTTTCACAGAACCGTACATAGCAGAGAGTCCCGCCATACCTAACATCGCGCCTGCTTTGTTCAGTCCGCCTTGCATATCGCCACCCATAGAGAGTAACTTACGAATTGATTCTGCAATCGGAATGAAAATGATGTAGACAATTACGCTTGAAATCATACTGGTTTCCGTTGTAGAAATCATCGTGACTGTCCAAAATGTAAAAGCATGAATTGATTGAACAAAAACCGAACCAATGAACTCTTTCATCCAACTAGCAGTTAATCCTCTGAAGCGGTTGGAGAGCATACATACAATCATGATTGGTCCCATTGCCATAAGAATGATCAAGGTAACCTTTCTCATGAAGTAGTAAAAGTTCGCCCAAAGTGTAAGTCCTAACATCACAAGGGATATGAGTATCAACCCTAACAAACCACTAACTGGTTCTCCTGGAGTTACTTCAATTTCAAAGCTTTCATATTTCGTAAATGCATCTGAATCATAGGCAGCTGAAAATACTTGCACAATTCCACTGTTTATCTGGTAAACCAGATCATAGAGTGTTGGTAAATTGCCTAATAAGAGACCGACCAAAACCAAATTTTTCAAAAAGTCTATCGTCTCATTTCGTTTTGCTGGGTTTAGTGGAGCACCTGCAATATTGATACCATTTACAACAATTAATGAAACTAAAAGAAACCCGGATAATATCATCATTGTGTAATAGAGAGGACCTAAGACGTTCACTAAATCTTCCGGCCTGAAGGTTCCCCATATTGCCTTGTCCTTTTCTGTGACACCGTAAATCAGCATTTTCACAGTTCTTAAATCTGCGAAAGGCTCAATTAACCCTTTATATGCCCATAAGAATATAGTTTCGACAACGGCTAGTAACTTGTCAGCGACCATTCCAAACAAACAAAGCCCTCCCTTCCGTTATCTGCGGTCTTGTCTCATGAACTGTCCACGTTTCTTAGATTCTTCTAGAACAGCCGCATTACTTTCAATAAACTGAATCTCATTTTCAGTCGGATCGGTTTGCAACCAAACACTGGAACGACCAACCCTTAATATTCCTTCGCCCTTATCGGGATTTTGGAATAAAATATTGATTTCCCCTTTAGATAAATCAAAGTTTTCTTCAATCTGTTTCAAATCAATTTTGTTTTGCTTCAAGAAGAAGAAGGTATGGGTATTCTGAAGTACTCCGCGCGCTTTTTTTGACTCGACAATTCGTACAAAGTCTTGTGAAGCTATTCGTAGACCTGCATTACGTTTTCTTGCTCGTCTAGCCACCTTTTCCGCGAATGATACAGTCTGATCATTATCAACAAGCGTCCAAAATTCATCTGCGTACACAATCTTCTTAATTTGAGCATTGTCGGCATTTTTGACAAAGTACTCCCACACATAATTCAAAATAACGTGGTAAGCGATTGGACGAAGGAAACCCTCTTCCATTTGTGAAATATTGAAATTTACTAGGCGAGCAGAATGTAAGTCCACGACTTTATCTTCACCGAGATACGTTTGTCCATCAAAAATCGGTTTGGATCCATCGCGTAGAAACGGACGGATAGCAGCAAGAATTCTTTCTGCGTTGTATTCTTTTCCATAGTTTTTAAGAAGGTACTGATAAACATCACTTAACGTTGGTTCCGGCTTTCGAACTCTCGATTGAATAATCTTTCCATCTACCTCACCTACTCGATTTTCAAATAATGAACTAGGCGATGTGGAATAGTTGAATCCTGCTTCTGGGTTCATATAGAGATATTTCAAAGCCTCTTCTATATAATTTCGTTCAAAAACAGATACACCGGCGTCCTCTTGATTCTTTCCTCGACAGATAATATCGAAGAAGTCGATAACTTCGTTTATTTTCTCTCGAATCGGAACAAAAGAAACATATTTCTTACCGTTTTTCTCGACAACCTCTCTCTCGTCAGTGCTGTCTAAGAGTTCGAGTTCTTCATCATCATCCTCAAATGGAATACTCGTCACATTGATAGCAAGCGGGTTAATTCGCACGCTACTTTCCTCTGAAAGATTCAAATTTACTCCGCCTAGACGCTTAACGATTCGCACAAATTCGCCCTCAACGTCAATTAATCTGGAATACACTGCAGAACCGGTAGTTTCACGAGCAAGCAATAGTTTCATGGCAAGCGATTTACCTGAACCAGATACTCCAAAAATAGCCATGTTGTAGTTTTCAGGACGTCTTTCATATGTACCGAATGCGTTGTAAAACTCTTTTTGGTCAGTAATCTTATTCCGACCTAGTGGCACACCGCCATTAAATGTCCCGCTGCCGGATATAAATGGAGCAAACGTAGTTAACGAGCGTCTATCTACATTTCGTAAAGAGTCCTTGATTTCATTAAATGCTAGAGGTGTTACCGAGCGTAATCCTTTTTTGACCCGTCCCCATGTAGAGGAAATTTTAAAGAATTTCGAGCTCATTTCATCCTCTATATACTCACTGTACTTTTCCAGTTCTCTTTCAGATTCAGCATACAGAATACCGTTGATACCAACGTGATACGCATCGTTGTCGCTGAACTGAATTTCTTCCATCAAGATTTCGGTATCCGCAATCTTTGTTTGATTGTCCATAATAGAGTCTTGATTCCCTCGTTTTGCTTGGAAGGATAAATTGGATTTAAGGATCGTATTCTGTTTCTGCAACATCCGAATCGCGTCATTTTTCGATAGTTTATGAATATCGAGCATCACATCGATTTCACCACTAGAGGTTAACGAGTAAAGCCAATTAGTTTGCATCTTTCGAGGGTATCCTTCTCGTGGTACATAAAAAGGTAAGAAATGTGTTTTCGATCCTAGCGACTGCTTAATGATTCCGTGATCATCTGATAGGTTAGAAATCCCGATACCTTCCGGAGAGATCACGTCCCATACATCAGGAATCATGTTTATCTGTAGTTCATCTTCTTGCTGTACAGGTTCAGCTTGCGAACGTTTCTTCGTCTTCATTTGCTTCTCGGTAGTATCTTCCTTCTTCTTGAGCTTCTTTTTGAACATTTTCGATATCTCCTTTCACTCGTGATACATAGGCAGCTGTTTGATCAGCTGTTGAATAAAGAGAAAGCTGTTCTTGTGCTGCTATGTCTCTAAAATGATTCTTTTTCGCTTTACGACGGTTGAAACCGTAATATAAAACTTCATTGACGCCTGTAGTAGTTAGCATTTGTACATTCATATCTGCTTTTCGTAATTGGCCTTGTGCCGTTTTTAATCGTCTATATAGTTCATTAAATGCTTTATCTACGATTTTTTCTTCCATGTCTTCAGCATCATCAGCTTTAATATCTTTTGTTTCTACGCGATAATCAAAGATCAAATACCGTTTGGTTTCGTAACGTGGTTGTGCATTTTGCCAATACAATAAGTCCGAAATCATGTTTTGTCCGAACTGACGAGCTAGTGGATGTAAATCATCTTCCTTATCCATCACTTGTTGAATCTCTTGAATCGGAAGTGTTAAGTCTACAAAGCGGTTTTGAAGATAAATTCGTACTGAATAATTCAATTGAGATAACCAAGTTTCAAAGGTTGCATCAATTCCATCTTGTTCTTCTTGATCCAGCAAGAAATAATTGACTGGCTCAACTTCTGCCATCAATGTGAACGTGTTATCTTTGTGGCGGATCATATGATGTTCAATCTCTACTACATGACCGAATAACTCCCTAAACGGAGCTGCTTCCACTTCATCCAACGGGCTTACAGGGTGCCTACCCTTTTTCTTGTTCTTTTTCTTTTTATCTGTAGGAACAATGGGACCCTCGTTCTTATCTTTTTTACTCGCCCATGGCAAAATTGGCTCTTTAAGAAATAGTCGACCCGCTACATATACCGCCAGGCCCATTACTAATAGAAATAATATGTCTTTCATCACGTCAAACCTCCCTACTCGCTTTTATTAGTTTCCTTTACGCCATGACCCGTATTGCGTTTTCTTTTGCACCTTTATCCAAAGGTAATAGTCCAGATTCATTTCATTCTTTCCTTTAAAGAAGCCAAGAAAAAAGACTCCAGCTATTAGGGGAACGGCAGAAGTGACAGCCGTTAGTCCTGCTATAATCCAACCTAAACCGGCTAACATTTTGTACACTACTGGTAAATAGGAGTAGAGAATAATTCCCCCGACTACTAGATACACCAGTTGGCGTTTAGAAAGTATTCCAAGTAGCTCTTTCTGTTCAGAGGACATATCGATTGGTACTTTAACATTTCTCATTTACGTAACGCTCCTTTATGAAAAGCCACCTTCAAACCTGAAGGTGGCTTTGAAATAATTAATGGAACTATTTGTTACGCAGTTCCACCAAGACCAGTCGCCCATGAAGCGATATCGTATGCTTTGAAAATAATATAAGCACCTACGAGTACGAGGGATAACTTGATAAAACCTTCTGTTCTTTTTTGTGGGTTACCTCCACTACCAGCGAGTGTCATTCCACCCCATACGAGCATCCCTACAATCCAGAATCCACCTAGTGCCATAATGAAAAACACGACACCATTTAAATCTGTGTAGATACCACTCATATCGCCAGTTTTATTAATTCCGGCTTTACCAAGTGCATCAGAAACGTTTGCCCCCGCAGCTTTCGCATACTGAATCGAAGCTACAAAAAATGCGACAAACGCAGCAATACTTGCAGACACTCTTGTAATAACTTTTTTCATATAATCCCACCTCCGATATCTTTGATCTTCAAAAACAAAAAACCCCACTTAATACACAATCGAATCACTGAAAAGTGATCGCGTGCATTAAGTGGGGTTTTCCCATTTCGTTTTATGAAGTTGCCTTTATCATAGCAAATCCCCAAACGCCTGACAAGACTCTATTTTCCAAATCTCTTTTTATCCGCCTTGAAAACAGAAAAACGGTTATCCATAAAGGGATAACCGTTTCTACTTAAAATAATTTCCTCAATTGTGGGAAACGACGATTTACCAAAACATCATCGATTCCTTTCCCATCATCTGCATTCCAAATCGCAAGGCTAGCCGTATAACCAAGCACTCTCAATTCAGCAATCAGTTCTTTTAAATGATATTCCACACTCGGATTGGTCATAACGTCCATATCCATTGCGATATTGACGTGTTTTACGTTCATTTCCTCCAATACAGGTAACACCGTTCTCCATGTATTCACACCAGGAATTGCAACAAATGTTGAACCTACATCATTTCGAACGCCCTCTGTCTGTGCTTTTTGAATATGCTCTGCAGCAATATCAGCTTTTAAAGCACCTTCAGTGATCCAAACCGTTTCCTTCTGTAAAAGCTCACCGCTAGTCCATGTATTCAATTCATGTGAAGGGACAGCAACATGAACCGGTGAGGGATCTCCCGCTCCTGCTCCTTCATTTTTATTACCTGATGATAGCCAGAAGTAACGTTGTCCTTTTACTAATCTTACCGAACCGCATTCATCTTCCAAACGAACCTCACATCGTTCTCCTATTTCTAGATCCTTCTCCCACACCATTTCACCATCAAGAAATGCCTGTACACGTCCGGGTTGCTTGATAACACGAGCACGTAAATGAGTGGTTGTACCTTTATCAATTTCTACGTCATTACGTGGATTGTCCACTCGTGTTTGAAAACCTACAATTTCATTGTATTGATTTCGATAAGGAATCAATACGCCTTTTGAGCCTGCAATGGACCATCCGAAGTTGTTCTTATAAAAACCAGGAATACCAGGAAATTGTTGATAGCCAAGTTGTTCAGTTATCTTTTTTACAGTTTCCCATGGTTTTTCTGGAAATGAACGATATTGTCTACTCTCGATTTCAAAAGTAGACATACCTCGTGATGCTCCTGTTAGGTGTTGGTTATGATCCGCTGTTAATTCTGTGTTCGATAGAAATGCACGAAATACTACATCCAATAAGGAGGCAGGTGCTTTTTCGTGTGTATGCACTTTTTGCGTATTCGCAATATCTACCGCCTTTTTCTCCTTCAACATATGAAGCCATGACTGAAACTTGTTAGAAAAGACAACCTTGCTTTCTACACGGATACAAGCAACTTTATCGCCTTCTTCATTTAGAAGACAACCACCACTTTTACCGCATATCGGACACGTCTCTCTATAAAACTCATACCAGCCATTTATCCTCGTTTTTCTCATTGTTTGTTGCATTCTTGAACACCCTTTCCAAAAAATTATTTAAATAACTCGCTTGAACTTGTCTTTGATTGGCGGGAAGATCGTGACAATTGCTAATCTAACTGGATTTTTGTCATCTTTACCAACCACAAGGACTACTGGTAGTTTGTCCGCATCTTTACCTTCGACAATAGTGCGGTATGAACCACGGAAAACTTGATGCTCAGTTGCTTCTCCACTCCATATACAGGCAATAATGTCTGTGTTGGTGTATCCGCGCTTATCCATTGCTACTTTGGCATGTTGCGAAATACGGATTCTCTCTTGTAACATTGCTTTTTTAATTGCTTTCATATCCAACTGAAACGCCCCCTGTAATAGAAAATACTAAAAAACGGTCTTTGGACTATTGGTTGATTGCACACGAACAGAATGTGTCAATAACTCTAAGTCCAAAGACCGTTACTTGTTTGTCACCGCAGAATCACACGTAAACGTGGATTTGCAAAAGAAATGAAATAATAGAAATTATGATTAGTGTATCAGTCTATTAAAACTTTTTCAATGGCTTAAAGAAACTTGCTATTGGCAGAAGCGCCCTTTTCATTAAGTTAGCGGGTGTAGAATGGCTAGGTTTCGGCAGCACGTTGTTATCAAATAGATGATTGGCCATCAATTGGTATGAGGGTTCAATCTTCTCGACAATCCCCTCTTGAAAATACAATGGCTTGTTTTCGTAATAGTTCTGCATGGTTTCTGAATGAAGTGCTGGAATACTGGTGAGTAAAGGAAGATCCAGCTCTTTAGCGAGTCGCTTGTCTTGTGAAAAATCATATTGTTTATTGAAAACAAGATGAATAGGAATATCTACGGTATCTCTCAACTCATGAATGTACGATTTCCAAGCAAGCGTCTCTTGTATCGCATCATCTACGACTACCCATAACTCGTCCAAGTAGTGCAACGAATCTCTAGTGTAGACTTCCATTTCCCCAGTCGGCATATCCACGAGCGTTACATCAACTATATTAGGTGTTGTCATGTACAGTTCTAATGTTTTGGCAGTCCAATCTAATTGCGAATCTCCCTTCTCAAGCGGTAGGAAGTTGACGTTCTTATATAACCATTGCACGACAGCTTTACTTGAATCTGATTGTAATGCGTTCGCATAACTAGTCCAGTTTTCGGGTGGTGCCGTATAACGTTTCAGCCAGTCCTTCATAGCGTGTTGGGAGGTGAGCCCTTCGAGTACCACCGTGAAAATTCGTCTTTGTGCTAGATAAAATGCAAAGTTCATGGTGAGTGAGGTTACTCCAGAACGATGTAGTGGAGACCAGACCCCAATTACTCGATTCCCTTCCCATTTCTTTTGGAAGAATAACTGTTTCTGCAACGAGCGGGAACGATTGTGTAACGGACTTTCTGTATATTTCACACCCTGAACTTCGTTTTCCTGAACAGGAACATTAGGGGGCTGCACTGGTACATCTTGATGTGGCAAATCATTTTCTTGGACTAATTCCGTTACATTGTCGGGGTTAGGTAGTATGGGCAATTCATTTTCATTAGTAACAGGTGAATTTTGAAATTCCGTGACCTTCATTAACGCAGGGTGTAATTCTTCTTCAAAATACTCAGTGGACCCATAGCCCCCCATCGGTAATTCCTCTTCTGTATCATCAGGTATGTACATATTCGAGGATTCCTTATCGAATTGAACTGGACTAGATTCGGTCTTCTGTTGTGAGTTTAAATTCTTCAAGTGTTCCTCGAACTGTTGCTGCGCTAATTCCTCTGCATCTCTATCGATCATTGCATCCGAACCTTGTTCAGCTAAGAAGTAAAAGTAATTCAGCAAATCATCTAACGTAGTAAATGCTTTCACCTGATTCCCCGTATCCGCATGGTTTGCTTCTACCGCTTCATCATGTAAACAAAATATTTTCGAGTTTTGTAATTTCCCAATGACTTCCTTCACTTCTTTTGAACCTAATTGAGCATCCGTAACGAATAAGAGAACGTTGTCCGTGGAGGAACGCACCCACTGATTTAAGTCCCTTTTTGTAAAGAGGCTTGCAGTGAGTAGATACCCTTCATCTTGTAATTGGGTGATCAATTGATCTTTAGCTACACTATCAATCTTCCCATTGATATAAAGTACAAAGGATTCTTCTTCTTCCGAAAACATAGGAACCATCCTTCCTTTTCCACATAAAAAGCCCATCCCTAAGAGACTTGTCTCTCCGGCATGAGCAGTGTTTGCTTTGGTTTATAGTTGTTATATGTTGAAAGTATAGCACATGGATAGAATACAAGAGAAGTTTCCATTTCTATTTTTTCTTGTTTGCTGTATACTAAATTGGAATCTACTTATCTCTCTTTTTATGCAAATCCCTCTCTTTTGAGCGATTCTGCGGTGACGACTAACTCAAGCCTTTGGGCCCATTGCGATTCATAGCATATTTTTATTCTTTTTTGCTATGTGACCAATCTGCCCAAGGGCTTTTTTGTGTTTTCACGAGAGTTTGTGAGATTCAAAAAAACAATTGGAAAGGGTGTATAACATGACAAATGTTATTAACGACAGCAAATTACTATTGGAGGAACTACGAGCACCATTTGACGCAAAAGATATCGAATGGCGTGTTCAATCAGCAACCGAAAACAACCGTGGTGTAAAACTTTTAGTGCTTCCCTACCTGACTTCACGTTCCATTATGAAGCGACTAGACGAAGTATTCGGCGGATTTTGGCAGAGTAACTTTGACCTGATTAACGTGGGAAATAAAGAGGCTTTTCAATGCCGACTTTCCATTAAGATTGGCGAAGAATGGATCACACGATCTGACGCTTCAGAAGTAAGTGATATTGAAGCGGTTAAAGGTGGACACTCAAACGCATTGAAACGTGCTGCTGTCCATTGGGGAATCGGAAGGTATTTATACGAACTAGATAATGTTTGGGTAGAACTTAAAGACAAAGGCGAACACTACGTGAACGGTACCTTTAAGTTAAAGGGGACACCAACTCACCTAAAAGGTGGTTTTGATACGCCCCATCTACCTTCATGGGCTCAAGGACCTCGTGACAGCAAGAATGGCAATACAAGTAGAACTGCATCGAATAATGCACCTTCTACCCCGCCAACTCCTGTAAGCGATCCTACTCCCGTTAAACAAGAGCGTACTCCCGAAGAGAATCATACAAATGCTATGAAACTCGTAGAGGGATTATTAAACTTTTTCAAGACGCCAGATAAATACATTGTGCCGTTGATGGAAAAAACGAGTGGAGCCCGTATTCCTTTCCAACAAGCTTCAACTGACCAACTAGGGAAGTTATATCATGCACTTGTGCCTGTTAAAACTTATTTGGAGAATTGTACTAAGTACGGACTGGATGAAGACAGAGCGCTTTATTATGCTCAAATCACCCTCAAAGTAGAGTTGAAAGATATCTATTCGCTATTTTTAAAAATGACGAAAAGATCTTGTGAACAAACACTTGCACTGATCCGTGAGGATTTAAACATCGCTGCATGAGAGAAACAAACACGTTTACCGGAAGGTTGAATCCTCTTCCTCCGGTTGCGTGTTTTTTTATTACACAATCCATAAGACCATACCTCTAGGATGGCGGGATTAAGGAGACCCTTATGAAATTCACAATTACTAATACTGCAATTCAAGAAACTGTACTAAAAATGGGACGTTTGCTAACTGCAAAAACAACTTTACCAATACTAAATGGTGTTCTCGTCGAAGCTCAAAATGATTGTATTATGTTCTCAGCCAGCGATGGTAATGAGAGTGTCATTCATCGTGTTTTACTTGACAAAGTAGATGATGAACAACTTATTGAACCTGGTCGTTGTGTTTTCCCGAGAGAGCTTTTTGACAGTGCAAAGAAGATGAAAGGCTCAATCAACGTAGAAGCGACAGCTGAAGGTGTTACAGTTACCCAAGCAAAAACGAAACTTCACTTTTCTGTTATGAATGCTGACGAGTTTCCTAAGATCGATACTGAATCCAGGACTACACAAGTCGTATTAACAGGTAAAGAATTTTCGGATATGGTGACACATACTACTTTTGCTACTTCTAAGTCTGATATCCGCCCGATTCTTACTGCTGTAAACATGGTCTTTTCAAAAGATAGTAACGTGTTTACTGCAACAGATAGTCACCGTTTAAGTTCATTCCACGGCAAGGGTACACCGACAATCGAAGAAAGTATTTCGATGGCGGTTCCCGCTTCGGTTCTTGATAAAGCGATGAAATCCTTTGACCTTTCGAAAGATGTAATTTTACTACCAAGTTCGAGTTCCATTGCATTAGCAAACGGAAATACGATTCTCTTTTCAAGTCTACTTGAAGGCAACTATCCTGATACGTCAAGATTGATCCCAAGTGAGTTTGAATCAGAGTTAGTCGTGAATCGAAAGGAGTTAATTGACGGATTGGAGTTGTTAGCAGCCGTCACAACAAATAATGTAGTTGCCTTTAACATCGGCAGTCTATTCGTAGAACTATCTGCGAGTGGGACCGGTAAAAAGGGATCTAATGAATTGGCATTCGAGGTGTATGAAGGTGTAGAAGGCTTTAGTATCGCGTTCTCCGCTCAATACGTTTTGGATGTGTTAAAGCGACTAGAGACTAAATCAGTTCGCTTTCAATTCACTGGAGCTATGAGGCCTTTCATCATCATTCCTGAAGGTACTGTTACGAGTAATATTCAACTCGTATTACCCGTTAGACAATACTAAAACAATAGAGTGAAAGAGAACCAGGTATCCTCCTAGTTCTCTTTTCTTTTGTAAGGAGAGATTTTTTGAAGAATTTACTAGAGATAAGTGAAAAATTACTAGAAAAAGCTAATGATACTGTCTTAAATAATTCATCTCGCCTTATGTTATATTCCGCTGCTTTCAATTTTGAAACTCCGGAGAATATTAACTTTGCTGCATTAGATATAGATGAACTTATTTACTTTAAAGATAATGTCTACGAGATTATTCAATCAGAAGATGAAGATGGGGAGCTCACTTTGGATAAAAATCATCCTTTCGCTCAACTTATTTCACTTCAACATAAAATGTTCTATTTTGAGAATGCACCTATGCAACGATTGCCCTCTCTTTATAGATTTATTTAGGAGCTGTGTACCTTGAATATTGAACAAATTTACGCAATAGAGAGCTACTTATCAAATTTACTTCTCGCCAAGATTGCTTATGACGCAGGTATTAATGATGTATCCTTCCTAAACCTCAGTACGTTTAATGAATACTCGGGCGCTGACGATGGATATTTCAACAATTTTATATCGATATTAGGACTTTTCTATCCCGATATTGACTATCTGCTCGCATATGACGATGAGGACATGGAGAAAAGACACAAATGGATGACAGACGCGAATAAACCTTTAGGTAATATAGAATCTTACTTACTTATTCGGTTAACCGACAGTGCGGTTACTTCCATCCCTACTAACACATTACATTCTCAGTTTTTTAATTCAGAATTTGCGGAAGTACAAGTCGTTGAAGATGGTTTTCTAATCATCATTGACATGGACTATGGACTTACGGATTTCGGAGAATTACTTCATGCATTAATTGAAGAAAAACAGAGCGTGAAAAGGAGGTACCATTCATGAAATGGCAATTTGAGTTAACCGATGAACCTATTAACGCAAACTATCCAATTACTGCGAAACAGATTCTTAGTAACGGGATCTCGAAAGGCCCCTTCTATTTAACTACAGCAGATTTTTTGGCAGCCTTTCAATCTGAACCTGAAGAATTACAAGAACCTGAAAAAGATTCTGTATTGGACTACACAACGCCTGCTTTACCTTTTGGTACTATTCGCTATTCATCGAATGATACCCGGTCAAGGCAACTAATCACACTAGATATCCCTCAAAAGGATTGGGAGATCCGCTATGGTGATTCAGATGACGTATTTTATACGGTAGGCTTCCCTCGTTTAGTTTTACAGTATAGTGTCACGCGAAACAGTATTGAATCCGAGATGACCATTGACCAAACTCGCCTATATGCCGTTGAAAATAACGGAAAAGCGATTACAGAGGATACACGATTGTTCACCTTCCCTTATCCAAACGTAGGTAAAGGAAACGGTATTGTTTGCTGGGGACGTAATCAAAGACTATCCATCACGGATATTGTTGAGCTTGAACGTATGTTTCGATGGTTTGTTGCCGCACCTTTTAACGAAGACCACGGTGTACGAACAACTTTAGGAATTAGTAACTTCCGTAAACTCATTGAGACGATTCAAGACCAACCTTTCAACGATGAATGGTTAATGCCCGCAAACAAAACATTTGGAGAACTATTCATTAACTAAGAGCTGTAAGACCTCACCCTAAGTGGGAGGCTTGATCCGGAGGAATTCATTATGACTAACCAACAATCAGATATCTTTTCAATCTTCAATTTAGTAGACGACCATGCAGTAGCACAGAAACAAGAGGAAGATGCTAAAAAAGAGATTGAAGCAGCTGAACGTGCGAAGAAAGCCGAAGAAGTTAAAGCACAAGTAGCAACCGCTACTGTAGAGAAAAAGAAAACATCAGGAAAAAAAGTAGAGAAAGAGACTTTCACACCTAACGAAGATACTGTTATTCGTTATTACGGTGAGTCCCATCCTATTACTTCTTACTTCACTCCAGAAGAACTTGTTGAAGGATTGCTTGTTAAGAAAAAAGATAAAGATCCCGAACGTGTTCCTCTTGACGGAGAAATGCTAAGAAAGCGTATGGAGAAAGATTTCCCTGAACTCGTGAAAGACCATACTGACATTATTTTTATAGCTTCTAAAAATATTGTCGTTCCTACGATGAAAGCGAAAAAGAAAGGAAATTGTGAAGAAACACTACTTACTAGTAGTGTTTCTTCTTTTCCTAAAATCCCTTTTGATTTACTCCGTGATTTTATATCATTAGCTCAGTTTTATGGTGCAATCGATTTAGAAGTTCATGGGGATATTTATTATAATCTCAACAGTCATTCTTATTTCTTAGATATTCCAAAGCAGCGCGTTCATCCTTATTGGGTAGAAGTTACAGAAACCTCACAAGAGCTCGCAGAGCGATTGTTAGATGCGGTTAAAGTCTTAGAGATACATTCACACCACTCTATGCCGCCACGTCCTTCTAAACAAGATAACAGGTCTGAACGTGTGCCTGGAATGCATTATGCTATTGTCGGTCATACGGAAAGATTTTTCCCGGATGTGACACTTCGACAATTCCTATCTGACGAACGAGGGTACTCAAAAAAGAAGATAGATTTCCTATTTGACTCCCCTTTTGAACGGTTAGTTAGTTTTAGTACTAAGGATATCGAGGTGGCTGCACAATGACTATTAATATTTTATCTAAAATGAATACTTCATGTAATCGAATCTATCCATATATCATTCAGTTAGGAACAGGAGGCACAGGAGGTTACCTTGTACAGCATATTGCGCAGCTGCTAGGTACTTCAAAGTCCCGCGCTTCTTTTGTTATCGTTGATCCCGATGTGATTGAAACTAAAAACTTAGGTAATCAGCTATTTCTGAAAGAAGAAGTCGGTTTAAAAAAGGCAGATGTATTGGCAAATCGTTATTCAGCAGCATATGGAATTGACATTGGATCCTATAGCGATTCATTCATCGAAACCGTTGAACAATTAAAAAGCTTGTTTAGCACTGAATATCTAAGAATGGATAATAGTTATCGTGACCGTTCTTTATTCTTACCGATCATTATAGGTTGTGTTGATAATCATTTCACACGTCAGTTAATGCACGAGTTTTTTAAAGTTACAAAACCATGTATTTATATTGATGCTGGGAATGAAGCGACAACCGTTCCATCAGATTGGCAAACCCGCCCTAAATCTGATTGGACTGCAGAGGAATTAAAAGCGTTTAATGACAGTGGGTGGAGTGGCCAAGTAGTTGTAGGTGCAAAGCTTAGAACTTTTAGTCAGCAACCCGTGGCGGATGTATTCCCTGATATTTTGTTGGAAAAAGACAGCGTTCGTCCAAGCGAGTTATCTTGCACGGAACTTTCCGCTAGTGAACCACAACGACTTATCGTGAATAAATTCGCAGCAATGATTATCTTAAACGCATTGACACAGATTATAGAGGAACAAACAATCTCTTCTCACATTACTTTTTTTCATGCAAAGAAAGGTTATATGAGAAGTACACCAGTACAGCAAAAAGAAGAAGAACCCACTCAATGAGTGAGCTCTTCTTTTTTTTGTTTTTCATCTCTTTTGCTAGTAGGTACTAAAATTTCTAAATCTGTTGTGTGGTAAAGACGCGTTTGCAATAACTCTCGTACATCTTCAGGAAGTCTTAACACAATCTGATTCGTAATTTCGTGTTTTTCTTCAAGTGTAATGGTTTCATTCAACTTAATCTCTAATAGGTAGACCGGTAATTCAGCAGTTGCAATTGAAGTCACACTTACTGAACCTACCCATTGATCTTTTTGAACAGCGGTCCATAAGAATAGATCCCATATTTCATTTTGCGCGGTTGAATATTGAGCCTGCATGAACACTTGTGGGGATAGGAACTCTAAATCTAAAGGTGTCCCTAAGCGAAGTGACATCGTTTCATCAATCTCGGTACCGGTATATCTACTATCTTCAATCAATGCTTTATATGCCCCATAGAAGGCAATCTCTGTTCGAGCATCCTTCACAATATCGAAAGCCGTGCTAAGTTCATCAAGAACTTGAATACCGAAGCTATGTCCTACTTCTGTGTATGTCCAGTCCGTATTTTCATCTTCAAAAATAGAGGATAAGATAGTGGCAATTGAATTTCTCACGAATCCTTTATTCATAGTCCAAACTTTTTGGTCGGCTTGAATTTCAGAATCTGATAAGACCGCTCTCATAATTAAGTATCCCTGGAAAAACTGACTGAAAACAACATCTTCAAATTGCTTATACACGAATTCATTCTGTTTATCCGTTGTTGCGTGCTTTAAAATTTTCCGCTCATAAAAGTAATAGATTCCCTGTAGTTCATCTATAAACTCTTTATCAGTTTTTATCCGTTCCTTCAATTCATTCCATATAACGTTGCTGAAATCCGATGTTTCCAAGGCTTCTGAATTTGCCATTATTTTTTATCTCCTTTTTCTTCTTCTATTAGTTTTTCATTTGCTTTATGCGTCTCATAAGGCGGTGCAGGACGATCATCCATCAACAGCCATTGTCCTTCTTTATTCGGTTTAATAACCATCATATAGAACAACTTCATCTTGTTTTTCATTTCATACATACGATAAAAGGTACTTTCCTGTGTTCTCTCATATGTATCAATATCCGTTACTTTATAAGATACGATTGGAGAAGATAATTGCTTTAAGAACTCTTCTTGTAACACCTCAAATGTGCGGATATGATAGTCCCTATTTTCAGGCAATATATCTATAAATGAAGGATCAAGATGGGGAGACAATAGGTCAAAGAAATCTTCTGCTTTAATTTGATTCGTATGAAACTGATAGAATAGATAACTGAAATATTGACTAGCTTCTTCCGCTGTATAATAAGCATCTTTTGCTGGTGGAACTTTCGTCAAAACTTCTGTTTTTTGATCTAATTCGTTGTTTTGAACCGCTTGTTCAGGCGAAATTTTTGGCGATTTCTCAAGTACCTCTTTTTGCTTATCTGATAGTTCTACTTCGCTAGCTGGTGTATCCTCTGTAATTTCTTTCCCATTCTCTATTTCATTCTTTTCCGCCAGTTCAATTGACTCTTTTTTGGTTTCTTCAATTCTTTGCTCAAATTTATTAGGCATACACCCCATGAGAATTGTAGGAAGTATAACCATACCGCTTACGAATAAAACGCTTTTTTTCATGTGCTTAGACGCCACTCAACACGCTCCCCCTTCGAGTTTTCGCATATTTTTCTTGAACAAATGTATTTCGTTATCAGGCAGCAAGTAATTGTATTCTAGATTTTCCCTTGCTGGTCTCTGTGATGAAATAGACTTTAAAAGAACTTGATGATAGGGCTTAATATAAAATGCTTTGTCTTTTACATACAATGTTGTTGAGAAGAACTTATTAAAGTAATGAGGTATATCTTTTTTAATGGATTCAGATAAATTCGTATCTAATGCAACGCTATTGAATGTTTTTCTCCCAAATAGAAGAATCCATAAAAAGAAAGTGCTGCTTGTAACAGAACGAGGATCTATCCCTGTAACTAATCCGTTAGTCGTCCATTCTCTAACTATCTTTTCAAGTAACACTGATTGTTTAATGTGCCATTTTCCATGTAGGCGCACAACTTGTGATTCTAAATTATGTAATTGAATGTAATCTAATAAATACGTTTCTTTACGTTCCTTTAATTCAAAAACGAGCCCCTTATGATTTTCGTTATTTTCATCTTTATTTTGTGAAAATAGGATGACCACAATTAGATCATTTAATGCTTTAAGCGAGTTTTCGGTTGAAGGCTTACTGTTCATTTTCGACAACATATTCTGTGCCTCCTATTATGCGTTTTTAACCAAAACAAAAAGAAACCCCACAGTAAAGTAAAAACAATAAAATGTCTTTACTTGATAACTGCGGGGTGTTCCCGTAAATAATTTATTCAGATAGGATTTGTTCATGGTCATTTATCACATTATAGTTCACTTTATCTAAGCGTTCAAGAGATTCTTTTAAAAGCCTAGTTGTGGTTGCTAAAGTTAAGCCCATTATTTGTTGAATTTCTTCAATTGATTTATTCTCATGCCTGTATAGATAGTGAACATAAGAAAATCGAAGTTCTTCTGAACGGATGGGGATGCCAAAGTAATGCTTCAATGCTAAATGATAATCTTTTAATGACCCCATTCTAAGGGGAACGTATTCTTCATTTATTCGGGAATACAAGATATAGGGGGAGGAAGAAAACATTGCTCGTTCTATAGCCATTAATAATGTGCTTATTTCGTCGTCATTATCGAATTTAAGGAGTAATTCTTCATCTCCAATACGTCTTAAATGTAAGTAGAGAACGTTTCCTCTATCTTCAAAGTCGTCTAGTTCAATACGCAGGATATCGCGTATCCGAAGACCTCTAATAAAAAAGATGAATAGCAATTTTGAGTGTAATTGAATTTTACGAGCCCTTAAAAATTGATGGCGTTTATTTAAAAGTGTCAGGTAGTTAATAGTTATAGGAGTGTGATTATTCATTACTAAGTTCTTGCTGTAATCAAGTTTTGGCATGAAATCAATAGGAATCTTGTTTGTCCTCCACATGAAGTCAAACCAATGCCTTATATAAACCAGTTTGCGGTTAATTGTAGTGTCTTGGAGGCCAGTAGCACGTTCAGCATCTAAGAATTCTTTAATATCAATTGGACGAATCTCGTAGGGCTCTATAGAACGTTTATATTTTGCGTTAATAAATGCTAATAAGGAACGAATTAACCGTACTTCATGGACAACCGTATTTTCACTTATATTCTTACTAAGTCGGTAGTTTTCATAACCGTATGGCATCGTGTGTTCCCCCTCTCTAATCTTCATAATATCACAATGAGCTGTCATGAAGTCATTCAGAAGAAATTAAAAGTCTGGTAAGAAGAATAGAAGGAACTATAAGTGCCTATTCTATACCAAATTAAAGAAAGTAATTCTAAACCTAATTCTAAAACCAATAAGGAAAATAGTACGCTATCTATAAAGTCTACAAAGTCGGTGATACCAGTCCTTTTCTTCAACGTGGATAAATAAGGATAAATTATCAATAAGAAAATGATCATCAGAATACTTTTTAGAACACCGCTTTATCAGATTCGCGTATACAATCTTGTTTAATACGAATAAATAAGGGATTTAAAGGAAACTTTTAAGAAAACAATTGGTTGGAAATGTAGTTTCCAAGATTTTCTGTTTATGAATAAACGTTGTTCTTATATTTCCCCACGCAAAATAGACCAGGAATCGTAGTTCGAAAAACTCCTGGCATTGAAATAAACTTATTTTTTTAAAATTATCTTATCCTCGATCTTCTAACCAATTATAAAGTGGAACTCTTTTGACCTTCAATATGGGTATTTCTGCAATCCCTTCACTAATTGGCATAGGAACACGTTTAATCATTTGTTCTAATTGTTCTTTTTTTATACTTATACTTTCCCGTACACACTCTTTAACATATCTCTGAACTTCATGGATATCCGGTACTTTACTATCTCCAATTACTTGCTGTGCCATGTTCCACGCATAGGCGTACTCTTGCTTAACAGACTCTTCAAGGTATGACCAACGCTTTTCGTTAAATATAAGATTTTTATATTCTACTTTTCGCTCTGCCAAAGCCGAATCAAATTCAATTTTATGCTGGATTGAAGCATTCGCTAGGAAATAGCCGAGCAATGCCCCAACTTGAAATGAATCTAATTTATAGTTATGTCGGATAGGTAATAACGCTCGTTTCTCTAAACCAATACCTAAATTCTTCTGAAGAACGGCAGCATTCAATAAAGCCATCTTTATTTCTTCTAACAAGTGATAAGTCATGAAGTAGTTTGCAAGCTTATCGGTATCGTTATAATGTAGCCAATCAAAAGCATTTTTTTCTATGTACTGCTCTATAGCATTGCGATATATAGCTATCCCCGCTTCACCGATTAAATTAAACAACTCATTTTTATATTGAATCAGGTACCCTAAATTCTTTTCTTTGATTTTAGTAAATGGAATACCATGCTTTGCAGTAATCAGCTTAATTTCATTTGCAGAAGCTTGTACTTTCAGATCTTCTTGAATAATCGAGTTAGATATACGTACATTTAGCACACGGTTTGCGGATTCTCGTCGGGTAATGCGTTTCTTGCGTCCATCATCTTTGTAACCAAAGTATAGTTTTAGTAGATGTTCATAATTTGCTGTTTTTTTATTTAGAGTTAGTCCGTTTTTTAAAGGTAGTTCAATCTCAATATGACCATTCTCCATTAGCTCTAGTAAAGCATCTAAAACTTCTTTTGCAGAATCAAAATAATTAACGCCAATGTTTACGTTCTTTTCTCTATTCTTATAAAGGTTCTCAATATGTATTTGATGCCAGGTCCCTATGCGTTTAGCACTTAGAAAGTAGTAGAATAAACGCTTTGTACGTAATGAGTAACTAAATACTTCTTTTGAAGTGTATGCAGGGATAAGCTTAACGTACCGCAAGTCGTTAGAGTTACCGTCTGTATGGATATGAAATTTTGAGTAGTAGTCATTCCCCTTTTTGTAAAGCAACCGGTACGACAATGCTTCTCTGATTGCGAGGTCTAACGTCCTTTGCTGCATGTACATATCAAATTTCGCCTGTTCCATACTAATATTAATTTTGCCATCAAGATCTACATATGGACTTAGGTACATTAAAAGATTAATAGTTGAACTCGATATATCAAGAAGTCCTTTCCCGAATTCTTGAATAATAGCACGACTAGGTTTAGCCAATTTAACTTCTGAACTTTCATAATTGTATTTTTGGATTGTTTCAGCTGCTGACATGAGAATAAGCTCCTTTAGTAATTAAGTAGTGGGTAAATGGAATTCTTGAGTGCTTCAATGTACTGCATCTGTCTTCCCCCTTATGTAGTTGCTTACATTAGGGATATTGAACGTAAACAAAAGACAGCACTCAAGGAAATCTGAAATAAGTACCCCTACCAGCTTGAAAGGTGCTTTTATACATTGCATTAACAAAAGAGATTTGGTATTATGAAATACATAACGCACATCACTTTTAGGCAATATTAAAGACCACCGTTACTTGTTAATTTTTTAACAAGTACAGCCGATAGGTGAAGATATTTTTTTGTGGTTTTAAACCTCCTTGCTTCAGTTACTGAAATTGAGACAAACGAGAATCGTGCGATGTTCTTACATTGTTGCTGCAATGAAAGAACGGTAATACTCTGGAGAGTAAACTTTCAAAAACCTTGTTGTTGCAGACAAGGTTTTTTTGTTTGCCCAAATCGTGATCCTACTTTCAAATACAAAAAACTATATTTAAAGTAGTCTTTAGACAAGATAGCTTGCCTAAAAACGTAGATTCACCCCTAATTAGGGAGAATTACGGTAAGGGACTTCTTAACTCTATCAAAACTTAGGAAAGATTTCAATTAAATTTGGAAGTACGGTATTCCCTATTGTAATATAGCCAAACATTGGAACACATTACCCTTGCTATATCGGATACCTCATGATAATCTTGATTGACAATCTAATATTTCTTTCCAACTATATTTAAGTAGTTAGGTAAGAGGACAGAAAAAGCCCACAGCCATTAAAAGCTGTGGGCTTTTTCGTTCCTTTATTTAATTAGTTGAATAACAACTAGACCAATTACACAAAGACCCATACCGATAAAGCTAACCTTAGTCATTGTCATGTTATTCTCTATTAGAAATTTCATATGATTCTGTCCCCTTATTGTTTTTGATTTTTAATACAGTATTAAGATTCTCTTTTAGTGAGAACCTATCGTCCTCATTTGAACTGATCCATTCTTTATGTTCACCTAGTAATACTTCTATATCTTTTGTCAAACTAGCTTCTCTTTCTTCTAATTGTTTCTTATCGTTATCTAGAGCTTTACGTAGCGTATTTAGTGTTGAATCCGCTTCGCCTTTATGTAAGCCCAATAATTTCGCGAACACCCCTACTTTAACTTCAGGCTGCTTATCAAGCATATCTATATTGTCCTTTACTCTTTGCAATTGACTTCTAATTGATCTGGCTTCTACCTCCCAAATTGCCAATTGATTTATTATATCCTTTTTCTTCAACTCAATCATTTGCTCCATTTTGAAATCGTCTAACATATCAATAAGATTATTTTTTAATAATTCTTGTGTACTTAAAGATTTTTCATTAAAAGACTCTCGTTTCAACTGTCTGCCTTTACTATATTGAGCAACAGTACCAACAAGTGTCGCTATCTCTAGTGGTTGCATACCTTCCTCACGTAAAAACAATATCATGTGTAATTGAAAAATACCTATGTGATTGAATGAGTAATAGCCATTCTCGCTTTGCATTAAGCGAATATAATCTTTTAAATCATGTCTATTTAAGAGGTTCAAGATTTGTTGGTTAGTTTTAAGACCTAACATAGTAGTTACCTGCGATGTCGTATAATCGACTTCAAATACAACCTGTCTTAGAAAAGTGTCATTCTGGAACACCTTCTCGTCTAATCCCAACAACTTAATATGTTCCCACAGTGGATCTTGTTGAAATTTATCTAACAAAGCTATTTTCTTTTTATCTATCTCCACAGTATCACCCCTTCAACTAGAACTATTAAATATAGTTTACCGAAATTAAGAAACTTAATCAAACTCTGTTATTGAGTTGTATTTAGAAGAAATCATATCAAATACGATTAAGTTTGCCGGAAAACCGAATAAAAATTGTTTATTCGGTTGTATTTTATTCGAATCAAAAGTAATACGATTGAATACAGTTAAGGTTTGAATCAACCTTTGTTTATTGGGCTGAATTTAAAATGAATCAAAAGAAATATGATTGAACATGGGTTGATATTGAATAAAATTTTGTTATTGTATTGTATTTGAAATTCTCTATTCCTGAATATGACATTTTAAATGCTTATATGTCTGTGTCTATTAATCCGTATGATTTAATGGGGCTTATTTAGGAGTGTTACAATGTATTACACTTTAACACATTGTAACACATCGGTAATAAAATGTAATCATTTTCACATACATTGTACTACGCCTTTTACCGAAAAAACCTTATTGCGGTACAATTTATAATTCTTCAAGTAGCGAGAGGGGGGATGCAGAATGATAATGTTGTTAAAGAACGCAATTAATATGAACCTAACCAAATAACTCTGCACGTCGATTTTATAAACCTCAGAACGTGATCAGTCCGACATAGAACCAGTTGAAATTTGGTAATTAGCTGTTCTGTGAGTTTTTTTGTCCTAGCAGCGACCAATAATTCAACATGTAACATTGTGTGTCGGCTTATATTGAGGGGGAGTACCCGCAGGTAGATAATTTCTATTCATAAAGACTAAAGAGAACTTGAAACAATTACTCTCAGACTATGAGGGGCATTCATTTCAGAAGAAAAAGAACTTGAGCTACAGAACACTTGTAACTATCTTGAACATGCTAGAGTAGTCCGTTTATTTGTTGAGACAAACGTTGGGAAACCATTATAAGCAGTGTTGAAAGTAATGTCGTTTAAGAAATATGCGAACTGAATGGGGGAAGAACTTGAGAATTGAATTAGAAAAAGCTTATGAATGATATGAGAAAGGTAAGGGAAAGGCTTTTCTTCAAAACCAATACAAACATACACGATTATGTAAGCAGAAACTTAAAGAAAAATGGGACTAAAGAAGTTTCAGGTGTTTATTTGATAAATTACAAAATTGAAATCCAATGGTGTCATTATCCCTGTTGCTATCGGTGAAAGTAGGCAAAATAGGAGACCGTTTTATAGAACACATGAAAATATTGGACGAAGACGGAGAAGAGGTTTGGGGTTTAAATCAATCCTTGATGGAAGAGAAGGGAATAGAAATTGTTATAGATATCTTAGAGGATGATCCTTTAGAAGTCGCAGATAGATTGAGAAAAGAAGCTGAAATGATATTACAGCTTGAACCTATATTGCAAACGCCAGTAAAGCCAAATCACAACTCGCTTCTTAGAAATGTCAGGTGAATCGACCACTATATTGAGCGTAAATTAAGAAAGAAAAGAGGCAAGGATGAATTGAACAAGCAAATGAGTTAATGAAGTATCTTTTTGTGGTATCAAGTTCTATATCTTGAGTGAGCTGTAGTGTGTTCGTGTTTAGTTTTTTGCTTAATGGTATGTAAAAAGCAGGCTACTCTCCAAATTGAAGAGTAGCCTGCTTTTTAAATTTCTATACTCATTAAAAACTATCTATATCGATTTTATCTAAGTTAGCCCACTGGCCATCACTACTATGAGGTTCTTCGATATTCTCTAAGTCATTAACTACTTCTACATGATTGTCTTGTGGAGATAAGTCTGCTGAAACATAATCAATTTCTATTTTCTCTTCATATACAGGCTCTTTAGCAGCTTCTTTAGTAGATGAAGTTGTATTTGTTGCGACTTCAATGTCACTAGCGTTAAAAGGACCCTTAGTTGAGACGAAACTCTCAACTGTAGATTTTTCTACATTATTTGTGACCTTAACCTCTCTAATATCAGTCACTTCGTTTGTATGAGAAGGGATGATAGGTTGAGTTTGTTGACCTTGTTGAGGAGGTATAGCATTTTCCGTTCCTCTGAAATAAAACTTCCGAGGCAGTTCCTCGCTTAAATCTACGTCTCCTGTTTGTGCATACAGACATTGCATTGCATATAAAACAAACGCAGATACATCATCTTGTTTATTTAGCCAGTCAAAAAAGTGTGGTGGTAGATCCTTATTCAGATAGACAGATAACCTTTCACCGGATTGATGTTGTTTACGTCTTTTTCTGCTCATAGATACCTTAGAAATGTAAAATTCCTAAGTTTTCTCACCTCACTTTCTGTCATGTACCTCATAAAATTCACTTGTGATTTCATTTACTCGGAATAGCTAAATAGTCTTTTTTCGCTTTAGCGAACAGTGGAGATAACGCGAACACTAGCAAACCTCTAGCATTAACGTTAATAGGATCGTTCAAGAAAATAACATTCTTTAATCGTCCTTTTGAACGTAATATCTCTTCCAAGTACGACTTTATAATAATTGAACCGCCACCGTAAATGAAGGTATAAGGCTCGTCCTTCATATCGTCAATCTTATCAATTAAAACCTTACCCAATTGTATAGCTAAGTTCTTTAATGCTAGTTTTGACTCTTCTCTTAAATCAGTGTGACGGGGATGTTCAGTATTGAAATAGATATCATTGTATTCAGCGATACCGTTAATAGATTTTCTAGGATATTTCTTATTCCATCTCTTGATGATATCGTTGATTGTTTCTTTTGTTCCATAGCCTAAACCTTCCGACATACGTGGTTTGTATTGTACGCCATCAGTTACAACCACTTCGGATGTTCCAGCGCCAATATCAAAGTGAAGAATCAGTTTATCGGCAAAGTTAATAGATTTAACTTCATCATTAATTTCTACATCGCGATATGAGATATTGCCTTTTTCATCATAGACAACTCCCCATGCTCCTGCTGCTCCTTCAGGGATACACTTACAGAAAACAATTGTAACTTCGGTAGTCACATCTCTTCCAGAAGGGTGATGGAAGATTACTTCGTGAGTACCCATAAATCTTTCGGAGTTCTTTCTTGCGGATTCTTGTGTGATTGTGACAACTGGTAGAGCTAGAGCTAAGTCGTATGTCGCTTTAATATGATCTTTTCCTGGTTCACGTTTCATTGCATCAACAGCTAGTGCAGAAAGCGTTAAAATAACAGGAATTTCGTCTGTGGACTTATCTGATAATTTCTCGTATTCATTACCTTTGATTTGATTCTGAATGACCATATCACCTACATAATAACGAACATTGTTTTGATTAAGCGCCTTAGAACTAATAGTTACATCAAGGTTTTCAAGTAACTTATCTTCAGGTATGTCGGCTTGCTCAAATTGCTCAGTTGCATCACCTATATTGTAAGCATATGTAGAAGGTACTACGATAGGTTCATTACCATCAATCATCATTTTTAAAGCGTTATTCCCCGCGTCTGCTGATGCTGTTCTTGTTTTACCCATTATAAACATCTCCTTTGATAAATTGTACTGTCTACTAATAGTTTAACCTTGTTATAAGTGGTTAGCAAGCACTTTGTGTTACGGATGTAATACAAACGTATAACATGTAATACATTGTATGATTACAAATAAGCTGCTATACAGGGAAACTATATCTATGTGAATCAAAACCATTCTCTTTGAAAATCAATTCCAGTTAAGGATATCAAACACTATTGGATAGTGTTTGATATCCGGATTTAGGGCCTATCATAACGTAACAAGTAGTGTCCATATCTATGCAAAATAATGTATATTTAAAGAGTGCATTATTCTTTTTTTACACAGTATTTTGTAGTACCCACACACCACTTTATCAGATACCATCGCACACCACTTAAACAGTTGTAAATTACCTCTTTAAGTGGTGTGTGGTGAAGTAGTGTTAGCCGCACACCACTATAAACCTTGTCGTGTAGAGGTTTGTGAGTGGTTTTAAACACAGACTACAATGCTTCCAGCGACTTGCTTAAACTTCATAAACGATTGCAATCTCGTTACAAGAGGGATTGTAGGATTGGGCAAGTCTCATTAGTGGATATCGGAGAGGTTTCTGCAAATATTTTTCAAACACTACTAGTCCATATAGTTGTTCTTTGCTATACTGTTTCTGTGCAATTTATAAATACGAAACGGGAAAACCCCGACAGGTAGAATGACAGGAATCACTGTCCATTCTATTTGTCGGGGTTTTTGTTTTAGAAAGGATATGTGTCTATGGAAAAGAGGCAGCCGTTGCTACGTTTGCGAAAAGATGAACTAGGAAATCAGGGTATTGTCCTGTTTGAAGAAGATCTGTTCATTATGCGACAGCTGGTTATCCATCAAACTCTACGATCGGTGAATATCCATGAGTTGTTCCAATGTCAATCAGCTACAGAGAGAAACCCCAATTCGATTACTAACAGAATCGGGAAACTTAGAATGTCTGGTTTATTGGTTGCGTTGAAGGAAAAACCGATTGATGTACGGGGGGCTTTATTCATATACCACTACAAGTTGGGAAGTAGGGGAGTGGATACGCTAGTTGAATTAGGAGAACTCTCTTCTGAAGAAGGGGAACGCATGAAGTACGTCCTCCACAATATTCGTGTGGCTCCCACGAAACATAAGCGTTGCGTTTCTCATGTAGCAACGCATTCTTTCATTCGGAGTTACAAAAGTGGACTTATGCAAGGAGCATTCCATGAAAGGGGTTCTACCCATCCCTTATTCACATCCTCCAAGGTTCAAAATAAGGGGAATATGCCAGAGATTATCCCTGACTGGATTTTTGAGAAAGAATCTACCGTCGCTTGTATTGAAATGGATACAGGATCGCAAAGTATGGAAGTTTTATTGATGAAGTGTAAACGCTACATTCGTCAGGCAAAGAAGGTACAGGAGCAAGGCAAGCAACTCATAGTGATATTCTCCGTGGCGGATGATTCTGTACCTGGGGACTACTCAGCCAATCGAGAGCGCAGGGTTGGAGCAATCAAAGAAATCATTCCATCCTTCTTGGAGTGGCCCAGCAATCTCAATTTTTATGTTGTTTCGGCAAAGAGGACGCCGCCATTGATTGAACGCTTATTAGGATTCATTGAACCGTATACCGTAGAAGACCGATTGCTGTACGCAGAAGATTGGTCAGACAAAGCGGAATTGGTTGTGGAACGGTCTTGTGAATTCACCCCAGTTCGCATGGAACAATATTTTGGTACCAACAGAAATACATCTGCGGACTGTCAATTACTCGTGGCAGTACGAACCAAAATGAGAAATGCTCAAAGAAACCTGTATGCGGTTATCTCCGGTGAGGAGGGATCTGTTTGGACGTTCCAATTGATTCGGGCGAATGCTGCAAGAAGTCTTGAAGTATCCGCAGTTCCTGGAGCAGAACAAATGCGTGTATTGGTTTGCTACGCAGAACAGGAAAGCGCTGCGGAAGAGGTCTATCTGCAAAATTCAACTGCTAGTATATCCTTCACAGATTTAGATAGTTGGGTTCGTGCCATGAATGAGGGGACTGAACCGCCCCAAGTAAATACTTTCGTATCGAGAATGGCGACTGAAAGGAGAGCGTTTAATGTCTGAAACTTCGGTATGGAAACAGCGAGCACCCCTGATTATCAGTTCTGTGCTTGTGGCGGTGACGTTGTACTTCTTTAGTTGGAGCTGGTCTAAGATTTTCTCCATCATCATTAGTCAGTATCGAGAAAACAATGTTACGTATGCCGCCATTTGGTTTGGAGAGACACAAAAGGTTCCATTCGTATTTGTTGTGATATTTAGTATCGTTGCTTGTTTTAGTTGGCTACTCAGTACGCGAGTTGAATTCTTTCAAAAGCGAGCATCACGAGTTATTGTCTTCTTCCTAGCGGTATTTACTGTGTGGGGCGTACTAGCCGCATACGGAATGACGCAAACAAGAAGCCGGATTGTTCCGTTCTTTGAAGAACGTTTGGCCAATGTAATCGAAACAAGTAACTTCTTTTCTTCTATCGTCTTTGAGCAAACGCAAGGCTTTTACTTGATGGTGACGATGCTACCCTTGATCGTCATGCTCTTTATCTCCTTATTCGTATTAACGAAATACGTACAGCATGATAAAGAGTTGAATAAGCCCTTTTTCGAGTACGAGTGGAAAGGGAAGTGGCTTCAACGCTTCGCTAAGTTGGAGAATCAAGATTATTGGCCGGATATTGAGTTGGGATTAAATGATTCCAATGAAATGGTAGTCATGCCTGGTCGGGACCGCACGCTTAATACGATGATTGTTGGTGCTATCGGTACAGGTAAGACGGCAGCACTTGCTCTCCCTATGTTGAACCAAGACTTGCACCACATGACGCATTACATTAACCGTTATCCTGAACTGTATAAGCGAGAAGACTTTAATACGGAGAAGGTTGGCGGTCGGTTCATGAGTGGTATCTCTGTTATTGATCCTTCAAATGATTTGTGCCAGAAAACCTTACAGCTTGTACGAGCACATGGGATTCCGGAAGAAGCTATAACTTATATCAATCCGCTAGACCCGAATACACCAAGTATTAATCCAATGCGTGGGCCAGTTGATAAAGTCGCAGAGGTATTTGCGTTAGTTATTGCCGGATTAAACGATTCCAAAGATGGCGGGAACTTCTTCTTCGAGCAGGCACAGCGAAACCACTTGAAACAATACATCTACTTATTGAAACAGCATGATGTAAGTCAAGAAGTGACGTTCGATATGTTGCTGGATATGTACAACAACCCGCAAATGGTTCGGAGAATGCACCTACAGCTGAAAACAACGTTTCCCGAGAACTATGAAGAGATTGTAGACAGAGATGAACGTAACCACTGGAAAATTCTACAGGGGATTGATGAATGGTTTGATTTGAACCTCTTACCTAAAATGATACGTTCAGGTCCAACCTTGATACCGGATGTGAATGATGATAACGAACAGATATACTATGACGCGAAGGAAGAACATGTACAGGGACTTCGCAACATCTTGAATGACATAGGGGCTAACCCGTTGATTCGCCGTGTATTGTTCGGTAAGAGTGATTTCGACTTTGACCGCCACATGGAAATCGGTGGGGTACTCTTAGTAAATACTGCAAAAGGTGAATTGGTTAACCTAGCACGCGTCCTTGGTAAGATTGTTCTGATGAACTTGCAGAATGCAACCTTCCGACGCAAGCCTAACATTTCATCCTTCCACCATATCTTGATCGATGAAGCACCGGACTATCTATACAATGCCTTCCGTGAGTTTCCAGCACAGTCCCGTAAGTACAAGGTGACGATAACTACCTTGAAGCAGACAATCGCTCAACTCGCAGACCAGTTTGGGGAGCATTATATGACTACCCTTATTGGTACTATGCGTAATCGGATGGTGTATGGTGACGTACCAGGATTCGATGCAGAATACTTTTCCAAGATGTTTGGGGAAAAGTTTGTGTACGATGAAGGACAATCAGAACAATCCGTTTCACCATTGCAAGAAGATCCAATGTCACGATCCGGTTCCTCTTATTCAAAAGTACGAGAATCGTCGATGGCTAGCTCCGATATCATGTTCCAAGAGGCATTTGAATGTGCGGTTAAACTCGTAGTGAACAACAAGCCAATGCCTGTAGTTCAAGTAGCCGCCAACTTTGTACCATTTGATGAATTCAACGAGGCGATTGTCGTAGCAGACGAAGAAGCGGCAGCCGTGTGGATGGAACAACGAAGAATGTTTGGAATACCGGAAGAAGCATTGCTGGAGAATCCCGTTATACTCGAAGAAGAAGCAAGTAGCTTCGTGGAAACGAAACAGGCAGTTGAAACAGTTCCTACTTCATCATTGGATACAGTTATGATTGACCAAGCATTACGAGTTGTTGTAGATGCACAACCACGTGATGAAGTTAGTTATAAGGAGCCAGTGCAACACCGACAAGCACAGCAAACAGTACCAGTATCGAAACCGACGAATCCGCCACGAGCGCATGAACATGTTTCTGAACCTGTGCGCGTACCGGTAAAGAGGCAACCAACACCTGCACCCGCTATGACAGCGACCATACCTGCAGTTGTGGCGGAAGTCGAATCAATAGCGGAAGTTGAAGAATCGTTCATGGATGGTATTGTATCGGAATACAAGCCGGAGGAAGAAGTAGTTCGGAATACAGAGTCTACAGAAATCGAACCAGTAGATGAACGACTCCATGGTGTCTCAGAGTATCAAGAGAGTCAGCTCAACCCAGAGCAAGAGGAATTCATGCAACAGCTAGGAGACAGTATTCAAACGTTTCCCGAAAAAGAAAACGGGCGATAGGTAGACATATCAACGTCTGGCCGAAACTGCACATAAATTTTTCTTGCCATTTCGGAAAGCTATTTGTACAATGTGATTAAGTCAGATTTTGCATTTGAATATCTAGGGAGCACCCCTTGTAGTTCCAACACTTGATGTTGGTCTATGAGGGGTGTTTTTTTTGCTTTTCTGAAGCTAGATAACGATAACGCGAATCGAGAAGGGGGTGTCTATGCGTTGGTAGCACAGCAAAAAGACAGCACAAGTTCTCACGAGACCTTAATCATGGGGATTGGAATTGTAGACGACATTATCCTCATTGGGCTAGGGGAGGATCGATGGAATATCGATTATAGAGAAAGCTTGAAGAATCATTTAAGGAATTACTTATTTCTTTTGCATTTAACAGATAAAAGTGACGGGAACACGTTAGAAACACTTTACGAAATGTACAGCAATCCCTTACTTGTGAAACGAATGCATCTGCAATTGAAAACTGAATTGAATGCTTTACCGCCTTATAGTGCCACTGTGAATCCGACAAGATACAAGTTGATCATGCAGCTGGATGAATGGTTTGAACATACGTTTCATTTCCATACAGATTACGACGGAACTATTGAATTCTATGACGTTATGGCGGAGCACGTACGGACTATCAGAACCGCCATCCATTGCTATAGAACAAGTTTTAACTAATACTGCATATTTCGCAGAGAGAACCACCCACTAACCTAATTTCAGAGAGGATGTGCCACATGGTTACAAAATCATGGGAAAGCAATGAAGCATTAGAGTATCTAGCAGACAAACACCGAAAGAGCGAAGTCGTTGAGGGGGTTATCCGTAGCCTTAAAACGTTGAAAGTACCACAAGAGGTAAACGGGGAAATGAAGACGGTTGAACAGACAACTTTACTGGTGGCGTTACCTGGTGGTGTCACAGGGTACTGTCCCGCCACAGCATTCCGAGAAAGAACGTTCCGTTCGTATACACAATTCGTTTCTCATAAGGATTCATTTGTTATTACAGAAATTGATTTAGAGAATCAAATTGCAATTCTATCTGCAGTGAAGGCAGCCGAGCAAATGAGTGAAATCCTTTGGGGGAAACTCGAAGCACACGAACAAGAAGGTTCGCTTAGTGTTGAATCCTTTGAAGCGGTTGTCACTAGTTACAATCAAAAGTCAGGCGTGATCCACGTCCGATTGAGTGGACAGGATGCCTACATGTTCCGTGATGAATGGTCATGGCGGGAACGAGACGTAATCGACGCTCAACAGGGCGAGAAAATTCAAGTGAAGGTCGTTATGTTCGATAAAGAACAAAAGCTGCTTCGGGTTTCCCGTCGCTTGGCGTTGCCGGATCCTTATGCTTTATTAGATACGTTACGTGCAGGGGACATTATTGCAGGACGTGTCAGTGACGTTCATCCTATCAACGGCTTATATGTTGAAGTTGAGAATGGTGTGGTTCTGAAAGGAAGTAAAGTAAGGGCCCTTGAAGAACCAGACGTGGGTGATTATGTGACGTGTCGTGTTAAAAGCGTAGACCCTGGAAACCGAAAAGGCCGAGTTGTGATACTGAGCTATCCGCGTGGGAAGCGTGAGAAAAAAGACTTGGGCTCCTTCCTGTTCGATTAATGGTTCAACAACAAGATCAAATGCTTGGGGCGATCCAACTATTTCAACGAGAGGATGGAACAACCTCTATATGGGACCATCCTAACTTCAAGTCCAGTATTGCGCTTCCCGACGATTATAAACCGCTTACTCGTGCTGAAGAAGGTTTGGAGTTAATTAAGCGTCGCCGCTTGAACGAAGAACAAATTATGGTGTTGAAGGTTGTGGCGGATGCGATGTGTGCAAACGAAAATCAACTCCGTCGTTATCTATCTAAGAAGATTTCACCGAGCGTCACCAGCAAACATTTAAAAGTTCTAGGCAAATTCGGTTTAGTGGAGCGGCATAAGTGCCGGTTGGCGTTTATCGAAGAAGAAGGCAAGGAAGTCATACGCCCTCCTGGTCCTCACACGTTGGGGATTGGAGGGTACAAACTTATGAATCACTTATACAACGAGTCTAACTTTGCTACGTCAGATTCCTGGCGTCAAGACTCGATGGCGGTTCAACGCTACGTTGCCATGAATGAAGTTCGGTGTTTAGCTGTTGAATCCGGCAGTGTGCGAGGGTGGACGTGGCATCCGTTTGTGGGAGGCTTGTCTAAATACAAAAAGCCTTTTGCTGCTATGCGATTGGAAACCGAAAAGGGAGAACTTCAATTCTTGATTGATCGTGCTCAAATGTCACAGAACTTTGTAGGGTATTTGCAAATGCGACTTGCGGAGTTCCGTTACATTCACGACAGGCAAGGGAAAATCCTAATTGATGGTTTCACAGCCAACCCCATGCAACAGGTAGTTGTGATTTCTGTATCCTCAGTAAGCATGGCAAAGTTCCTTCAGGAACAGCTACGCTTACACACGTATCCTTTTATGATTTGGCTATTGATAGACGAATGGTTCGATGAAAAGACAGGTTTACAGGATGCGTTTGCAGAAGTAAGCAAAGAAGGGATTCGGCGTATTCGTTTAGCAGTCTTCCGTAAAAAGGAACCACCAGAGCGTACAGAAAGCCATGAACGACCGAGAAAAAGATAAGCCACTGTCTTGTTGACACAATTCTTGCCTCATGGTAAATTGTCTTTACACCCTTTCCAAGAGTTTTTACTTTTGGAAAGAACCTGGGGCGTTAGTCGGAAAACTAACGTTCCAGCCCTAATTACATAACTGATTAATGGGAAAACCCCAATCTATGAAAACAACACTTTTTGTTGTTTCTATAGATTGGGGTTTTTTTATGTTAATACGGAAGGGAGAGACCGAATGTCTTTTCTATTGGCCATAGGCGATCGCGACTTTACGGAAATCTTACGCAAGAATTTCATCCAGGGCGGGCTTGATGTTAATGAAAACGAGGTTCTACATCGGAATTACCTGAATGAGATTATCGAATCGGAACAACCTTCTACGGTTGTCCTTCATGACGTCTACTTACCAAGCGATACCGCCACTCAACAAGACAATGAAGCAGAAATGCTCTCCTTGATAGAACAATGGCGCTCCATATACGACGGGAACTTACGAGTTGTCTACTTATGTGAACGAGAACGGAGTGATCCGTTTCTTGCAGCACTTGTTGCGCGAAATGTTCTAGATATCTTCAATTCACGAATCATTCCTGCTCAAATGTTGATTGAACAGCTACAAGAACCTCCTCGTTACGCGAACGTTTCCAAATTTGGAATCGGGACTTTGGAGTTGGAAAGTGTGGATGAAGACGTTGAGGGTGAGTCAGAATCTATAGATGAAGAATCCTCGGCTGAAGAGAGTAATAGTGTCTCAAAAGAAGAACGAGCTAAACAACTCCTATCCCACTTCTCGACGAAGGCTAAATCCGTCGTTGATGCCGGAGTAGATTGGAACGAACAACGAAGACAGCAATCTGCTGAAAATCGAGAAAATCGGCCCCCTAAACCAAAGGCGATAAAAGAACCAAAAGTGAAAACAGACGAGTTGGGCGACTTTTTAGACTTAATGCCGATTCCGAAAGAGGTATACCAACGTTCAGCCGTTATCGGGACGGTAGTGGTCGCGGTGGCGGGAGCTAAACCACACTTAGGGGCAACCCATACCTCAATGTCAATTGCATCATTCCTCCAACACCAAGGTCACAGCGTTGCTTTGATTGAAGTGAATACGAGTGAAGACTTCGAGCGAATTCATGCTTTATATGAGGGAGAACAGCAGTATATACGTAATCAATCCGTATTCGAGTATGACGGTATTGAACACTATAAATACCGAGAGGACATTCGGTTGGGTGAGATCATGGCCACTTATGAATATGTAGTACTGGATATAGGAGATATCGAAGAAACTTCCTACTATCAAGAGTTTTTAAGAGCCCATGTACGAGTCCTACTTACCTCTGCATTTGAATGGAAACAACATTGGACGGATGATTTTTGTAAGAAGGTTGCAGATTACGAGCATTATTCATTCGTTTTACCATTTGCGGACCGAGCCAATGTGAAAAGCATGGAGGAACGGTTGCCGGACTTGAGATTCATTCCGTTTCCATCTTCACCTAATCCTTACAAGGTGGATGGTGAGACAGAAGACGCTGTCCGGACTCTTCTGAATGGGTTTCTAAAAGAACCGTTGCGTAATACAGCGAAACGCACAATCGTTGCTGCGAGTGTTGCAAGTGCTGTTATTACCGCTGTCGTTATTGGTGCGTTCGTGTTGTTGCAATAGAGGTTGTCATTTTGTTTCAAAGGAAAAGGGAGGAACGTGTACGTGAATATTCGATTAAGAACAAAAAAATTGCTTTGGGCAGGAGTTATCGGTGCCAGTATTATGTTGATTCTATCTACAGTAGCGGGGTACTTCTTCTATACCAAATCACAAGAACGAGAAATCAAACTCCGTGACAAATATCGTGCTGAATTATCGGTACTGAATGAGACAGTCGCACAAAATGAAAAAGGTTGGGCTTTGAAACAAGATGTTGAGCGTGGCGAAATCATTACACAGGAAATGGTTGAACAAGTTACGCTTCCGGCAGCAGCCAAGTCACAAGATACAATCGAAGCGGTATCACTTAGCAGTACAGACCGTTACGCTCGTGCGGATATGAAAGCAAAAACAGTACTTGTAGAAACGATGCTTTATGAAGATGAACCGATTAGTGATGATGTACGTGAAGGAGAATATTCCTTTATCGAATTGCCAACTAAGTTAAAGAATGATGATTTCGTCGATATTCGTATTCAATTCCCGAATGGCGATGACTTTATCTTCCTCTCTAAGAAAAAGGTTAAAGAAGTAAACGGTCTGACTATGTGGGTGAACATGAATGAAGGAGAACAACTGACCATGAGCTCTGCTATCGTAGATGCTTTCGTTGAAGAAGCGAAGATCTATGCAATGCCTTATGTCGATGGTCCAATGCAAGATGCTTCAATGCTCACATACCCAGTTAAATCAAACGTATTGGAACTTATCAAAAGTTCTCCAAATATCGTGAACATCGCTCAACTGAATTTAGAAAAACAGAACCGCCAGCGTTTAGATGCAGGGTTAAATGCAATTGATGATGAAACGCGTCAGAAACTTAGACAAGGTCAAAGTCAATCGGACAGTAAACGTGAACAAGATGATGCAGAGCGTGAGTTGAATGCAACTAATCAGTTTGACCAACCCAACCAAGACGACTTGATTGGAGAGACTAATGAAGGAGCGGATGCGAAATGATACCAACATCACAGAACTTAAAAACGATTCACTTCGTTGGCACTCGTGATAAGTCTGACTTTGTTTTATATTTTGCTCATGTACTCGACACAATGAATAAACGAGTTTTGATTGTAGATAGCACGAAAAATGAATGGTACCGCCACAGTTATACACGCTATACCGATACTCAACAAGTATTCGATTTCCAAGGTATCGACATATTATGTGGTGCTACAAATTGGTTGGCCGTTGAAAAACAGTTGGCAGCAGCTGATGAAACAATGACGGATTATGATGTGGTTCTACTTGATATGGATTCAAAGGAAATGCTCGAACAGGATTGGCCGGTGTTTGATGAACGTTTTTACATCGGTGACTTCCACCGAGCACACCAAAGTTTAGACGTTGAATTGCTACACAAGCTTTTTGAAGTGACTGGAACGTCTGAATTGAAACGGATCACTTTTGAATCTAATTACCGTATGAATGAATCGTACTTTGAAACGTTACTGAATCAAGACGTGTTATGGAAGTCTATGAATTACCTGGTTGAGCCTGACGATATGGCGGATGTATTGCGTTTACGTATGCAACATGACCAAATCATTCCTTTCAAACAACTAAACAGACAATATAAAGAGCTATTAAGCGAAATTATTTCTGACTTGTATGGTGTTCACACGAAAGATGTTTCGGACGCTGTCCGTA
The DNA here is from genome assembly GCA_029257435.1 of Sporosarcina sp. GTDB lineage: Bacteria > Bacillota > Bacilli > Bacillales_A > Planococcaceae > Sporosarcina. The sequence continues at coordinate 6,026 of JARIBI010000035.1, read as the reverse complement.
AATCTTTTTTCAAAAGTGCTTTTAAGAGACAGAGGAAGCATGTAGTTGAAAGTAGTCACGTATAGGCCTTACGGCAGAAAGGAGAACAACCTATGGGAAATATCATTGTAAATTGGTCACCAATTCACGGACAAGGTGCTACTACTTCTAATACAGTAGCACTAGCTTCCATCTTTGCTCTAGAACAGCCATACCGATCCCTACTCACCCACACCCAAGCCTCGTTTTCTACAATGGAAACGATGTATCGAAAAGGTGAAAAAAGTGGTTTCAGGGATAGTGGAGTATTAGCATTGGAGCGATTAGTTAAGAGTAAGTTGCTAAAACCTGAAGCAGTTTCGGATTACACAGAGACTATTTATAAATCTAGCTTAGATTTTCTTCCTGCTAACCGAGATTCCTACGATGGCGAAGAGACAGAACGTCTCATTCAACCCATATTGAAAGCAGCAGCTCAACAATATGACTTCTTATGGATTGACGCTCACTCAGGAACAGCCAATGTACGAACATGTGAAATGATGAAGCAAGCGGATCTGATTCTCGTACATTTACCGCAAAATAAGTACATTTTAGAGCAGTTCTTTAGCGAAAAAGGTATGCCAGCGGAACTAGAGGGGAAACGGTACTTCATCATTCTAAGTCAATACGATGCCGATGCGGGATATTCATTACGAAATATCAAGCGTCAATTCAAAATTCAAGTACCGATGTATTCCATTCCGTATACAACTGGTTTCCGCGATGCGGCAAATCAGGAAACGGTTTCTGAGTACTTTGTTCGTTCCAATAAATCGCAAAAGGGTGATCCTGCCTTTTCGTTATTGAACTCTGTTAGAAAGATTAATGAAGCTGTCTTGAAAGAGTTAGGTTTTAAAGGGGCGGAGCGTGAAGAAGCGTGAGTATGCTTCTGAATGTAACCATCATAATTATTCTTATTAGCGGTGTACTAACCGTTATAGGATGGCGGGTAGTACAAGGCAATAAACGTAAGATTGAAAACAAAAATGAAAACCGTGAGCGCTTTACCCTTCAAGCTGTTGAAAGCTATGTAGAAACCAAGTTAACAGAGCTTTCCACAATGAACTTGTACAATTTGGGTCTGTCTGAAGAGGATTTCAAGCGTCAATCACGTCGCCGCCAAGAATTGAAAGATGCCCTAAAGAGTTGCAATACAGGGGATTACGGTTCCAAAACTTATATCCGTGAATTAATTTTTGACATGCTCGATAAAGAGTATGGACTGGATGAAGTGAATATCAATTGGATTATGCCGTTCGATACGCCAAGTCAATTAACTGCTAGAGAACAATTCGATATCCTCCTGTACTTAGGACGGAAGGAAACCGGTCCAGGGTATCTAGGAGAATTAATCGATACATACAATCTGGATGCTCCAAAGTTTGACGGAAGTTATCGGATTGATGAAGCAGATATTCGCGCCATTTACAAAAAGACGGTCAACTATTTGACGCTAGAAGATAAGTTGCGAGTGATTGTTCAACGTATCTACAGCCAATTTAAAGGTTTTGGTGTGATTGATGATATTCGCGATATGACAATTGATGGAGTATCCGGTGGTGTTTCTGGACTTCCATCACGTATGGAGAATTTAGATGATGAAGAACAAACGATTTCATCCTTCGGATCTGCAAAATCAGGACTCAATAGTGTTTGGGTGATGTATGCGGGCAAAACAATTCACTTCTCGTTCTTGAAATTCAACCATGAAGCTGAATTACGCCGCGTTGTGCAAAATGTTTACAAGTATAACTTCCCAGGGCAATTGTCTGAATCACGTCCATACATTATTAATGAAATGCACGATGGATCGCGGGTCACAGTAGTTCGTCCGAAGTTCTCTGAATCCTGGGCGTTCTTCATCCGGAAAAAGTATGACAAAGGAAAACTGGAGCTTGAGCAGTTATACCGACAGCCTAATGCAGAAATTCCTATTAAGCTATTAAAGTTCTTGATGAAGGGAAATCGCGTGACAGCAGCTACTGGACAACAGTTCAGTGGTAAAACGACACTCTTAACAGCATTGATTGAACACATACACAAATCATTGAATCTACGGATTCAAGAGACGAGTTTTGAATTGAATTTACGTTCAATTTATCCGGATCGCAACATTTTAACTTTCCAAGAAACAGACACTATGAGTGGGCAAGACGGGCTCGACTTACAAAAGAAAACCGATGGCGCCGTAAACATCGTGGGTGAGGTTGCAACTGACAACGTGGCGGCATGGATGATCCAAACTGCACAAGTAGCGAGTTTGTTTACGTTATTTACACACCACGCCAAAACATTTGACCTTCTTGTTGAATCTCTCCGTAACTCCCTACTCAAAGTAGGAATGTTCAGTAACGAATCGATTGCGGAGCAACAAGTAGTGAGTGTTCTCGAATTCAATGTTCACTTAGGACAGAATTATGACGGTTCCAAGTACATTGAACGTATTACAGAATGTATTCCGGTTAGTTTTGAACCAACTGATGTTCTTGCAGACAAAAAGGTTTCTACAAAAGAGGACAAGCTCGATGTATTGTACACAGTCGCTACCAACTACTTCCGTCAACAGACGCAAAAGCGTCATTATGTCGCTCGTAATCTTGTTGAATATGTAGATGGAGAATATGTTGCTAGTGAGCCTATGAGTGCTGAACGAACTGCAGAGATCGAAGCGCAGCTATCGCCTGAAGAACGCGAACAATTCCGTTCATTCATTCAGAGCGTTTGGGGGAATGTAGCATGAGTCAATGGCTCTCACTTTTTGCCATTCTAGGATTTCTAATTATCGTAACGATTTTATATATGGCAAAGAAAAAAGAAGCTAAAAATGACAACGTGGACCCGTTTGATTTCGGTAAACCGAAAAGAAGTCATTCCGCAAGATTTAATCTTTTTGCACAACAGGCTTACAACAAAACAAGCCGTATGCCAATTATCGGTAAAGGGATCGCACGAATTAGAGGACGGTTAGAAACGTTAGCAGTCTACGATGAATACACAATTCGTCGCGAAGTCATGCGAATCGCTTTTACTATCGTTGCATTCATCTTATCCATCACAATAGTTGTTCTTCTCATACGTCCATCTTGGTTAGTCGTCTTCTGGGTTCTTCTTGGCATAATTTTCACGACCGGCATTATCCTAGATGTGTTTGTGTATCGAGTTGAGGTTCGATTATTGAATCAATTGAAAATGTTTAATAACCGTGTTCGTTTCTACTACCAACAAACTAAAATGGTTGATGAAGCCGTATATGATGCAATTCAACAAGTCGGTCCTGAGATGAAGATCCAAGCAGATCGGATTTACAAGATTTTGACGAGTGCAGAACCTGAAAAAGAATTAGCAGCTTATGAGGATGTTGCACCTTCTCGTTTTCTTAAGATCATCGCGGGGCTATCAGTCTTAGTTAAAGATCAAGGGGACGTATTCAATGATAAGGGGAGTGCGTTCTTACGAGGTCTAAGCGCAGTCAATCAAGAGTTGAATACTGAAATCTTATACCGTTCTAAATTGGCCTATGCCATGAGGGGGATAAGTGTACTTGCCCTAGTACCAGTCTTCTTCGCTCTACCTTTGCAGATTTGGGCGAACGAGTATTTTCCAATTATGCAGAAATTCTATGAATCAAGAATTGGCTTTCTTGCAGAAGTTATTGTATATACCGTTTCGCTCGTCTCCTATCTATTGATTCGGAAGATGCGCGAAAACAATGAAGCAACCTATCACTCTAAAGAGAAACGTGTTAAGTGGGAAGAATGGATTCTAAATAAAGTTCCCTTTGCACAACCAATTGTACGTGCATTTACACCAGCCAAGTTCTCAAAGCAATACTTTAAACTCACAGAATTATTGAAAGAAACCAATTCGCCATTAAAAATTGAATGGCTCACAATGCATCGGATGATTCTTACCGTTGCAGCCTTCTTTATCTTAGTTGGCGGTTTCGTATTCGCACACTCACGCGAAGAGAAGTCCATCCTTTACTCAGTCGTGCCGATCTCTATGTTTGCTGGAAATCTAACAGATGATGATGTTGCAGAATTTCAAAAGACAACACAATTTGACCGTGATGTGATTGAAGCAATTCAAGAGATGGACGTTGTCACCCCCGAGTCCTTGCAACTTTATATTGCAAACCAACTAGGAGCTGAAGATGTAAACGATCGTAAGGTAAAACAAGCGATGGAACGCATTGTAGAAAAGTGGCAGGGCGTTCAGAATGCATTTCTGAAATGGTGGGAAGTATTGTATGCTCTGCTATTTGCAGTCGTTGTTTGGTTCATTCCTGTATGGACACTTTATTTCCAGCGGTATCTTCGACAAAAAGATATGGAGAATGAAGTTCATCAACATTTGATTCTAATATCAATTCTCCGTGATTTTGAACGAATGAGCGTGTACACCATTCTTGAATGGATGGAGCGATTCAGCGTTGTATTCCGCACTCCTATATCTGCATCAATCGCAGTCTATGATTCCGGTCCAGAAGAAGCATTAGACCGTTTAACTGAAACGGTGGCATTTGAGCCATTTCAACAAATCGTAGAGCGATTAAAACTATCTCTAGTCCGAGTTTCATTAAAAGAAGCGTTTGATGATATCGACATAGAACGAGAATATATGATGGAACAGCGCAAAGAGTCTAATACGCGGTCTATCGCTGAAAAGACTAACTGGGCGGAACTACTAGGAATGTTCCCAATTGTTGTCCTCACATTCTTATATCTAGTCGGTCCACTTATTTATCTAAGTGTTGTCGAGTCTCAAGATATGCTGACAAAGATTCAATAATATTGTTCCTTGAAAGAAGTGATGCCTGTTCAACCCGTGTAAGTCCAAGTTAAAACCATATTTAAAGGAGAGATATTTATGTCAGGTACAGTATCCACAGCACTAAAGTTCGGAGCAGCATTATTCTTAGTACTAGCGATTATCGGAATTGCGGTAAACGTATTTAGTCCAGCAACCGAGGCGGCTAAAGTCGCAACGACTGATTTCAGTGCTTCCACGACAGAATTGAAAGACCAAAAGTATTTGATCTACGATAATACAACGATTTCCGGTTCACAGGTTGTGAATGCACTTCGTAAGTTTCAAGCAGAAGGCGAAGCTGGAAACATTGCTGTAGAAGTAATAACAGGCACGAACGGTGGTAAATCGTATTTCGGAACATTTTCCGGTGACACAGTCACTCCAAGTTCAGCAGAAGGAGCAAAAACTACCAAGGTGAATGATTCCACAAGTAAAGAGTTTATTAATCCAAGCGGTATGTTTAAAGCAACAGTTGAACGTGATACTAACTCTGTAATTCGTTTAATCAAATTTACTCAAGATACATTAAGCAAATAAAAAAAAGCTAAAGGGGAGATATTTATGTCAGGTACAGTATCCACAGCGTTAAAGTTTGGAGCAGCACTTTTCTTAGTACTAGCAATCATCGGTATCGCAGTAAACGTATTCAGTCCAGCAACCGAGGCAGCGAAAGTTGCAACAACTGATTTCAGTGCATCTACAACAGAATTGAAAGACCAAAAGTATTTGATCTATGACAATACGACGATTTCCGGTTCACAAGTTGTGAATGCACTTCGTAAGTTTAAAGGTGAAGGAGATGCGAAAAACATTGCAATTCAAGTAACAACAGGCAAAGGAACTTCAACATGGTACTATAACTCTTTCGCTGCAGATTCTTTAGTGACAACCGGTGGAGCCGATACAACGAATGTGAACAATTCTACAAACAATGAATATATCAACCCGAGCGGAATGTTTAAAGCAAGTGTAAAACGTGACAAAAACTCGGTTATTCGCGCACTCATCTTCGAACAAAAATAAGATGATACCATCTTAAAGAAGGAGGATAGGGGGGAGCCAGCTGGCTGCCTCCCGCCATTCCTATGAATCAAGCAACTATCAGTGTTATGGAATTTGTACTCGCAATTATACTCACAATGACAGCCTTAGCTTATACATTTTGGTCGATGACCATATGGCCAGATGCTTAT
>JARIBI010000152.1 GCA_029257435.1 Sporosarcina sp. | reverse complement strand
AAAGCGTCTGTTTCCTATGAGAATGCGTTGACGGCTGCGGAGGATGTAGAGGATATTTATTTACTTGATGCGTTGAACGTCACGGGCGGATTGACTGCAGTTGTGATGTATGCGGCTGCCTTGCTCGAGGAAGAGCCTGACATCGATCCTGTACGTCTGGTGGAGATGATTGAGGCTAAGGTTCCGAAGTCACGACTGGCCTTCCTTCCCGGCAGCCTGGACTTTCTGCGGGCTGGCGGACGGGTCAGCAATATGGCGTATCTTGGCGGCGCGTTGCTAAAGATCAAGCCGTGTATTGAATTAGTGGACGGTAAGCTAACGTCGACTAGGAAATACCGCGGTAAGATGGAGAAAGTCACCGAAAGTCTGTTTCATGATTATCTACAGCAATACAACATCGACAGACAGCAAATCTATTTCATTTATTCGATTGGACTCAGTGAGACAATCAAACAACGGATCGATGAAATTGCGATGGAACAAGGATTCGAGACTAGTATGTGGATTGAGGCTGGAGCGATGATCTCGACGCATTCCGGTCCTGGAGGATTTGGTATTGCGGGGCTGGAAGTGTAAGTGGCTGCTTCAGCATAAAATCTCACTCATTTTGGGTTGCCTTTGTACCGCATAACTCGAAAACTATTCAGAATCGTTTCAGAGTTGTGTTGTGCACAGCTAATACTTATATCTTTGCTCGACACTAACATACGTATATGAAAAACCCCACAGTTGGCATTGCCACTGTGGAGTTTTTCATCTAATCTAACGAGATTCTTACAATTTGCTAATCCGTTCACGATCGTTTGCAGTGAGTTCAAAGTCAAAAATCGCTAGACTTTGTGCTTGGCGCTCTTTATTATGAGATTTAGGAATAACGATTACATCGCGCTCAATGTTATAACGCAACACAACTTGTGCGTATGTTTTCCCATATTGGTTACCAATCTCTTCTAAAATCTGTTTAGCTTTTTCATCGATACCACCGAGCGGCGACCAGGCAACAGTTTCAATAGTATTCTTTTTGTTATACGCAATCAACGCGTCATTCCAAGTACCAATCTGAGACTTTATTTGATTTACCGCGGGTCGCACAGTCCCATTTTCAAGAAGTACATCTAGGTCAGCTTCTTTAATGTTCGAAACGCCAATTGCCTTAAACACGCCGCGCTGATAATAGTCTTCTAAAATTCCCCACGCTTCCAACATTTCATCAGGATTATCCCAAGGACTGTGGAGAAGAAATAGATCGATTGTATCTGTTTGCAGTTTCTCTAAACTCTTTTCAATTTCAGCATGAGCCCAGTCTGCACCAGCAAATCCTTTGAATGTATTTAGCTTTGTCGTAATAAAGAAATCTTCACGCGGCAGAGAAGATTTCGCAATCCCCACTCCAAGTACTTCTTCATTATTATAGACTTGAGCAGTGTCAAAATGACGGTACCCATTTTCAATAGCCCAGTCGACTTCTTGCGTGTCTCCTCTTAAAGCACCTACATACTCGTTTCCTTCTTTCCCGTACGTATTGGTGCCACTTCCAATGATCGGCATAACGATGCCATTATTTAATGTGATATTCTTCAATGTATCCACTCCTATACTATATTTATAACTTTACGTATCCTGTAGTACAGAAGCAATCTATTTGTTCCGATAATTAAGATGAGGTGATTAACTTAATCGGTACCTGGACCGCATACAACTCGGAAACTATTTGGAATTGTATGCGGTCCAGGTACGTTATTTTACATCTTATCTGCTTTATTAATAATAACTTTGAATATACCATGCCATTCCATTGCAATACCCTCCTAGAATTTAATTGTTTCATGGTCTTTACTTAGGGGGAATTCAGATTGAAATAGTTTTATTTGTCTAATGGGTTCTTTAATATTCTTCACCGTTAGCCTCAATTGGATACTACTGATTGTATCTTTTGTTGTTGTCGGAGAAGAAAGACCTCTTATCACTCCCACACCACCTGCTAAAACACCCTCTAATAGTGCACCTCCAATCTGACTTCCCCTGGATGTTTTGCTAATAGTTTCTCCATCTATTAACACTTCGGATTCAAGGATATCTCTAAAATCGTACTCTTCAGAAACAGAATAAACAAAGTTCTCAAAAGCATTATTTGAATAAAAAAACTTCATTTTCTTGTTCGCTTCATCTACGACATATAGATTTGAATTTAGGTACCTGGACCACATGCAATTCAGACTGGCTTGTCAACACTAAATCGGACAATTTTTATAAGGTCCCTAGTCGGTACTCAATAGGCGTTAGGTAATCCAGCGTTCCGTGAATTCGAACCCGGTTGAACCAATTTACATAATCCTGTAGTTCA
>JARIBI010000236.1 GCA_029257435.1 Sporosarcina sp. | reverse complement strand
AAAGCGTCTGTTTCCTATGAGAATGCGTTGACGGCTGCGGAGGATGTAGAGGATATTTATTTACTTGATGCGTTGAACGTCACGGGCGGATTGACTGCAGTTGTGATGTATGCGGCTGCCTTGCTCGTAGAAGATCCTGACATCGATCCGGTACGTCTGGTGGAGATGATTGAGACTAAGGTTCCGAAGTCAAGACTGGCCTTTCTTCCCGGCAGCCTGGACTTTCTGCGGGCTGGCGGACGGGTCAGCAACATGGCGTATCTTGGCGGTGCGTTGCTGAAGATCAAGCCGTGTATTGAATTAGTGGACGGTAAGCTTATGTCGACTAGGAAATACCGCGGTAAGATGGAGAAGGTCACTGAACGTCTGGTTCATGATTATCTACAGCAATACAACATCGACAGACAGCAAATCTATTTCATTTATTCGATTGGACTCAGTGAGACGATCAAACAACGAGTCGATGAAATTGCGATGGAACAAGGATTCGAGAATAGTATGTGGATTGAGGCTGGACCGATGATCTCGACGCATTCCGGTCCTGGAGGATTTGGTATTGCGGGGCTGGAAGTGTAAGTAGCTTCTTCAGTATCATTTTTAAGGCTTGCTTGTGTACCGCACAACTCGAACACTGTTCAGAACCGTTCTGGAATTGTGTAGTGCAGAGGCAGCTAATATTTATATCTTTACTCGACACTAACAATCCGCATAGAAAAATACCACAGCAAGAATTGCACTGTGGAGTTTTTCATCAAATCTAACTAGATTCTTATAATTTGCTAATTCGTTCACGATCGTTTGCAGTGAGTTCAAAGTCAAAAATCGCTAAACTTTGTGCTTGGTGCTCTTTATTATGAGACTTAGGAATAACGATTACATCGCGTTCAATGTTGTAACGCAACACAACTTGTGCGTATGTTTTCCCATATTGGTTGCCAATCTCTTCTTTATTTAGGTACCTGGACCACATGCAATTCAAACACTGTTCCGAATCGTTTACAGTCCAGGTACTTCACACTTAAAAAATGAAGAACTGAGTCAGGCACTGGACCAATGTGCAAAGTGTTTAAAATTAGTTGAGACAACTGTTCAAAACAGAAAACAAAAACGATGCCACGTTCTTAGAAAAATAAGAGCGTGGCATTTTGAATTAGCTTTTATTCGCGGGAATAAATCAACCCTTTTTCCATTTTTGTATTTTACTCTCTATTAGCATTGCATCCAAACTTCCATCTAATCCATCCTCTGTAATTATCAAATTCCCGAGAACTTCTGAAATTCCTACACTTTCATAATTAGCTTTTTTCTTATCCCAGCTCTTTTTATATGATTTATTTCTTAGCATTCCAAGATGCTCTAAATAAGCAGTTTTGCCTTGATAGCGTATAGTAAAATCAGGAATATAGGTTTTACCATTGACATCTATTGGTTCTTCATAGGAATACTCGATTTTCATCTTATCGAGTATGTTAGCCACAATTACTTCGGACTTTGATCTTACCATTTCACCACGAATCGTTTTATGGATCAACTTTTCTTCAAAGCAGCGTTTTTGTTTACCAGACTCTATCACAATGATATTGGGAATTTCAAATAAGTCTGTATATCGTTGTTTAGTATCCGAATACCAGTCATTCGCATACTGAACTAATTCTTGAATTGATAAATCACTCAATACAATTAGTTTTTCTCTTTGACGAGTAAACGCGGTATACAAAAGTTCTTTTGTAACAAATGAACTTTTGCCATTTATGACTACTATGGTTTTGCCATAACCAGAACCCTGAGATTTATGAACAGTAAGAGCATATGCAAGTTCTAGTTTAGAATCACTGTTATCTCTACCAAAATCTGATTTAGTATATGAAAATAGTTTTCCTTCAAATGAGCCAAAACGGAATTTATACCAAGTAGAATTCTTATCATTTTTGCCATAGTGACCTGGGTAACCTGCCATAATACCAATTTCACCATTTGCAATATATGCTTTCCCAGTTGAACCATTCCAGTAATCCTTTTCACCATTTACATTAGATATGACTTTATCTCCGTAAACGATACTTTGAACCGATAGAGGGCTGTATTTTGACCATGGATATGCATTCCATTGCTCAACAGTGTCTTGACGATATTTTTGATGAA
>JARIBI010000041.1 GCA_029257435.1 Sporosarcina sp. | reverse complement strand
CGATTCGCGCAGCGGAACTGGCGCAGGCAGGAGCATCGATGGATGACATTATGAGCGAACTCGCTGAGATGAAGCAAACGATGCGTGCATACTTCATGGTTGATGATCTATCACACTTGCAGCGCGGCGGCAGACTATCCAGCGCGCAGGCATTGATTGGCGGACTATTACAAGTGAAACCCATCTTGCATTTTGTCGATAAAGTGATTGTGCCCTTCGAGAAAATTCGCACACGTAAAAAAGCGATGAAGCGGATTGCAGATTTACTGGCGGAAGACGCAGCGGAAATGCCGCTGGAAGCCTCGATCATTCATGGCAATCAACCAAAAGAAGCAGAACTCTGGCTAGAAGAATTGAGCGAACGTCTCCCAAACGTCAAATTTACCATCAGCCATTTCGGTCCTGTTATCGGTACTCACCTTGGTGAAGGTGCGATGGGACTCGGCTGGGTCAAACGAAAAATGAACAACTAAACAGCAGGGGGTGTGCGGATGAACAAACCATTCGATCCGGCCGTCAGAGATTTTCTGGACGGTCGCATTTGGTTGCGTCAGCACACCCCTTTTTCTGTGGAGTTAATTAATGAACACATTGAAAACGGTATGATCGAAACAATTCCTGGCGTTACGATGAAAAAAGGGCTTTTTGGTCAGCTTCAATGCAAATGTGCACGTTGTGAAAATGAAGACCCACAGTTATTTACCACTTTCTATTGTTTACGTTGTGTAGGTCCGTGCGCGTATTGCCGCAACTGCCTGCAAATGGGAAGGGTATCCGTTTGTACGGAACTAATTGTTTGGAACGGACCGAAAACTGAATATCCGATCGAACACGCACTTGCGTGGGAAGGCACATTGACGAAACATCAGAAGCAGGCATCTGAAGAACTGTATGAAAGTACTATGCTAGCTCGTCCACATCTTATTCACGCGGTGTGTGGATCGGGAAAGACGGAAATCTTATTTGAACCGATTCATAAGCTGCTGACAGCGGGAAAACGTGTCTGTATCGCAGCACCTAGAGTTGACGTGATCTTGGAACTTGAACCAAGGCTGCGTGCCGCATTTCCATCCACAAAGCTAGAAGCGCTATATGGCGGAGCGGACGTTACAGCATTTGACGCCCAGCTCATTTTAGCGACCACTCACCAGCTCTACAGATTCCGGCAAGCATTCGATGCGATTTTTGTCGATGAAGCCGATGCCTTTCCATATACAGCGGAGAAAACACTGCAACAAGCTGTTCGAAAAGCTTCGAAACCAGAAGCACCAATCCATTTTGTCACCGCAACACCGTCAGACAAACTTCTCACGGAATTCAAGAAAACAGGTGCGGTATCGACCATTTTTCGACGCTATCACGGCCATCCACTGCCAGGACCACGAAACGAACCACTCTGGAACTACTCCAAACAGTTAACTAACGGAAAACTCCCAAAAGCTCTCGAGAAATGGATCACAAAACGGCTCGAACTCAACGAACCATTCCTGGTATTCTTTCATGAAATTGAATTAATGATGAAAGCAGAAAAAGCGTTCCGACACTTAGACGATCGAATTCGAGCCGTCCATTCCGCGCATCCCAATCGTAAACAGCACGTCCAAGACCTGCGTGCAGGGAAGATACCTGGTTTACTCACAACCACTATTCTAGAGCGCGGCATTACTATCAAAAACGTCCAAGTGGCGGTTGTTGGAGCGGAACAATCCATCTTCGACAAAGGCGCTCTCGTCCAAATCGGAGGACGTGTCGGACGCAACGTGAACCATCCGTCAGGCGATTTCGTCTTATTCCACAACGGTATCAGTTACGCGATGGACAGCGCACGCCGGGAAATCGAGCGATTAAACACAGGAGGCGATGCGAAGTGAATCCATGCTTACTCTGTATGAAACCAATCTCAGAAGTCGCTTCTTGGCAATCGTTCTTCGGACTGGAAAAGAAAAAGACTCTTTGTGACGACTGTTCAAAACGCTTCGTTCGTGCCGACATAAAGGAAGAAGGCGACGTATTGGATTCCGTTCATTCTCTTTACGAGTATGACGACGCCATGCTGGATTGGCTACATCAATACAAGTTCCTGCAAGACGTTGCACTTGCACAAGTGTTTGCAAAGGAACTGCGACAGTCATTTTCAAACAAAGACATCATCGTCCCGATACCTATTCATCCCGAACGTGCACGGCTTCGCACATTTTCACACGTTGAAACGTTATTAGAAGAAGCGAAGCGACCTTACATTCAACTGCTCAACAAAACAACGACGAGTGTCATGGGAGAAAAATCGAAACAAGAACGACTCGATATGGAGAATTTATTTGAATTAGTGCCAGGTGCAGCAGTTCAACCAATCACCTATCGACTGGTAGATGACATCTATACAACAGGAACAACACTGCGCCAAGCAGCCGCCGTCTTGAAACAAGCTGGCGCCGCACGGGTAGAAGCAGTAACACTCATACGATCCATTCAGAAATGATTCTAGGAGGAACTCAATATGGCAGAACTAAGACATTGCCCATCATGCGGCGACTTTTTCAACTACACAGGCGTAC
>JARIBI010000015.1 GCA_029257435.1 Sporosarcina sp. | reverse complement strand
ACATTGGCAACATCCGTAATACAGTTGTTTTTCCCCGTAGAAAGTGTGCCAATCTGAATACCGCGTGCTCTGACTTTCATTGGTTGTTGCATCGACATTTTTCATGGCTCCCGTCTATGTATAGTCTTTCACAAAAGTTTCCACACTACGCAGTAAAAGGAGTGATCATTATGCTGACGGAGTTTCCAACGATTCACACCAATATATGGGATGCATTTTGGGCGGTCCCTGTGACATTTGTTGTTGTTCTAATTGCTAAATGGGTTTTCCGAGTCCGGCCAACATGGCTTTCTACAGTTGCAACGATGGTTGCCCTCATTTTATCCATTTTCATCAGTCATCCTCATAGTCTTTCCGCGGGTATCTTTATGGGGTTTTTCTATAGCGGTGCAGCTATGGGCGCCCTGTACTCAATGAAGCAATCCTATTTAGCATTTCGGTCAAAATGAGGAACGTTTTACACTTTCAGCGGACAGAATCCACATTGCATCAGTCCTGGAACGTCTTTTGAAAGGCAACAAGTTTTTCTCACAGTTGTGTTTAGTAAATCTGCAGGTTCACTTCCATTCAAATAAGAGGAAAATCGTGAGTGCGAAGAAATTCCATTCCAAAACGAATTGTCCTTAAGATGATTGAAAACAATTCTAGCTTCGTCTGAACATGTTGGATCATTCAGCATGACGTGAAACTGCCAAAGCCAGAAGCCAAATACGTTTTCCCACAGCACATTCGCAGAAATCGAAGCTGCCGACCTAAGAGCCTCAATCACCATCTGGATTTGGACAAGCAGATTCCGAACGACGTCCGCAGCGTCTTTAATCGGGACACCTATCCAACCCTTGCTGTCTGGATACGTACTAACGGTCATATTGCCATACTCATGAACGGCTCCGAATGTTAACTCGTCATCCCCGCCTCGCCACAGCTCCTCATATTGAATGAATTGAAAAAGCTGCATAGCTGTAAACATTCCATAACGACGCATGAAAAAAGATGCAGCCACTGTCGTATTCGGACTTTGGCTTACGGTTTGAAGAACGGTTAATAGCCTTTCTTTATCACTTGCAGATGTTAAAAAATGCAACGTGAATATGGGATGTTCGGCTCGTGTCGTATACACACCATTACTATGAAGTTGACTGATTTGGTTTCCTGTAAGTGTTGTCATGAGATTAGTATATCAAAGATTCCGTCTTCATTCATGGTCCGCTTTTACTGAAAAGAAATTAGAACATCCGATGAATAAAATCCCCTGCGATTTACCTGCGCGAATCCGTTCACTTCAAGACAATTCTCGACTTAGTACGGTCAGGCTAGATTTATTTAGCCTCCAATACATAATACGATTTTCAGGTTAGAAAAACAGGCTGTCCTCACTAAGAGGACAGCCCGTCACGCGCAACTTATTCAGTTACAGCTTTTTTGTCTGTTACATTTGGTTTGTTATCTTCCTTGATCATAGCAGCAGAGATTGTACCGACGACAAGGAGTGCTCCTGCAAAGTAGAAGCCCATATCCAAACTTCCTGTGATATCAGTCAAGAATCCTGTGATGTATGGTGCAAGGATAGAACCGCACATTCCGATGAAGTTATACACACCGAATGATGTACCATATGCATTTTTAGGCGCGTTGTCTGCGACAACAGCAACCAAGACAGGGTTTGTACTGATTTTGCCAAAGATTCCGTAACCGATTAGTGCTGCATAGAGAACATACATGTTATCGAATGCAACGATGGAAACGAGTGAAATCAGTGATAGTGGAAGCATAACAAGCAGTACTGGACGGCGCTTACCAAGACGGTCAGCAATCCAGCTGAAAAGAATCGAACCTGGTACAGCTGCCCATGGCACTAGTGAAGATACAGTTGCAATGGCACTTCCTTCAATTCCGCGTGCGTTGTGCAAGTAGTAAGGCATCCATGTTACGACTACAAAGAATCCATAAATTGCACAGAAGATTGTGATGTATGACATCAGCAAGTTACGATTCTTAAACAGTGAACTCATCTTGAATTCGCCCTGCTCGTCAAGTTCGCCTTTAACTTTCTTACCGTATGGATTTTCTTTAACTAACCACCACATAAGGAACCCGATAATTACGACCGGGATTGCAACGATGTAGAATGGCGCTCTCCAAGACATTCCAGCTTCGATTGTATAACTGGATAAGAAGTAACCAGCAGATAGACCGAACGCCATACCACTGTTGATAATTGCTGAACCGACTGTGATGTGTTTCTTAGGAATCGCTTCTGAAGATAAACCATACTGAGGTCCGTAATAGAATCCTTGGAACACACCAACCATTAACCACATCAGAACGAATAAGAAGAATGTCGGCATAGATCCTGCAATTGCTGCAAAGATACCGAACATAATAATCCCGGGTACAAGCACTTTCTTTTTACCGATTTTATCACCGAGAATACCGGATGGAATGTTCAATCCCGCATAACCGATGAAGAAGATACTGCTGATCATACCAAGTTGACCAGCGGATAAGCTGAATTCATTTTGAATATCATCCATGACAGGGTTTAAGATTGCACGCGTTCCATAAATTGCAACCCAACCTAAGAAGAATACGATAACGGCTTTGACCCAATAAGGAATGAGTTCTTTTTTCTGGCCATTATGTTGTATTTGTTTCGCCATCGTTAGTTCCTCCTCAATTTTTTTATAATAGGTACTTTAAGTAAAATGATCATTTACCTTACACTTGTATAATACTGTAGCTGGCATTGCAGACGAATAAAATCAAAACAGCTAACATTGCCAAAACATTAAATATCTAAAAGAATGTTTTCTGTCCGTTCTGATGACGGTTTTTCAGATACATTCTAATCACTATGAGGGGGAACACTTTTCAACATGTATCCAAGACCCGGGTACGTGACAATGTACTCTTCCGGCTCTTTCAAACTCTCTTTGATTTTCCGTCTGATTCTCGCAATACCAACGCGCAGATACTCGACATCATCTCGGTATTGAGGACCCCATACTTCTGAAAGCAGCGATTCATGCTGCACGACTTTGTCTAGATTCAATGTAAGAATCTCCAATAATGAAAACTCCGTTTGCGTCAATTTCAATTCTTCATCGTCAATCCAAATTCGTTTTCCTCCGACATCGACTTGCAGTGCTCCCGTCTGGACAACGGACGATGCACCCGCAGAGGTATCTGTAAGGCTCGGCTGACTTCTGCGCAAAACCGCGTTGACGCGTGCGAATAACTCGTCTAACGAAAACGGCTTCGTCAGGTAATCATCAGCCCCTAGATTTAACCCATTCACTTTGTCTTTTGGATTACTTCTAGCGGTTAACATGATAATTGGAGTATGAGAAAACTTGCGCAGTTCCTCCAAAACATAAAACCCGTCTTTTCCCGGCATCATGATATCGAGTAATATTAAGTCCGGTGAAATGAGGTCATACTTCTCCAGCAGTTCTTCCCCTGAATCGGCCGTCACCACTTCGTATCCAACGGATCGTAAATTCGCAGAGATGAAACGCAAAATCTTTGCCTCATCATCTACGACACATATTTTTTGTTTCATCTTCAGGACCCCTTTCGTATCGGAAAGTAAAGTGTAAATGTACTGCCTTCTCCAGGTTTGCTATCGACTTCGATTCTGCCTTCATGCGCTTCCATAATCCCTTGGCAAATCGATAATCCTAAGCCTGTTCCGCCCGATCGCCGGGTTGCAGTTACATCCACTTGGTAAAAACGATTAAAGATTTTCTGTAAATGCTCTTTCGAAATTCCAATGCCATTGTCCGTGACTGCAATCGTCAAGAAGTCGTCTTTTTTCTCCAACGTGATATCAATTTTCTTATGAGGGTGGTCATTATAACGCAGTGCATTTGTAAAGAGATTCACCAGCACTTGTTGTACACGTGTTTTGTCCGCATAGAAGAATAAATAATCCTCTGCTTTGTTTTGGAACGACAAAGTTGCCTCTTCTTTCAGGCTAATTGGGACAAGTTCGATGGATTTCTCGATAACGTGATCTGCCCGCACCATATTACGCTCAATGTACATGGATCCCGATTCGATTTTCGAAATATCCATCCAGTCATCAACTAAGTGCTGGATACGCTCAATGTCCTCATGAACTCCTTCCAACAATTCCTCCTGAAAGTCCGGTTCCCACTCCACGTCATTCCGCAGTAAAGTTTCAACACTTCCTCTAATGTTAGTAATTGGTGTTTTAAATTCATGGGAAGTTAAAGATATTAAATTGTTTTTCAACGTATCGATTTCTTCTTCTTTTGTGATATCACGGATTAGCAGTCCCTCACCGATTTGTTTCTCATCTGATATAACCGAGAATTTATGAAGCATATAAAAATCGGCATTTCCAGATTTTGTTTTGTATTCAAGTTTCAAATCACTGGCTTCTCCTGCAAAAAATGAAGTGAGTTCCTCCTCTGTACTTTCAAACAGAACATTAATCCGGTTAAGAACTTCAGACAGGCGCCCAAGGGGGACGTTTGTGCCATCTCCGTCAATTACATTCAAGAAGAATTCATTTACGTACTCGACTTCGTGATCGTTATTCAGAAGCATGACGCCCTCAGACATACTTTCGAGAACCGCATCCAGTTCAGCATGCTTATTACGATACCGTTCAAACAATAATTTGTTTTGCAGCATAATCGCGAGAGAACGAGAGAACGTTTGAAGAAATGCCTGTTCTTTCGCTTTGATGGTTTGACCATCTTCTAAGTCCACAATCAAGTATCCGTTCGGCAGACCATCCAGTACAATCGTTTCCATATGGTGATTCGTTCCTTGAACATTGGTCTTTAAATACTGTTGTAAACTGCTTTCTGGGTAAATTCTAGTTCCTGTCACGGCTAACTCACGGAACCAGATGTGTACGTTAAACGAAATGGACTGTTTAATACTTTGAAGACACAACTGAATGAAATGCGGTAAGTCCATCTTGGACGAAACCGGCGTTATCAGCTGGTTAACCGCTTGTAATTCTGAATTTCGCTGCTCCAAGTTTGCCGTCCGCTCTTGTACACGTGCTTCTAGTTGTGTATTCAACTCCATGAGCTCCACTCGATTTTCTTCAATTTCAGACATCATGTCATTAAAATGAGTAAGCAGATCTGTCATTTCTTGAGGTCCTTGAATATGTTCAGATAGTTTTACGGGATGGTTCGTCTTATAACTCGCCGTATAGCTTTTTATCGTGTCCAGCAAATTACGAATTGTCCGTTCAAGGCGATTTGTTAAAAAGAAACTCGCCAGTATGACAAACAAGGCGGTAATTGGAATGAACCATAAAATTGTATTCGCTGCACTTCTTAGCGGCTTGTTGATCAAGGTGGATGGATTGGCAATCCATACAGTCCAGCCAAGCTCTTGGATTTTAGCGTACGTTATAAATTCTTTTCCGCTGTTATCCTCTCTGACGGTCAAGCTATTCGTAGACCGGTTCTCTTGCTTGGAAATCGTTTGTACAATTTGGGAATTGGTTAAGTTGACCATTTCCGTTCGAGTATCCACATCTGGATGAACGATTACATTATTGTCCTGATCAAGAAGGACGGCATAACTGGCTTCACCGGAAATTCTTGTGGACACGTACTTTTCCAACGCATTTAAATCGATGGCACCTAAAATATAGCCTTGCATCTCGCCTTTACTGCTGAAGATTGGTGAGACAATTGCTACTAGGAGCGTATCCGTTCCCCCTCGTCCATGGAATACAGGTGAAATCACTTGTTCGTTCGTTTCCAGCAGTTCTTTATAATACGAGCGATCGCTGAAATCTAAATGTTCTCGTGTCGCGCCATCTGTATAAGAAGCTGGAAAGAAGACGAGTGACTTTCCGTCTTTATCGCCCACATACAAGTTGACGAAACCAGGATAATTGAGTTTAATATCCTGTAGTTTCTCTTCAATTGCCTCCGTTTGATAATTTTCCAATAACGGTGCGATACTTGTCGACATCGTTTCAATGATTCTTCCATGCTGTTCCATATAACCTTCAATATTGTCTTCCAAAAACTCGGTTACTTTCGTCTGACTGTCCTGATTGCCTTCAATTAACGAAGAGAGCTGGAAGAATTGAAAAAAACCGAGGAGGATAATTGACGAGAGCCCAATTGTAAGAAACGAGTAAATGAGTTCTTTTTTAAAGGAACGGGATCGTCTATTTTTCATCCGCACTATCTCCTTCCACTTTTCCCCATTTATGTAACTCGAAATTCCTGGGTTCATACCAAAATGGTATTGGCTTGTGTCATAACACCATAGCCAATACCATCCAGTAGATTACTTTTTAAATTGTGTTCCAGCTTTCCCTTCAACTGCAAGGTCGGCTTGTCCGAGCGAACAAATAATTGCACGTCCGCCCATTTCAGCAAACTTCATCGCAGCTTCAACTTTCGGACCCATGCTGCCTGCAGAGAATTGACCTTCATCTGCATAGCCTTTTGCTTCTTCAAGAGTAATTGTGCCAAGTGCTTTTTGATCGGGTTTTCCGTAGTTAACAAATACGTTATCCACGTCAGTCAAAATCATAAGAACGTCCGCTTTTGCCTCTTCTGCTAGACGGAACGCACTGCGGTCTTTATCAATAACCGCTTCAATGCCTGTTAAGCTGCCATCTTCTTCACGTACGACTGGAATTCCGCCACCGCCTGAAGCGATAACAATAACCTTGTTATCTGTCAGCAGTTTAATTGTATCTGAGCTTAAGATTGACTTCGGATTTGGTGAAGCAACAACGCGTCTCCAGCCACGGCCCGCATCTTCTTTAACATCCCAGCCTTTTTCTTCTGCCAATCGCTTTGCTTCTTCTTCTGAAAAGAAGACACCGATTGGCTTAGAAGGGTCTTCAAAAGCAGGATCATGACGATCAACTTCTGTTTGCGTCAGCATGCTGACTACTTGGTTGTTCAGACCAAGCTTATTCAATTCGTTCTTCAATGTTTGTTCCATCATGTACCCGATGAATCCTTGTGACTCTGCGCTACATACGTCTAGTGGAAGTGCGGGAACAACGTCCTTAGCTTCTTCGTTCTGACGAAGAATGTTGCCTACTTGCGGGCCGTTGCCATGCGTCACGATGACTTCATGACCGTTCTTGACAATTTTCGCAATGATTTCAGTACTAATCCGTACGTTTTCACGCTGATTCTCGTAAGTCGCTTCCTGCTTTGGTTGCAGGATTGCGTTTCCCCCAAGTGCAATTACTACTTTTTCTGTCATTCTGTTTTCCTCCTTAGCGCTAGTAAGCCGAGTAACATGCCAAAAACCGTATCTGTTCCAGAACTATGCCCCATTTCGAGCAATTCCAAAAGCAGTGGTTTTAGCATATAAATATCTGTCTTCCGTGTCAATGCCCAAGTTGCTTCTACTACCGTTGAACTGAAATGTCCATCCAATGCGTAAAGCAAGTACTCGCGGCCGATATCAGTCGTCAGAGCTTCTTGCACAACTAGCTGTCTTAAGGTATCCGTAAATGGATCCGATAAAATTCCCGTCGCTTCATGGATAGCAAGTAAACCGACCAAATGATCATCACCTGACGGGGTAAGTCCTTGTCCCCGTCCGATAATATATCTTAAATGTTGTTCAATTTCGTTCGTGCTTGAGGAATTCATTACTTCTAACAAAGCAGAAAGATGCTGCTCTGTCAGGCCATTAGCAAGACTTCCTTCCAACTGTCTGGTCAACCATAATTCAATATCGATGTCTAAGCCAGTCATTCGCGGTTCTTCGAGTAAGATGAATGCAAACATCGCTAAATTATCCGCCAGCAGCTCACTCGTTACGAGTTCTTGAGAAACCTTACAGTCAAAAGGGTCAGCCCCAACTAGACTCACAACTGTTTCCACCCCTCCAAATGACAAACTTTGATCACTTGGTTCCCAAGAGACGGCAGAATTCTCATTTATTCCATTTAACAGCCGTTGCAAGTCCTCTTGTGACAGATGAATACCAAATGGTAGCCGGCCATTTTTTACCGTTCCGATGAAAAATAGACGATCACCGCTTTTGATATTTAATCCATTCTGAAACGTGCTGTGGATGGTACACACTGGATGCTTTGCCAGGTGGAAAGGTATTTGCTGCTGGTATTCTGTCGCATGCAGGATGGTTCGTCTTGCTTGCGGCCAAGTCATTAGATCAAGCCTAACTTCACAGCATATGCTTCAATTGCTTTTTCAAAGCATTCTTTTGGTGCACGAACTGTACCTGCTCCTACTTGTCCCATACCAGCCTTTTTGTTCGCAATTCCTGTATTGATAATTGGTTCGATACCGGTTTCAACAACTTTACGAGCATCGATTCCTAGACAAGCCCCTTGGAAATCCCAAGTAGGAATTGTAAAGTTATTGTTTTGAGAAACACAGATTTCTTTCATCTCGTTACTTGTTGCCAGTGCATCATCGAAACCACCGGCACCCACAAAGCGTGTAACACCTGGAGCAGCGATCATTGCCATACCGCCAACACCGAATGTTTCAGTAATTGCGCTGTCTCCAATGTCTGGATTCGCGTCTTCCTGAGAGAATCCAGTGAAGAATAAGCCTTGTGGCGTATTTACTGGAGCTGTAAACCACTCATCTCCCATACCGCTGATGCGAATACCAAAGTCTTTACCATTACGGCACATTGCAGTAACGACTGTTCCGTCTTGAATTGTACGGGCAGCATCCATAACAGCTTTACCAGTTGCCATTGCGATGTTCAAGAAGAACTGATCTGTATCAGCTAGGAACTGAATCACGTCTTTGCGATCGTTCGCATCCATATCCAGCTGGACGATGTACGGGCTGATCTCTTTTAGGAAAATTAATGATGCTGCAATGTTGCGCTGGTGGAATTCATCACCCATTGTGATCGCTTTTGCGATGATGACATTTAAGTTCAAACCATCTTCAGTTAGAGCGAGCGCTTTTGCGATTGTAGGTCCAAGAATATCTTGCATCCATTTTAAGCGGTCAATTACTTCTTGTGAATTTGCCCCAAAACGAAGAACTTTCCCAATTCCTTCGTTCATAATGCAGTATGCTTCGTTACCTTCTGAACGATTTTCCACAACGAATACTGGCATATTGGCTGACGTGATTCCGCCCATAGGCCCCACCGCATTTACATGGTGGCAAGGAATAAATTTCACTTCTCCGCCGGCTAATTGCTTTTCTGCATCGTCCTCAGATGCTGCCCATCCTTCATAGATTGCAGCCCCAATACATGACCCTTGCATTGGACCTGTCATGTCACTCCACTGAATTGGCGGGCCTGCATGAAGGATTACTTTCCCCTCGTTAAGCTCTTTGATTTTTTCTTTTGCTGGAACAACATCGACTAGAAATGGAGCTGATCCGGTAATTTTATCGATAACCGCCTTGTTTGCTTCATCCATTGACTTATAGTTCATAAGGCACACCTCATTCGTCATATTTACAGATGTCTCCATCTGCATAGTAAAGGTCCGGTCCAGCGCGGATCTGGACCTTTTATCTTGATTAGTATGAAATTACTTCAGTAAGCTTAAAATTTTCGCCATGCGTGCATTTCCGCCAGCAACTGGACGCCAGTCATATTGAACAAACTGTGTAGCGGTGTCTGAAAGTGCATCAGTAAAGCTTTTCAATCCAATGTTAATGACGCGCGGACGTTCGGAAACGAGGGCCGCGATGTCTTCAGAGACAGTGAGATCGAATTTCTTATCTGATTTTGTTCCTTCAACATGTTTCTTCTGGTTATCTTCCACTTTGAGCTCAACAATGCTGAGAGCAATACGGACTGCTTCGTTGTTAGTTTCTTTTACAATCACACCAGCTTCTCTCAACTGTTTCACGTGACCCTCATAGCTTTGCGGATCGTTTTTAGTGCCGCACACAGTTGCGACGACATGTAATGTGCGTCCGCCTTCTTTTGCTTGTGCAACCGCTTTGTTGATAGATGGCAGCAATGCACTTGCCATATCGTCATGTGAGCCATATCCAAGAACGAAATCGAGCAAGATAACAGCCGTTGTTTCATCAGCTCCTGCTTGTTCGATGAACTTCGAACGAGTTTCCGGATCGATCATCGGGTGTGGTTTTCCTTGTGTATACTTGTCATCTCCAAGGTCTACGATTTCTTGACCTTCGTGCTTTAAGACATAGCCCTCTTCGTTTTTAATATGCGTGCCAAGACCTAATGCGTCAGAAATTAGAACAGCTGCTTCAGATGCGAGTGTACCGCCTGAGTACAATCCTTTAATCGTCTTCTGTCCTTCTTTCAAGTCAGCATTCTTTACAGAGAAGTCTCCTGCATTATAGTCAGGTTTCACTTCGTTGCCGCGAGCGAGGTCCACTGCAATATGTGCAGTTTCAGCAAGGGTATATGCTTGGTAGACATTGCCTTCGTACTGTTCAGGCTTTTCACCCAGGAACACAGCTACTACTGGCTTCGTCAAACTTTGAAGGAGTTCCATTACTTCGTTACGCACGTGTTCTGCAGGCGGCTTCGAAATAATTGTGATAATTTCTGTCTGACTATGGTTTTCAAGAGCGCGGATTCCATCCATCATCGTAATGGCGCCGATTGGATCTTTTAAGTCACGTCCGCCTGTACCGATTGCGTGGCTTACACCTTCTCCTAAACGATCGATAATTGTAGATACTTCCTGAATTCCTGTTCCTGATGCACCGACAAGTCCGATTCGGCCTTTGTTTACAACGTTAGCAAATGCCAAAGGTACACCGTCAAGAATTCCAGTACCGCAGTCTGGACCCATAACAAGCAACCCTTTGTCATGTGCTTTTTGCTTTAAGCGCAGTTCGTCTTCTACTGAAACGTTATCACTGAACATGAACACGTGAAGACCGCGGTCCAATGCTTTGTCCGCTTCATCTGCTGCATATTCACCTGGTACTGAAATCATGGCAACGTTTGCATCTGGCAAGGCATCCATTGCTTTGTCCCACGTACGAACAGTTTCAAATCCTTGCTTTTTGTTGCTGATGGATTGGTCATTCAAATACTGCTCCACTTTTTCAAGGACAGTATCCATCATATCTGCACTGTCTGTGTCGACAACAATCGCCATGTCGTTCGATTCTGCAGCTTCAAGTTCTGCTGTATGCAATCCTGCATCCTTAAAGATATCTTTATTTGCTGGTGTAGCCATCATGATCTGTACTTTGTTGAGACCTTCCATTGTTGCAATTGAGTTCGTCAGCAACATTAGGTTAATAGAGTCTTGGTACGAGTTCTTCTTGATAATCGTATGAAGCACAAAAATCACCCCTGTAAGTTTTTAAAAATCAGCACGCTAGCTCTTGAAAATGTTTCCATAACCGGGATACTCAAAACCAGTACGAAAGCTGTTTTTATTTTATCCAAATTAATTGTAACGCAATTTGCATTACAGACGAATAAAATACCGCAGCCCAACATTACAAAAACATAAAAGTGTGAATCGAAAGCTGTATTCTTGACGTTCCGTGTCGTAAGATAGTGGCAGAAACGGTTTTTCTTCAGAGATATTTTGACGGCCATTAGACTCTGCTGTTTGTTTTGAAGTAACGACAGATACTCAAGGAAAGAGGATGCAATTATGGCGGATACTTTTGTTTATAAAAAGGCGGATGGATGTGAAATTCAAGGGGTGCTTCATGAAACTGATGGAAAACAAGCACCTTTACTTGTCTACATTCACGGCGGCGGACTGATTTGGGGCACACGCGACGATATGAATCGGGAACAAATTCGTCGATACAATGAGGCTGGTTTCAATGTGTTCTCTGCAGATTATCGCCTTGCACCTGAATCTAAACTTCCTGAAATCCGTGATGATATTCAGGACTTGATGGTTTGGCTCAAGACAGACGCACCTGCTCAATTCGATTTTGACCGTGAACGGGTAGCTGTAATCGGCAGCTCGGCGGGAGGTTATCTAGCACTTTTATCAGGGACGTTTGACGTGAAGCCGGATGCGATTGTCTCGTTTTATGGATACGGACAAGTTACGGGCGATTGGTACCGCAATCCAAGTCCTCACTTTACTTCGATGACGACAGTGCCTGAAATGCTGTCGAAACAACTGATTCAGTCAACTCCGATTTCATCGGCGCCAATCGAACGCCGGTATGCGATTTACTTGTATTGCCGTCAACAGGGGACTTGGCTCGACTGGGTGACTGGTTCTGATGCTGCTGTTAAAGGCAGGCTGGGACATTATGCACCCGTTGAAACAGCGGATACAGATTTTCCAGCAACTCTTCTAATTCATGGGGATGCTGATGAAGATGTTCCTTATTCTGAGTCTATTGCCATGAAAGAAAAACTGGATTCCCTTGGTGTTCGAAACGAACTAATGACAATCACAAACGGGAAGCATAACTTCGATGCCAACATGGACGACCCCGATTCCGTACGTGCAGTGAATCACGGGATTAGATTTCTGCAAGAACAGTTTCATATGAAGTCAACTTAAATTGCCAGTGAAGCCAAAAGGAGTGTCAGGGATGAATATATCGATTACTGAATTGAAAGAATTGATGGCGAACAAACTTACACACGCGGGGCTGAAACGGGAAGATGCCGCTGTAGTGGCAGACGTACTTGCTCACGCAGATGCTCGTGGAATTTTTTCACATGGGGCAATGCGGACGGAGTATTATGCCGAGCGAATTGCGAAAGGCGGCATTACGGTAAACCCGGATGTTCAATTCAAGCAGACCAGGCCGGGTACTGCAGTGCTGGATGCTGATAACGGTGTTGGACATGTTGCTGCAGGAGATGCGATGACCCGTGCGATTGAGATGGCTCGGGAAAATGGTACCGCCGTTGTTGGCATTCGCCGGATGAGTCATAGCGGAGCCATGTCGTATTTCGTTCAACAAGCTGCAGAAGCTGGAATGATTGGAATTTCAATGTGTCAGTCTGACCCAATGGTCGTACCTTTTGGGGGTGCTGAACCGTATTTCGGCACCAACCCCATTGCATTTGCCGCGCCTGGTGAAGGTGACGATAAAATCATTTTTGATATGGCGACAAGTATCCAAGCCTGGGGGAAGATTTTGCACGCACGGTCGAAAGGTGAAACCATTCCAGATACATGGGCAGTTGACAAAGATGGGGTTCCGACAACAGATCCTTTCAAAGTGACAGGGCTGCTTCCAATTGCCGGGCCTAAAGGATACGGTCTAATGATGATGGTAGATATCTTGTCCGGTGTGCTGCTGGGGCTTCCGTTTGGCAAGCACGTTTCCTCCATGTACCATGACATGACTGCAGGAAGGGAGTTGGGACAGCTCCACATCGTTATCGATCCAGGTGCCTTCACCAGCACTGACCTGTTCCGCGCCAATATTTCAGGCATGATGAAAGAATTGAACGAAGTGAAGCCTGCTCCAGGATTCGACCAAGTGCTTTACCCTGGTCAAAACACTACGCTTCAAGAGAAAGAGTCTTTGAAAAATGGCGTTGAGATTGTGGATGAAATTCTCGACTACTTACGCAGTGACGTTGTTCATCATAACCAGTATGATCATAAAGATCCTTTTGCAAAATAAACTAGAGGACTCACTTCGAGTAGGTCCTCTTTTTTGATGACTTTTTAATTGTCGATCAGATTATGGAGATTGTCCTTCATCT
>JARIBI010000224.1 GCA_029257435.1 Sporosarcina sp. | reverse complement strand
CATGTTATATGTTAATCCGGAACAATCATACCCGTATGAAGACATTCCGCCCCAGAAATACGGTAAATCCAGAAACTCCATAGCTCGTTCAGCCGCTGCTGAAGCGGATTGTTTTTTAAAGTGATGAATAGATGATGCTGTACACGCATCCTGTTCTCTCACAAGCCGTTCGCCGTCAGGAGTCGCAGCGGAAACCCAGTTTCCTTCTTTTTTAATCATTGGTAAAGTGGTGTTAAACGGAACAACTAAAGATGCCGGCGAACCATCCGGATGCCATAATTGACACTTTGGCACATCAATTCGAACGACTCCTTCAGCATTATCCAAGGGCTGCGATTCTTTTAGCTGAGCAAGCGGAACCCATCCCGGATAACCGCGCACGTCTTTATCAGTTTCCTGCCACACCGCAAGGATCCTTGCCCAGCCGTTTTTGACAGACTCTACAATTACTGGCTCTCCGTATTGGAGCTGACTTTGTATTCGCTTCTCTTTACATAACGCGAACCGTTCATCTACTGTCATTGCTGCGATCCATCTGTTCATACTTAACGGATTCGCTGTACCTTCTTCATCCAGGTCTCTAACAGATTCAGGTGATGTCCAGATTGTCGCAACAGGCACTGCACATACATACATTGACTCCATCTGCTCCACTATTCACCGATCCCCTTTCTGGTTTGTACTGCTTTTCACTCAACACCCGGTAAAATCGTCAACGTTTTCTGGTCTGCATCCAGCCGGGCATCCGCGCCGAGAGGAATTGCAAAATGAGGCTCACAATGACCGATTTTAAAACCACTCACAACAGGCTTTCCAAGATCCGCTGTATAATGCAGGAATACCTCATCGAGCGTTAAAGAAATCTCCTTTTTCGGTTCTGCTTTTGCAAAGTCCCCGATGATGATACCTGCAGCATCCGAAAATTTCCCCGCGAGCCGCAGCTGATTCATCAAATTATCGACCCGATACGGTTCTTCCCCCACATCTTCAATGAGGAGCAGCTTACCTTTTGTATTCACTTCAAATTTCGTTCCAATGCTGCTGGCAAGTAACGATAAGTTCCCGCCTGTCAGTTCGCCAGATGCAAATCCGGGAGAAAGGGCTTCAAGGTGACTAATCGCTTCGGAGTAATGCAATTCCATCGGTTCAAATAGCTGATGAAACATTTTTGCTGATAACTCGTGAAATGTTTCTTTCCCTACACACGAAGCAAGCATTGGACCATGAAACGTTATTAAATCCGTATAGTTGGCAATTGCAGTGTGAAGGTAGGTGATGTCACTGAATCCCCAAAACACTTTAGGGTTTTCTTGAATAAGCTGGTAGTCCAATCTTTCTGCGAATCGTGCAGATCCGTAACCTCCGCCTGCACAAAGAATTCCGGCAATTTCCGGATCAGCAAACATTTCTTCTAAATCCGCCAGCCGGTCTTCATCTGTTCCCGCAAGATATCCATTGACATCCTTCACGTGCTTCCCTAGTTTCCACTTCAATCCCAAACTTTCTAAAAATGCAAACGAACGGGTTAAACTTTCCTGATTAGGCGGACTCGCTGGTGCAACAATTCCAATCGTATCTCCAGCCATTAGTCGTTTAGGTGAGATTTTCAACAAATTTTCCTCCTCGCAATTCCTTCTGTTTCTTTCAGTCTATCACACTCTGTACAGCATGAAGTACGGGATCGATTATTGGGTAAACGACA
>JARIBI010000218.1 GCA_029257435.1 Sporosarcina sp. | reverse complement strand
GCATATGTGATGAGTGCAAGAGACTTCAAAAAGAAAATGAGTATTTAAGAAAACTCATTCAGCATCACCTTCCGGGTATTGCATTTAATCCCGAAATAACACATGTAAAAAATGAATCTTCAGTCTTGAAAAAAGTACAGCTCTTTCGCGATCTATTCAAAGGACGGACTGACGTTTTCGCTGTACGTCGCGACGTAAAAGATGGGAAATCCATCTACTCACCAGCTACGACTAACGATACTTATATCTCCCTATCAGATCAGGCTTTTTACGATCACTTAAGCGGAAAACGGACAATCGGCATTTATCCACTACTGCCAAACAACATGTGCTGGTTTCTCGCTGCAGATTTTGATAAAAACAATTGGCAGAACGATGCCCTGGCATTTGCAGCCAGCTGCAAACACGCTCAACTCCCTTATCATATCGAGCGTTCTCGATCAGGTGATGGCGCACATGTATGGATATTTTTCTCCGAAGCTATCCCTGCTTCATTAGCACGTCAGCTTGGAAGGATATTAATTAAAAAAACCCAATCTAAATACAAAGACAATGCCTTTGTATCATTCGACCGCTTCTTTCCTAGCCAAGACCATTTGAAAGATGGCGGTATAGGAAACCTTATTGCACTGCCTTTACAACGCCATCCTCGCATCAATGGGAACAGCGTTTTTACTGATGAAACCTTTCAACCTTTTACTGATCAATGGGAATATCTGTCCACAATCCTAAAGGTCAATCAGCCCACTGTCGAGAAAGCGATTCAACGACTCTCTCCAACCATATTTACTGAAAGTCAACTAGCAGTACTCCCTGTAATATGGAAAAACGGCATGCATATCCCCTTAGCGAATTTATCAGAATCCCTGCATGCTGAACTTAAACAATTAGCGGCTTTCAGTAATCCTGCATTCTACAAAGCTCGAGCCAAACGCTTATCAACACATAATATCCCAACTCAAATCGATTGTTCATTACAAAACGATACTCATCTAATATTGCCTAGGGGATGCTTACAAGAATTAATAAATTTAACAACATCTAGAAAAATCACTCTCAAATTTGAAGAAAATCGTAATACCGGAAATCCTATAGATGTCGACTTTAAAGGAACTTTAGCTACTCAACAGCAGGATGCAATCCATGCACTATTGTCTGAAGACTCGGGCGTCCTCGCAGCTGCAACCGGTTTCGGGAAAACGGTCACTGCCGCTGCATTAATTGCAGAACGTAAAGTGAATACACTAATTATAGTGAATCGTACACAATTGCTAAAACAATGGATGGAACAGTTAGCCATTTTTCTTAATGTCCCTCGCACCTTTATTGGACAATTCGGGAGTGGCAAAAAGGCAACGACTGGTATAATTGACGTTGCAACTATTCAATCACTAACTGCAAAAGGTTCGGTGCAATCGATCATTACTCAATATGGACAAGTCGTAGTCGATGAGTGTCATCACCTTTCCGCATTTACATTCGAACAAGTGATGCAATCCATTCGAGCGAAACACGTGGTTGGACTAACCGCAACACCTACACGAAAAGACGGTCTTCATCCAATTATTACGATGCAATGTGGTCCGATACTTTACCAAACAGATGCAAAATCACAATCACAAATTCGTCCCTATCACCACATTTTAATGGAGCGGCCAACGAATTATCGAACAACAGCCAAAACCATTCAACAGATATATACCGATATTGCGGAAAATAACACACGCAACCATCTAATTTTTGAAGACGTACTGGCGGCACTTGAAGAAGGAAGAACTCCTCTTATACTTACTGAGCGTGTCAATCATGTAACTATTTTGGAGCAGCTGTTTAAGGGATTCGTTAAAAACGTTATCACTTTGTCAGGTAGCTTAAAGAAGAAAGAGCGAGAGGCAGCTCTGAATAAAATCTCACATCTGCAGATTGATGATGAAGTCCTCATAATCGCCACAGGGAAATATATCGGAGAAGGATTTGATTTTCCAAGATTGGATACATTGCTGCTTACCATGCCAATTTCCGGAAAAGGTATTCTCACTCAATATGTTGGGCGACTCCATCGAAACCATAGTGGAAAACACGAAGTGCGGGTCTATGACTATATTGATAGAAAAGTACCTTCACTCGTCACTATGGCAGAAAAGCGCCAGAAAGGTTTTCGGGAATTAGGGTATAAAACATTAGAAGAAAACCGTGTAGAAGCAGAACAAATGAAACTATTTTGATTAAAGAAATCACTAATGGCTCCTTAGTATTTAATAGGGGCCATTATAGTTTTCACATCAAGGAAGTGCACCGTTCTGCTGTTGAACGTCGATGCGCCGGTTGGCATAAAACAGAGATTTCTCTTTGAATTCCGGTCCCCATGAAGGCGTACGCACAGGAACGTGATTATTCGAAATCGGGTGGTCTCCGCGTTGAGAAGTTCTTAGGCAAAAGCCGTGCAGGAAGTCTAATTTCGTATGATCCAACTGTTGAACATTGAAGTCATCCATCGTTACACCCAGTGCTCCTGTTCCAGCATACCGTTAAACTTCTTCTCATCAAAGAAACCGCGTACTCGTGTATGCGTCAAGTTCCGTTGGTGAGCCGTTAAATTCTTACCGAATTGACTTGTGAAAAGTCCTCTGACAGCGATCCCTGAAATTCTTAACGAAGTTACGACAACTTGGATCTGCCACTGGTCCATTATTTTCTGGCTTATTCGTATTTTTACCTGCCGTTCGCTTTTCCTCCCTCCAACCATTTTATAGTTGTAAAGCTGCTTATCCACAGAAATTTGAATGCGCATGCATTGCACTGGTACTTATGTTTTCAAACTGCTATTCAGCACGCAGACCGACTCGTGCATATGCACAAAATTGTCTTTCAATGGATAACATATGAAGTATACTGCTGTTTTTCTTAATTACAACTACTCATTTTTGTAAATATAATTCACTTTATTATTCTTTATATACTAATAGTTCGATTAACGAACTATTTTCCAGATTCATTGAAGATGATTTGAAGACAACCAAAGAGGGGGCGGCTTGTTAGACCATCCCCCATGAGTGATTGATATATGTACAGATGAAATCCATCAAAGTTTCTTCAAGTACCAGGCATCCATCGTATGATGATCAGAACCATCAATCGGTGCATCCAGCAGCGTGAAGCCGAATTTCACATACAACTGATTGGCGACACTCAGTTGAGTG
>JARIBI010000232.1 GCA_029257435.1 Sporosarcina sp. | reverse complement strand
CAGTATTCTCAACTAAAATAAAAATAGCTCCTATACACTTGGTACAGGAGCTTCACTCAAATAACTTCCAGGCGAAGCAGCGCCGCCATCAGACAAAGCAGAACAACCCCCATCACATTGTCTGCAAGAAGATTGAAAGCAACTGCTTGTGCGAGTCAAAAAAATTCAATCCGACTGTCTACCTTTTGCCCTTTCGACTCTATATAGCGAGTAAAGGGGGGATTTACAAATGACACACTACTTATCAAGCTACGCAAAATTCAACAGTAAAGAGGAAATGGACGCAGCTGCAAGAAGGCATCTCGACATTCATTGGAACATGGTGAATAAAACCGATCGCGCGGTACTTGAAATGATCCGTTGTTATTCAGTGAAATACTTAGCGGCACACTTGAAACACGAAACCATCGAAAAGAAATTAAACCAGTCGAATTCCACTGTACGCCGTACACTTCGCAAACTGGAAAAGCTGCAGATCATCGAACGAATTCATTATGTACGTCCTGTGATGAGTGGCCTTGGCGCTAACATTTACGTTATTTTGCCTGTAGATGACCAGGGGAATTTGGACAGGGGAACGAACGAGAAAGAAGCAGAGGAGAGCGAGGATTCAAGGCCACATTTTGAAAACGAACCTTCTTTCTATCAATCTAAAAATCTTAAAGATCCTATAAAGACGTCTCAGCCTGCGGCAGAAAAGTGTTCCACAACATTATTTGGGAAGATGAAATCCTTATTGTCAATCAGCGGAGAGGCTTCCAAAGCACGAGAATTTTTCGGGATCCATCGAGTCCTATCCAGAAAAATGCTGAAGTTTGAAATCCATCAAGAGAAAGGCCAATTATTCGAGGAATTAGCGCACCGTGCCACTCGCATCGCGGTCATGGCACAGAAAACAAAAACAATCCGCAACTTGCCTGGATACTTCAAAGGTGTGCTCCGGCAGCTTATTAGTGATGAGCTGTTTTCCGAAATCTATCAAGAGTATTCTGTTTCAGTTGATGACTTTTGTTTACCTGGGAACCAGGATCTTACATTCACGGGAAATCCCTGATAATTCAGTAATGCTGTGTACCACACAATTCAAACACGAATTCTATGAGTGCTGGTGTTGCGTGTGACACAGCTTTCAAGATTGAATAAGCTTATTTCGATACATCTGATTGAACTTTCATGAAGTGATGAATTTAAACACTTCACTCCAACTCATCGATCAACCGGAATCCCTTTGTCTTCAAGTGATTCATATGATGTTCCATG
Source organism: Sporosarcina sp. (assembly GCA_029257435.1). GTDB lineage: Bacteria > Bacillota > Bacilli > Bacillales_A > Planococcaceae > Sporosarcina. Next base: position 15 of record JARIBI010000232.1, on the reverse strand, counting down.
CTTTCAATCAGTTTG
>JARIBI010000012.1 GCA_029257435.1 Sporosarcina sp. | reverse complement strand
GTTCATCTCCGCGAGAGCTGAACATGTTCTTCATTGAATCGAGGAAGCCTTGTTCTTTCATGCCAGCTTTCTCAGTATCTAATGCGTCTGTAATATGGTCTCCGCGCTTTTTGTCATGAGCAAAAACGTAAATATCATCATGTGTATAGCCTTTTGCTTCAAGCTCATCTACTTTTGCCTTTGCTTGTACTGCGTTTTCCACGATAAATTTTTCTACCATTTGTGAATCCCTCCAATTAGTAATTGCTTGACCAGATTAATAATTGTTTCTTTGTTGCTCTAGTGTTTGTATACCATCATTCCAACAAAGTTAAACAACTAAATGGAAATTCTTAATGGAAACACTTGCAAAAAAGAATAAGGGAGGAACAATCAAAGATATAAATCGCCCCTGAGCCGTCTAAAGGATTTCAAGAAATGAGTGGGATCGACATTGACATGAAATGACCGAACCCCTTGGTTTGTATGAAGATAAAACAAGCAGCTGCCATCTGAAAAAGGCCGGTAAGAACAGTCGTGCACCGCATGTATGGGGAAGGAACTTTGCTGAGACACAATTTTACTTTCATGCAGAGCGAGTGTGCAAACTGCAGTGGAGACTGTCTGTTCAATCCATCCAACGGACTTGTGCGGCACGGTATAGGACAAGGTCGCAATTGCTTCTGAGTCCAAAATAACCCTCCTAATTGGTTTATTTCGTATAGCCTTTCACAGTTTTTAGTAAATCATGTACATAATCTTCATCCACATAATTAAATTCACTGACCAGTTTACCGCCTTTTGCAATCAGATAAAAATTCGTACCATGAATGACTTGATCAGACGTTTCTGGTTTCTGGATGATTGTTTGGAAGTTCTCTCTGGCAAATGTGGTAATCTCCTGAGCAGAGTAACCCGTTAGAAAGTGCCAATTTCCGTCATCATCCGTGTATTGACTGGAATATGCTTTCAAAATTTCTGGCGAATCGACTTCAGGATCCGCAGTGAATGAAACGAATTGAACATCTAAATCGTGTTTCTTAAACTCTTTTTGCAATGCTGCCATTTCTGATGTCATTGGAGGACAGACCGTTTCACAATTTGTAAAGATGAAATCAGCAATCCAAACTGTATCTTCCAATTGATGATAACCAAATGCATCTCCGTCCTGATCAATAAATGTAAAAGAAGAAATCTCCCTTACCGGCGCTTTAGCTGAAGAGCAGGCAGACAGCAAAACGGCAATCACCATCATAATAGGGACGATGCGGGCTGCTTTCATGTTGCTTCCTCCTCTTCAGTAAACAGTGGTAAATCAATGGTTACAGTCGTACCGGCTAAAGGATCACTTTCCATTGTAAATGTCCCGTGGTGCAGTCGGATGATTTCTTTTACAATCGACAGTCCTAGACCGGTACCGCCAGTAGTCCGAGTTCTCGCTTTGTCCGTGCGGAAGAATCGTTCTCCCATCCGGCTTAAATCTTCTTTAGAAATGGTAAGTCCTTCGTTTTGAACTACATATCGAACCGCTTTGGCCCGCTCATGCAATCGGATTCGAATCGTTCCGCCTTCAGATACATATTTCACTGCATTATCGATCGTATTGTAAAACACTTGTTGAATTCGGTCCGGATCACCCAAGATGATCAAGTCCTCTTCAATATCGAGCTTTAGTTTGATGGAGCGGTCCGCTAAATGGATGCGGAACAATTCAACTGTATCGACCAACACTTGTGCAACAACGATTGGCTGGGTTTCAACAGTGAATAGCCCCTCTTGAAGATGATTTAAGTCTGTTAAATCGTTGATTAATTTACTAAGTCGCGCAGTTTCTTTTTCAATCGTATTGAGGTAGTTCTCCGAATTCGGATCGGGAATTTTCGAAACTGTGATTTGTTTTAATGCATGTGTATACCCGCTAATGTAAGTAAGCGGTGTTCGCATTTCGTGCGCTAAGTTGCTTGTGAATTCCCGTTTCCGTTCCTCCTGTGCTTCCAAGGAAGAACTCATTGTATTAAAAGCACGGGCCAGCTGTCCAATTTCATCGGAACGTTCAGCTTTCACTCTGCCTGAATAATCTCCGCGGGAGATGTTGGCAGCAAGTCCTTCTAATTGTCGCAGAGGACTGAATAGGGTGCTCCAGACTCGATTGATCAGTAAGAACAGAATGAGGAAAAATCCTGCCCCGGCTGCAATCAGCAATGGAATACTTTCTTTAAATACATCTTGGATCGCAGCAAGCGGCACATAGATGTAAATAAATCCGATTAACGAGTCCTTTCCGCGAATGGGAAAAATGGCTCCTAGTATTTCGCGATTAAATTCTTCTACATATCCTTTTTTAACAACGTATGAACCTCTTTCAAGAACTTTTCGATCTGAACTATCCACTAGACTTTCGTAGTTAACTTGGTAAGGGAAGTAAGAAGATAAATCGTCCAGCTGATCCACAACGACAATTTCGTATTCTGATACAACATTATACCATTGGATTTTTTCAATGATATCATCGCTTAATTCTCCAAAATGATAATGGGCAGCTGTTCGTTTTCCTTGATATACGATTGATTCTTCAATGCTTTCCAAATACAGCTTTGAATACAAAAAGTGAATGAAGAAAAAAGAAAACAAAATCGTGAATGCAAGACTTAAAAAAAACAGGGATAAGATTTTTTTACTTAATGTCAGCTTCATGGACTCAAACCTCGAACTTGTAGCCGATACCCCAGACAGTTTCTATTTTTTGCCCTTCATCACCTAACTTCAAACGCAATGTCTTAATGTGTGTATCCACTGTGCGGACACTACTGTCATGATCGTCCCCCCATACAATTTGGAGCAATTCATCACGTGAGTAGACTCTTCCTGAATGCTTTGCCAGAACGTAAAGAATACCGAATTCTTTTAATGTCAGCGACAGCGCTTTACCATTTAATGTTGCGCGGTGAGCTTCTTTATCAATTTCAAGCGGTCCGAATGTCAGTGCACTATGCAGCTCTTTTCGCTGGTACGATCTCCGTAAAACAGAAGCCACCCGTGCAAGCAGTTCTCCCGGTAAAAACGGCTTTACAATGTAATCATCACCGTGCTTCAGACCTTTGATTTTATCCAGTTCATCGCCTTTAGCTGACAAGAAGATAATCGGCAGGTCAATCGTACGTTTGACTTCCTGCGCGAATAAGAAGCCGTCCATATAAGGCATCATCACATCTGCCAAACAAAGGTCTACTCGCACTTCATGGAGTATAGATAGGGCATGGACTCCGTCAGTTGCCTCTACAACACGATAACCGTCTCCTTCTAAAAAGGTTCTGATTAGTTTTCTCATTTCAGCTTCATCGTCAATAACCATAATCGTATATGAAATCATCTGGATTCCTCATTTCATCAATCTATAATCTGTTTAGTTTCTCAAAAAACAGTGAACATTGCATGAAGTTTGCAGACTTCATAGTTCCTTCGAATTTACTAAGTAGAATGGTGCTCATAAGCTAATGATACTTGATAGCGGTCTAACCGTTAAGCAAAAAGGAGCGGGATTCGATTGAAAAAGAGACATTTGGCAATTAGCACGGCACTTATTGCACTTTTAGCAACAGGGTGCGCACAAAATGATGAGGATACAAATGCGACCACAGACGAGGAAGTGCCGCAAGTACCGATTTCTGTAGAGTTGACGGTTCCTGAAAAAGGTGAAGCTGGTGAAACCATACAGCTGTCTGCTGCGGTCACACAAGGTGATGAAAAAGTAACGGATGCCAATGATGTCGAGTATGAGATCTGGGAAGAAGGAAAGAAAGAAGAAAGTTGGATGGTCAAATCTGAACAAAAAACAGATGGTGTTTATGAGGCGGAAGCGAAATTTGACCATAATGGCTTGTACCATGTTCAAGTCCACGTGACAGCGCGCGATATGCATACGATGCCAATGAAAGAGATTGCAATTGGTGGAGGAACTGCTAAGGCTGAAGCAACTACGGTCACTGAGGGTCATCATGAAGGAAGTCATGATGGCCCTCATGCGACAGAAGGCTTTTCAATGCACTTCATGGATCCTGAAAATGTGAAAGTGAATGAACCTGCAATGATGATGGTACATTTGCAGCAAAAGGAGAATCCCCTTGAAAAGGCACGTGTCCGACTT
>JARIBI010000095.1 GCA_029257435.1 Sporosarcina sp. | reverse complement strand
CTCCTTTGTATGTGTTTGATAAGTTTTAACATCTAAATAGTACTCCTAAATTTCTTACTTTGCAAACAACGACACTTCATTACACATATTTCAATTCTTCATATAAATGACAACTGTCACTAACTAGGTCAGCTATAAATCAACGTCATTTTGTCAACTTATTATGCTTTAAAACTAGCCCGTTTCAGTGTTTCAGCAAGAATTTCAGCGCCGGTTACGAGTGCATCCCGATTGAACGTCATTGCAGGATGATGCAAACCTGGTCCTAAATCCGCACCAAGGCCAATCATAGTTGCTTTCAACTCTGGATTGCGAATCGTATAAAAATGGAAATCATCACTGCCTGAAGTTATCACGTCTTCAGCAAGACCGTCTTCTCCCAGTATTTCTAAGATACCCTCTCGTGCAATCGCCGCTGCTTCATCTGATACTTCCGCTGCCGGGGTATAGTCTGCCCATTCCAATTCGATTTTAGTACGATAAAGCTCAGCAATTTGCTGAATTCCTGTATCGACGCGGGTTTTCAATTGCTGCAGCACATCGTTGGACTGGGCACGGATGTCCAACCCGAACTTCGCAGAGCCCGGAATAATGTTCAAGCTTTCCCCTCCTGCTTGAATGTTCGTCAATTTTACAGAATACGCTTCGTACGGAGAAAATTGCACCGTCTTCAAAAACTGTCCGATTGCAAGCAGCGGATCAATCGCGTTGACACCTTGATGCGGACGGGCTCCATGTGCATCAACACCGATAATTTTCCCTTCTACAAAGTAAGCAGCCCCATGACGAATCGCAGCGGATGCTTTCCCCAACGGAAGTTCCTCTTGCGGCCGCAAATGGATGCCGAACATGTAGTTCACATCATCGACTGCTCCGCGGTCAATCATCGCATTTGACCCATTCCCCTTTTCTTCTGCCGGCTGGAAGATGAACCGGATTCTGCCTCCAAGGTTCTCTTCTTTCAAATAAGCAAGTGCACCGAGCACCATCGCTATGTGACCGTCGTGCCCGCAGGAATGATTTGCTTGGAAGACCCCATCGATTTCTTGCCACAACGCATCGAT
>JARIBI010000074.1 GCA_029257435.1 Sporosarcina sp. | reverse complement strand
AAATTCAGTCATTCTATTTTTCCACCGTTATAACCAAACTTTTATGGTACACATGATGAACTACTAATTTACCCATATGTATAGAAAGGACATAAAAAAAGACACTGTAAAAGATACAGCCTCTAACTTATCTCATTCCTATATTATCCGCGAAATCTATCTCTATTTTATCATACTATTCAGCTTGGAGGCAGTGTAATGACCTTCTTGTGAAATACTGATACTGGTATATATTTATTAGATTTAGGATCAGAGAGTTTCATTCATTACTGCTCCAACTCCTGCTTAGTTGCAATGGAAACAGAGGGATATGTCAACTAGCAAATGATTTTGGATACGAATCGCAAGCAACTGACCTGCAATTATCGTAACCTCTAAAAAAAGGGTGAGCTTTTTCATCTATTGGGTGCTACGATTAAAACAAAAGATGAAGCGTAATTCAGAATTCAATAGTTAAAAAAAGATTAAATTGCTGCTTCACATTCTATTGGGCAGGTGAAAGATATGAAATACATACAATTAAAAGAGTTACTCAACAGTATCGCTAGTAGTGCAGCAGGAGACGTCTCGATTTACGCGACCACGCCTGACGGGGAGATTGCCATACGGGAGAATGAAGTGAAACGTTCCGCCAGTATTCTAAAAGTACCGGCAGCCATGGCATGTCTTGCGGCAGCGGACCGCGGAGAAATCGACTTAGACACCCTGTTAAAAATCGAAGAACCTGTCGGAGGCTCTGGTGTATTAGCATACATGAGCGGGACTGAGCAAATAACGCTAAGGAATGCCCTGACTTTGTCCATCATTGTCTCCGATAATACAGCAGCAAATCTCGTCATTGAACATATCGGTCTCGAGCGCATCCAAAGTTTCTTCAAACGATCCGGTGTTACAGACTCCCAGCTGACACGGAAATTCATGGACTATGAAGCACTTGCCTGCGGATTGGAAAACGTTGCAACCGCAAAAGACATGGTCCGATTTCTTGCTTGCCTAGATCCAACAAGTGAAATTCTTTCCCTGACAAGCAAACAGCAATTGAAAAAAATTATGCGCGACCAGCAGCTGATCGACAAGCTCCCTGCCTTTCAGCCGATTTTCGATGAAACACTAATTATCGGGAACAAAACCGGCACGCTTCCCGGTGTCGAACACGACATCGCTTACTTTGAAAACGGTGAAAAACATGTCAACATCGCTGTACTAACGACAAATTGGGAACATAATTATGACGGCCAACAAACAATTGCCCAGATCGGAAAAGCAGTCATCCAGTATGTCCAAGGAAACTTAAAAAGCATCGACTCATAAAATAACAATACTAGTGATTGGAGGAAATCAAAATCGTCTTTCAAGTTTTTCGATCGATACACATCTTTGTAACAGGCTTTCTAGCTGTAGGCGGGCTTGAGGAAAACTTTACAGACAGTATGTTTACTGCCCCGCTTTGGCTGCTCCCCATTCCAGTCTGGTTAATAGGTGCCGTTCTCTCCTTTGTGAAAAAGACCGTAAAAATCGGGCTAGTCATCAGCGCTTTGCCTTTTTTATTTTTTATTGTTTCCATTGTTGAGGCGATTTACTCGTGAGTCATAGGGTCATCATCTGTTTCTTACAAGCTCTATAAAGATTGAAAGCCGGTCTTCCCATGTACGGCCTTCTTTGTTCATTTATTTCAGCACATTTTTTACATCACCAGCTATTCCAAGTAACTTCCAAGCTAGCACCTTCGCATTCTATCAGACCCTTCCCTATAATTAGAATATACTTTCAAAAGGGAGAGATTTGAATGACGCACACAAAAGAATACGTCCCGTCTTGGGATTTAGACTCAATTTTCGCTGGAGGCAGTCAATCGGAAAGCTTACAAACGACCTTCTCAGAACTAACGAAAGACATCTCACGAATGGATGAACAGATTGAACACTTTGCACCCGAGCGTGCTTCTGCAACTGAATTAGCTACAATCACCGATCAATTGTCTCCCGTGCAAAAACAGCTGCGCGATGTTTTCGCTTTTATCAGCTGCTTAAGTGCTCAAGATGTACATGATGCAGATGCGGCAGTCTGGGTTGCGAAACGCGGTGAATTGAGTGCAAAAATGGGAGCAATTGG
>JARIBI010000137.1 GCA_029257435.1 Sporosarcina sp. | reverse complement strand
ACGGGTTCCATTTAACAAGTTTCGCGGTAAGATAGCCGCCGACTGAAATTCCGATTGTCCCAATCACAAGGATTGTTAGAATGGCAGGCAGGTTTTCCAGCACCTGACCTGGCGATACGCCAGCCATTGAACCAATGACAACGAAAATGATACCGATCATGGTAATTGTAAATGAGTTTGCACGTTCCAATTCACTGGATTCGAACACACCGAGTTTCAGACCGATGACTCCGATTACTAAGCACCAAAGTGTGTAGTGTATGGGTGTGACGGTACCTAGCGTGACTCCAATTCCTGCACCCGCAAAAACGAAGAATAACTTCAAGACTGCACTTGAACGGAGCGGACTCTTCTTTTTAGGTGCAGCTTTTTCTAGTTCATCTTCAGCAAAAGATTTCCCTGTCATAGAAACAAATGAGCCATCGTCAATTTGACGCTGCATGACGCCGGCATACTTTTTCATGAAGTGCATCGCAAGCGGCATACCTGCTACGCCTTGGAATGCTACTACAAGAGCTGGAATGATAACAATTGACGTTAAACCGATTTCCTTCAACTTTTCAGTTGTTACAAGAAGAGCGATGATACCGCCGCTGATCGGTCCAACCCCTGCTACCGCTGTAGGATAATCGAAAATTAATGGAACGATCAGTAAAATCAAAATCCCCGAAAACAAGACTCCCCCAAGCGCAATAATGACAGCTTTGTATTGCGTTTTTAAAAGTGAAAATGGAATCATAGTTCCCATATGAACAATTGCCGGACCAATTAAGATGGCGCCAAGTGCAGCAAATTGAGAGACTTCCAGAAGATCTACAGGGAATACCCCAGTCCAAGAGAGTACCAAGTATCCAACCATTGCTGTAAGCAGCATCGGAACTCTTGCTCTTGAAATAATGGAGAGCCATTCGCCGAGGGCGATTAAAGATAGTATTAAAACGGTTGCTATTAATGGATTTGAAAGCATTCGGCTCATCCTCCTTATCTGTTTGAACTAGTATTTCGCAGTACATTCGTTGCGAGGTATTCAATATATCACCCATTTTTTTATATGTAAATAGTATTTTCATTACCTTTCGACTTTTCTGTCATTTAACCATCCTTTGTAATCGCTTACTTCCTTGACCTAATCAGTTTTATATAAATGATAGGTTTTCTAACAATTGCATTCGTATTCATTTCCCTTATTAGGATACTTTATCCTTTAAAGGAATTCCTAATAGATCCTCCCTATACTATTATCAAAATAGTGATGTTATGATAACAATTCTTTTATTCACTAAAAAACCGTGCGAATAGATATCGCACGGTTAATGTCATTCGTATTGAGCTGTTAATTGACAATAAACTTCAGTTTTGTGTCGCGGATTAACGATTTTCCGGAATCTGCAGGCAGTCCTTTTTTGATAGTAAGATAGAATACTCCTTTCCCCCAGCGGTCTTTAGGTTTGATATAAAGAATGTGAGGGTCTCCAGCGTCTACTTGTACGCTGACTCCCCTTACCGTGTCCGTTCCGTCGGCGTTGCGGGAAACTGCAATATCATTTCCATAATTTCGACTGGCTGTAAGCGGCGTATTGAACTTCACGGAAAATATCTTGGCATCATCGATTGTCATATCCGGGAAATCACCGGTAAAGGGGGCAATCATCGTCACTGTGACAGTTGCAGAAGTACTTAAACCGCCATCAGCCGTTGTTGCTGTAATGGTGGTCTTCCCTTCACTTTGCGCTGTGATATTTCCTGATTCATCGACTAACGCAACAGTTGAATTTGAAGATTTCCAAGTGACCGAACGATTGGTGGCATTTTCCGGCAGGACTGTTGCTTTAAGTGCACCAGTTGATCGAGTAGCGGGATTCCCGACCGTTAACGAAAGCGTGCTTTTGTCCAATTGAATACTCGTTGGACGTACAATCTTAGCCTCTATTATTTTCTTACTCATCACGGTTGCTAGCTGCTCCAAATTTAACACTCCGGCTCCATAGTATAGATCTTTTCCCGGAGTTCCCAAGTCAGTTGACGAACTTGTTAACAGCTGAGTTACTTGTACGGGGCTGAGACTTGGCAGCTCCGTCTTTATCATGGCTGCTGCACCTGCTACAATGGGTGCGGAAAATGATGTGCCTGATGCATAGACGAGTGTTCCGCCTGGATGATTGGTGGCAATTCTTTCCCCGGGGGCACTCATGTCGACTCCTTCGTTATAGGTGGAAAACGCAGAGCGCTTATTCGATTCGTTTACAGACGCAACAGAAAGCACTTCATCGTACGCCGCTGGATACATGATTGGATTTCCTTTTTCCGCGTCGTTTCCTGCGGATGCAACAACGAGAATGCCTGCATCTGCAGCACGGTGAATGGCATCTTTTTCGATTTGCGACGGGGTCATCCCGCCCTGGCTAATATTAATGACATCGACGTGCTTTTCAATCGCATAGTCAATTGCCCGGATATTCATAGAAACGGTTCCTGTACCGTCTTCCCGTATTGTTTTAAGCGGCAAAATGGAGACATCGAAAGGACCGCTAATTCCAGTGATGCCGTACTGATTATTCAACACTGATGCAATGACTCCTGACACACTTGTACCATGACCGTGGGTATCGGTTACATTGCTTGTGTTCTCTACAAAGTTATATCCACCCGGTGCAATTCGTCCTTTAAAGTCCGGGATGGAACGATCGATTCCAGAGTCGATCACTGCCACAACAGCAGGTCGAATTTGTTCACTCGCAAGATTCCAAAGACTTGGTGCTTTTACATGAGGAATCCACCATTGGTTGCGATAATATGGGTCATTTGCGACCGCTGACACTGTGCGCTCAGAATTCAGTTCAACCCGTTTCACGAGCGGATGCTTCTCCAATTGCTGTGCCGCTTCTTTCATATCTGATGCCGTTTCATAACTCAACAGCTGAACAGAAGGTGCAATATCCGTTACTTCCTCCGTCTCTGCAGGTATCGAAGGAACAGTTGCAATCGATCTTGGAACATCGACATATTGTACGAGAAGTTCTCTCGTTGTTTCATGAGGAGTAACCGGTTGTACTGGCGGTGTTTCCGCATTAGCAAAAACCAGATTTCCGGATAACAGACTGACAGTAAGCAATAGGGCTGCAGCGACAAAGGTAAAACAAAAGCGTATCTTGCCCACTCTAACTTCCTTCTTTCACATTGGATTTCTCATTAGGTATATCGGTTTCGAATAGAGTGGGTTTATAGGAAGAAGTCAGAGTTTATTTCTTTCAAAGTAAGATGGTTCTATGTCACATCCAAAGTCAACTGCTCATTCACAAGAACGCATAGCGAAAAGCCTGCGATGCAGTGATTTGCGCAGGCTGAAGGTTTTATTATAAATTCGAAACGATTGTTTGATGAATCTTTACCCATTACGTAGCTGTTACCGATTTACGCTTTAGCGATGTTGCATTGTTGTGAACTTTTTCCTCTGCCGGAACTAGCAACTCTTCGATGACCTCTAGAATTTCTTTATCCGTATGGGTCGTCAATTCGTCAGCATAGGCATCCATGGCATTATGCCACGATTGCATCTGTTGCTCATCTGTCAGTATTTCTTTCAATTGATCAACCAGTGACTGTCCGCGTACCAGCTGTTTAACAAGTCCTTTTGGAATGAGCGTCTCCAAATTCATTTCTTCCTGACCTGGCAATGCAGAATGGATGAACATCGGGAGTCTTTTGCGCAGCGCTTCGCTGACTGTGACTCCGCCAGGTTTTGTGACCATTGCATCGGAAGCTTCATAGAGAGCATTCATTTCTTCCCGGGAAGTTACATAAGTTAGCGGCCGGATATGTGGGAGATTCCAAGATTTGATTTTCTGATAGAGTCGTTCATTATGACCGCATAGCACGACAAATTGAAAATCCGCCGCTTCGTCCAGTTCCTGTAGCATGCGGGAGGGACATCCTAATCCACTGTTTCCGCCTGCCAAAAGGATGACAGGCTTGCGGGGTTTATGGCGCAATTCGGTCTTGCTGTCAGGACGGATTATTTTTCGATGAACTGGAATCCCCGTGACCATGAGCTTTCCGGGGACATTCGGATCCTTTGCAAGCTGTTCCTTCGCTTCTAATGTCGGCAGGAAATGTGCATCAATTCCGCGATGTCCCCAGTAATCATGAACGAAAAAGTCTGTGTAGACATTCACGATAGGCACGTGGCACTGACCTGACAATTTCAATTTGCTGAGCATGCAGGAAGGCAGGCTGTGTGTGCAGAAAATGAGGTCTGGCTGTTCCTTGTTCAACATTCTTTTTAATTTATGCAAAAACAACGGCTGATGCCAAATGTACTGTTCGTCTAGCGGTTGGTGGCTAAAATAAAGCTTCTTATACGTCTTACTGTATAGACGGGGTGCAAATTTTATCCATTGCAAATAGCCCGTTGTAATCACCCGTTCAAGTAATTTATTCGTTTCTGATAATAAATCGATTTTTTTCACTTCAGCTTCGGGATACCTCTGCTGGATGAGATCCATCAGCGCTTCTGCTGCCTGATGATGTCCTGATTGCATTTGTAAATGAGGGAAAAACAAGATTTTCTTCAATTTTCGCACCTCCTATGTATGAGATTCACTGTTTTTCGCTTTCTTCGATTTCACTTTTTTAACTAGAAGCCAGCCTGCCATCAGCACTAAGAAAAACACACCTACGAGCGGGGCATAACTTGGATTGACATGAAACGAGCGGCCAAGCACATAGCCTGCAATTAGAAAAGGCATCACCCAAAG
>JARIBI010000036.1 GCA_029257435.1 Sporosarcina sp. | reverse complement strand
AGACGGTGTAGCTAAATGTCTCAGGCTGCAAGAACAGAAATTGAAGGAAGGAAAAACCTTAATCCGCTTCTTTTCTGTTCCCTGTAAACCTACCAAAGTGAATGAAGGAAGAACTCGTAATCTACCTGAACATGATTCAGAAAAGTGGAGCGCCTTTAAAGACTACTGCAAACAAGACGTCGAGGTTGAAAGGCAAATCCGAAAGAAATTAGACGCTTTTCCAATTCACAAAGTTGAGCAGCAGCTTTGGGAGTTGGATCAGAAAATAAATGATGAAGGTGTGCTCATCGATAAAGGCTTAGTTTTTAATGCCATCCAGGCAGATAAAACATTTCAAGACACACTTTTCGATGAAGCTGTTCAGTTAACGAGTCTTGAAAATCCGAATAGTCCAACCCAACTGAAAGGTTGGTTGCTGAAACAAGGGATAGAAGTGGACAGCCTTGCAAAGAAAAATGTTGAGATATTGATGGAGAAAGTGGAAAACCCTCAGGTTAAGCGGCTATTGAAACTCAGACAAGCAATGTCCAAAACATCGGTGAAAAAGTACGAAGCAATGGAACGTTCTATTTGTACCGACCAAAGAATTAAAGGACTGCTTCAATTTTATGGCGCGAATCGAACAGGCCGTTGGGCAGGGAGACTCGTTCAAATTCATAACTTGCCGAGAAACAGTATGGACGATTTACAGGTTGCAAGAGATTTATTGAAATCCGGCAATCATGAAGTCTTGGCACTTCTTTTCGATAACGTGCCCGATGTAATGTCACAACTCATTCGAACTGCTTTTATTCCATCAATAGGTAACCGATTCATTGTTGCGGACTTTTCGGCGATTGAGGCGAGGATCATTGCATGGCTTGCGAGAGAACGTTGGCGAATGGATGTGTTTCAATCCCACGGGAAAATTTATGAAGCCTCTGCGGCTCAAATGTTTAAAGTACCAATAGAAACCGTTGATAAAGGCAGCCCGCTACGACAGCAAGGGAAAATTGCTGAGCTGGCTCTTGGTTATGGCGGTTCTAAAGGAGCGCTAACCCAGATGGGAGCTTTAGAGATGGGTCTGACTGAAGATGAACTTCCTAAGTTGGTTTCTGCGTGGCGGGATGCCAATCCAAATATCGTGAAACTGTGGTGGGCGATAGAAGCAGCTGCGATTAAGGCTGTGAAGAAAAAATCAGTTGTGAAGATGCAATATGGTCTCACCTTCCATTACACAAAGGGAGTTTTATTTATCGAGCTGCCATCTGGTCGCTCCCTTGCCTACGTGAGGCCCAGGCTTGGGGTGGACGAGCGTTTTGGAAAAGAGCAGCTTACGTATGAAGGGACGGAACAGAGCTCCAAACAGTGGGGCAGAATCCCGACTTATGGCGGGAAACTTACGGAGAATATTATCCAGGCCATCGCAAGAGATTGTCTAGCGGTTTCCTTGCTTCGATTAGATAAAGCGGGATATCGAATAAATTTTCACGTCCATGATGAAGTCGTTCTTGATGTACCAATTGGAACTGGCTCTATGGAAGAAGTAGAAAGTTTGATGGGACAACCAATTGAATGGGCACCTGGACTTCCGTTAGGTGCAGATAGCTTCGAAACTTTCTATTACATGAAAGATTAATTTGAACAGGAGGAAATTGGTGATGAATAAATTACAGGTTTTTAATTCTTCAGAGTTTGGGCAGTTGCAAATTATGGTGATGGATGGGAAGGAGTACTTTCCGGCAACAGATGTTGCAAAAATACTTGGTTATGTGAAACCCCATGAGGCGATTAAACAGCACTGCCGGTACCCCGCAAAACACGGAGTACCTCATCCGCAGAATCCAACAAAGCAAATCGAGAAGAATTTCATTCCAGAAGGTGATCTTTATCGCCTGATAGTGAAATCGAAACTTCCAGCAGCAGAGCAATTCGAACGCTGGGTGTTCGATGAAGTGCTACCGGATATCCGAAAACGTGGCATGTATGCTTCGGAATCATTGCTTGATGATATTCTTAAAAACCCGGATCTCGGTATTAGGCTTTTTACGGAGTATAAGGATGCCAAAGAAGAAGCAAGACAGTTACAGCTTGCCAATGCCCAACAGAAACAAATTATTGGTGAGTTGCAGCCCAAAGCGTCGTATTATGATGCCATTTTACAAAATAATGCAACTGTGCCGATTACAAAGATTGCGAAAGATTATGGTATGTCTGGACGTGCGATGAATGCATTGCTCAAGGAACTCGGTGTTCAATACAAGATGGGTAAGACCTGGCTGCTCTATCAACAGTATGCGGACCAAGGTTACACGCAATCTCGTACACATCTACTGGACAACGGGCAAAGTGTCATGAACACCTACTGGACACAGAAAGGTCGACTGTTCCTTTATGATTTACTCAAAAATTTCCGAGGATTGCTACCAATGATTGAACGGGCTGAGGAGATTGCATAAAGAAGGAGGTAGCACGGCATGAATCCAGCAACCTTTTATTTCTTGCAACATCTTAAAACGTACAAAACCACACTCTCCTTACAAGCGTACCGAACGTTAAAAGGCCAAGCACTTGCTGGGGATGTGTATGGTGCAAGTATCGGTTTAGAACGTATTTTACAGAAACGGAGGAATGCCCATGCAAACGCAGAGTAAAGAAAGTACCTCCTTTCAGCAAGATGGGTTAATTGCTTTGGCAACAGGAAGAAGCCGGAAAGAAACGCAGTGGAAAAATCGTCAGCTTCGTTGGTCGGAACTTGTGGAACGATTGAAAACACCAACTAGAACACATGAGACGGTAGCCGAATATAAGCAACTGCCGAAAGTGGAACGGGACCAACTGAAGGATGTCGGTGGCTTTATCGGTGGCACATTAAAAGGCGGCAGGCGGAAAGCGGATGCGGTCCAATCCCGTCAGCTTGTGACACTCGATGCCGATTTTGTGAAAGGTGACTTGTGGGCGAGTGTCGAGACAATCTTTGGATATGGGTGTGCGTGCTATTCAACGCATTCCCATACACCGAAGTCACCTCGCTTACGACTTGTCATTCCGCTCATTCGTCCTGTGACACCAGATGAATATCAAGCAGTCGCCAGGACGATAGCAGGTGACCTTGGAATAGACTTTTTTGATGATACAACCTACCAGCCACATCGACTTATGTATTGGCCGTCTGTTTCAAAAGATGGGGAGTACGTGTTTAAATTGCTCGATGAGCCGTGGATTGACCCAGATAAAATTCTTGGTAGGTATGAAGATTGGCGAGATGCATCGTACTGGCCAGAGTCGTCCCGTGTTACAGGAGAACGAAAAAAATTAGCGGACAAGCAAGGGGACCCTAGGGAGAAAAGAGGGGTTATCGGTGCTTTTTGCCGGACGTACACAGTAACCGAAGTGTTGAATACATTTCTCACTCCTTTTTACGAACCGTGTGCGGATCCTTCCCGTTACACATACAAGGAGGGCTCTTCTTCCGGCGGGTTGGTCATATACGGCGATGATGCGTTTGCCTATTCGCATCATGGGACAGATCCAATTAGCGGGAAACTGTGTAACGCTTTTGACCTTGTTCGTATCCATCGGTTCGGAGAATTGGATGAGGAAGTGAAAGAGGGGACCCTCATTAACCGCCTTCCTTCTTATAAAGCCATGGTGGAAGAAGCCTTGAAGGACAAACAGGTAAAGCTGACGTTAGGCAAGGAACAATTGCAGCTTGCTGATGGGGATTTTGATTTTGATGAAGAAAAGATGGAGTGGTTGACGGAGTTATCAAGAGATCAGAAAGGAAACATCGTCTCGAGTGCCCCGAATGTCATTCTAATTTTAGAAAATGACCCAGCGTTACAGGATCGAATTGCTATGAATGATTTTGTCCACCGGGTAGTTATTAAAGATGATTTTCCTTGGCGGAGTGTTGAGCGCGGTGAATACTGGTCGGATTCGGATGATGCCAGTTTGCGGAATTACCTTTATTCTATTTACGGCATAAAGGGAGCTGGTGTTATTGCGGATGCTTGGAGTGAGGTTGCAATAAACCATGCGTTCCATCCCATTAAGGACTATTTAAACGGACTCGATTGGGATGGCCAGGAGCGGATAGAAACCATTATGGTTGATTACCTCGGTGCGGAAGATAATGAATGTGTTCGAACATTTACCCGGAAAATCCTAGTGGCCGCCGTAACAAGAATCTATCGCCCAGGGGCAAAGTTTGACTACTGTGTGGTGCTAGTTGGCCCTCAAGGTATCGGGAAAAGCTACATTATTAAGCTGTTAGGAAAAGAGTGGCACTCGGATTCCCTGATTACTGTAAAAGGCAAAGAAGCCTATGAGCAACTTCAGGGGGCTTGGATTTTAGAAATGGCCGAACTGACTGCAACAAAGAAAGTAGATGTGGAGGCGGTAAAGCACTTTATTTCTAAATCCGAGGATACGTTCCGGGTTGCTTATGGTAGGCATAATGAAACATTCAAGCGACAATGCGTTTTCTTTGGAACGACCAATGATTATGACTTTTTAAATGACCCAACAGGAAATCGCCGCTTTCTTCCCATCACAATCACAGGCGGCGGTAGGAAAAACATGTGGGAGGAGTTAACTGATGAGGAAGTCGACCAGATTTGGGCAGAAGCAAAGGTGCTGTTTGAAAAGGGAGAGATTTTAGCTTTAAGTAAAGAAATTGAAGAAAAAGCATCCGAACTTCAAGCCGCTCATACACAAGAAAACCCGATTGCAGAAAGCATTCGGACGTATTTAGAGACCGAGATTCCGACCAATTGGTTTGAACTTGATATCGGGACGAGACGGACATTCTTGCATATGGACCAATCGGAAAACAATCCTAATCCAACAATGAAATTGAACAAAGTGTGCGCCCAAATGGTGTGGGAAGAACTTTTTCAAAAGGATGTATCAATGATGACCAGGTATGATGCCAAAGAAATCAATATGATCATCCAGCACACGCCTGGTTGGAAAAGGGTCAGCACCATTCGATTTGATAATGGTTATGGAACACAAAGGGGATTTAAAAGAGAAGGTTTGTAAACATGTAAACCTCAATAAACTTTTAATTGTTTACACTAAACCCCTTGTCCCTCTTACTCTATATACCTTGTAAACATGATAAACATATATATCTATATAAGAAGATATAGGGAGTATAGAGATTATAGTATATACCCCATACCCCCTAATACGCTTATATGTATAGCTAAACCATTTATATGTTTATCTGTTTACAGAGTGCCATTGAAGCCTGTAATTACTGGGTTTTTGCTGTAAACATTAATTTTGGGGTGATAGATAGATGAATGAAGCGAATGTGGAAAATAGGTTGAAAATGAAGGTAAGTGAACAAGGCGGGTTGGCTCTGAAGCTTGTTTCCCCTGGTTTTGCAGGTGTGCCGGACCGGTTGGTGCTTTTTAAGGGTCCAAAGATTGCCTTCGTGGAATTAAAGGCACCGGCTAAAAAGTTACGAGCCTTGCAACTGAAACGAAGAAAGCAGTTGGAAGCTTTAGGTTTTCAAGTCTTTAAAATAGATAGCTATGAAGCGGTCGATCGAATGGTAGGGGAGATGGTCCGATGAATTATCAACCGTATCATTATCAGGACTATGCCACTCAATGGATTATCGATAAAAAGAAATCTGCCCTGTTTCTTGAAATGGGGATGGGCAAGTCTGTGTCTACTTTAACAGCGATTTTAGAACTTATGTATGATTATTTCGATGTAGCAAAAGTTCTTGTTATTGCCCCGCTTCGAGTGGCGAGCACTACCTGGGAAGATGAAATCGAAAAGTGGGACCATCTAAAAGAACTTCGAATATCAAAAGTGCTAGGTAGTGAAAAGCAACGGGGGGCGGCTTTATACAAAAAAGCGGACATTTACATCATTAATCGCGAGAATGTCACTTGGCTTGTTGAACGATTACATTCAAACTGGCCCTTTGACATGGTGGTCATAGATGAATTATCAAGTTTTAAATCATCTAAAGCACAACGGTTTAAGTCGCTTAAAAAGGTACGACCATTTATTAAAAGAATCGTTGGACTAACTGGTACACCTGCACCAAATGGATTGATTGATTTATGGCCGCAGATTTATTTGCTCGATGGTGGCGAACGTTTGGGAAAGACGGTCACCGAATATCGAGAAAAGTACTTCCTTCCAGATAAACGAAACCAAATGATGGTTTATACTTGGAAGCTAAAAGAAGATGCGGAAGCTGCCATTTATGAAAGACTTTCTGATATCTGCGTGAGCATGAAAGCCAAGGACTTCCTCGAGTTACCAGAACGGATCGACAATGTGATTTCAGTAGACTTGCCAAAGAAGGCAAAAGAACAGTATGACCAGTTGGAAAGAGAACTGATTTTATCATTGGAAGAAACGGATATTTTAGCTGGTTCAGCAGCAGTTCTTGCCAATAAGTTATTACAGATTGCGAATGGTGCTGTTTACGATGAAGACGGTGAAGTGAAAAAGATTCACGATGAAAAGCTAAAAGCATTGGATGAATTGGTAGAAGCGTCAAGCGGGAAATCGGTTCTTGTGTTTTATGGTTATCAACATGACAAGGATAGGCTTTTACATCATTTGAAGAAATTAAAGCCGCGGCTCCTTCAATCAGATCAAGATATCAAGGACTGGAATCAGGGAAAGGTTCAAGTCTTGTTAGCACACCCAGCATCAGCGGGGCACGGGCTGAACCTTCAAACAGGCGGGAACATCATTATCTGGTTTGGGCTGACTTGGAGTCTTGAACTCTACCAACAAGCCAATGCAAGACTGTGGCGACAAGGTCAAAAACAAACAGTCGTCATTCATCACATTATAGCAAAAGACACAATTGATGAACGAGTGATGAAAGTGTTAAAAGTTAAAGATGTAAGCCAAGCTGCGCTGATTGAAGCGGTCAAGGCGAGAATGGACCAATACAAAGCAGGTTTGCCACACGGAATGTATGATGGGAGGAATTGCCGGTGAACGCAAAGGATTATTTATCCCAGGCTTTTCAGCTTGATCAAAGAATAAATAGTAAACTAGAACAGGTTACGATGCTACGGGACCTTGCTTTAAGAACAACCTCCGTCCTTCAGGATGATAAAGTTCAAAGTTCGAAACAGCAATCACCGATGGAAAATGCCCTCGTTAAGTTGATGAGTCTTGAAGAGGAAATCAATGACGATATAGATCAGTTGATTGATTTGAAACGCGAATTGACGATGTTCGTAGCTGAAATTGAAAATCCCTCCCACCGTTTATTGCTTGAACTTCGTTATCTTGGCGAGAGCACGTGGGAAGAAGTAGCTGCTATCATGGGTTATGACATACGATGGGTTTATCGGTTGCATCGAAAAGCGCTGAAAGAAACTAATGAATTATTACAAAGTAGTTCGATGGAATGGATATGCATAAAGTGATCCCAATGTTTATTAGACGCAAAAACCCTTGAAGGATAAACCTTAAGGGTTTTTCGTGATTATGGGATATCTATTTTACTGCTCAGCAAAATAAATTTAATGTAAAATCTGTGGCATAGGATCCATCAGATACAATATTTCCAATGCAGTCATTTCTGGTAATCGATTTCTAAAATTTAATAGCTCATCTCTTGAATTGAATGCAAAGGATTGTAACTCGTGGCTTATGCTGTAAAAATCTGTTTCCTTAAGGATTAGGTAAATTCTCAACACAAACTGCTTTTCTTCAGAAAGTAGTAACATTCCCATCCGGTCATCAGCACCGTTTACAACTAGTGATTCGATTTTTAGCCCATTGTCATATAGCATTTCATTGTCAATCGCAACCGTATAACCGTTTATTTCCACGTAAAATCCCCCCTTTCTACTATATCCTTCACCCTATTTCGACACCATCTTACTATTTCCCTTCTCTATTTCGGTTTTATTAAAGTTCGCAGAAGGTTATTGATAGATTTTATATCGATTTGTTTAAAACACGCCATGAAAAGCCATGTTAAGCCACCCATCCCCTGTGATAAAGTGTAAGGTGTAGAAATAGCATAGATACAGCCCTTGAAGGATAATCTTTCGGGGATTTTTTAATTGAGTATGGAGATGAGATCAATGCCAAAGAAACCAAAGAAGCCCTGCAAACATAACGGCTGCCCTTTGTTGACCGATGACAACTACTGCGAGTTTCATGCAAAGCTTCATATAAATGATAGGCCTAATGCAAGCGCGCGTGGTTACGATAACCGCTGGAGGATAGCAAGAAAAAGATTCATGAATATTAATCCCCTTTGCAAATACTGTGAGCAGAAAGGGAAGTTGACACAGGCAACGGTGGTGGACCATATCAAACCACACCGAGGTGACCAGCGACTGTTTTGGGATGAGAGCAATTGGCAGCCCTTATGTAAGAAATGCCATGATCGAAAGACAAAAACAGAAGATCGGTATCCTGTTTACACCTTTTGATGCTGACCCCCTAGGGGGGCATTGAATCCCTACAGCCATTTCCCTAACGACCGACGCCCCCCATCACGTGAATTTTCGCGGAATTAAACAAGGGGGGTATTACCAGACAGGCTATAAAAGTGGGAAATGCCAACAGGCACAAGGGTTTTTACCGTTTTCAAATTTGCGGTGAGGTTAAATAAGGATATGAATATAAATCAGCTTAATCATTGTCAGCTTAAGGTTTGTGCCACTATTAGTAAGAATTAACAAACGTACATTAAACGCCAATAATCGCCTGGAAATCGGCTGATTAAGGCGTTTTTTTATTCCCGATTTTAATACTGTTAACGCAGAAAGGGGTGTGAGAGATGAATGAAGTAGAAAAACAGACCATTTACGACCTTAGGCTTAAAGGCGTTGGATATAAAGCCATTGCCGCAGTTCTCGGAAAATCTCGGGATAGCATCCGTGGGTTTTGTAAACGGAATGGACTTGCGGGCGATTCCCGGGTTGTCGCTTTAAACGTGAAAGAACAAATGAACAATCATTTACTCTGCACTTGCTGCGGTAGCTCAATCAATCAAAAGGGTCGTGGAAGGAATCGGAAATTTTGCGCCGATGAATGCCGTCGGAAATGGTGGAAAGAAAATCCACAGGCCCGTAATAAAAATGATGCGGCCATTTACCATTACACTTGCCCGCATTGTGAGAAAGATTTTAGTTGTTACGGAAACAAAAAACGGAAGTTCTGCAGCCATAATTGCTATATCAAATCTAGATTTTGGAGTGATGAAGATGGAATTTAAAAAGCTGGCTATCGATGATTTAATTCCTGCCAGTTACAATCCAAGGAAAAAGCTGAAGCCAGGAGATAGTGAATTTGAGAAAATAAAAAATAGCATCAGTGAATTTGGTTATGTAGATCCCGTTATCGTAAATCGAGATTTGACGGTAATTGGTGGGCACCAGCGCATTACCGTTTTAAAGACATTAGGCTATACTGAAATTGATTGTGTAATTATTGAGGTAGATAAGACAAAAGAAAAAGCCCTTAATATTGCCCTGAATAAAATAAGCGGCGAATGGAATAAGGAACTATTAGCTGACTTGATTGCCGATTTAAAGTTGGTTGATTACGACATTGGATTTACCGGTTTTGATCCGCCGGAAATCGATGAGCTATTTAACGAAGTGCATGATAAAGATGTTAAAGAAGATGACTTTGATGTTGATAAGGAGTTGGCAGAGCCTTCGATTACCCAAAAAGGGGATGTGTGGCTACTTGGACGACACCGATTAATATGCGGGGATAGTACTGACTCAAAGATTTATCAAATTTTGATGAATGGGCAGAAGGCGAATCTTATTGTTACGGACCCGCCCTACAATGTAAATTATTCTTCACAAGCCGGTAGCATCAAAAACGATAACATGAAAGATCAAGAGTTTTATTATTTCTTATTTCAGGCCTTCACCAACATGGCAGCTCACCTAGAAAGAGATGCATCCATCTATGTTTTCCATGCCGATACAGAAGGCTACAATTTTAGAAAGGCTTTCAAAGATGCTGGGTTTCATTTATCTAGTGTATGTATTTGGGCAAAACAACGTTTGGCAATCGGAAGGAGCCCCTACCAGTGGAAGCATGAGCCTATTTTATACGGTTGGTTGAAAGAAGGAAAACATAACTGGTATTCTGATCGGAAGCAAAGTACCATTTGGAATTTTGATAGACCATCTAAAAATACATTGCATCCCACAATGAAACCAATCAACTTATGCGCCTACCCTATTCAGAACAGCAGCATGAGCAATTGTATCGTATTGGATCCTTTTGGGGGAAGTGGTTCAACCCTTATTGCTTGCGAACAAACGAATCGAATCTGCTACACAATTGAGCTCGATGAGAAATATTCAGATGTGATTGTAAAAAGGTATATAGAGCAAATGGGAAGTGATCAAAATGTGTTGTTAATCCGTGATGGAGAAACGATTGCATTTTCCGATGTTCCAAAACCTGAAGTTGAATTGGAAGAAGAATTGCTAGTGTGAGTTATCTCGCCTTTAGGGCTCTATTTTCATTTATCAATATAACTGTGATGTTGTCCATGATTCACTTGCTATTACCCGTGTTTAGAGTGATATATGTACTACACCAAAACACAGGAGGTAATGTAAATGAATAGAAAAGAAATGGTTAAAAGACTTGGAGAATTCTTGGGAATGAAACCAAGGTATCTTGGCGCACCCACTTTTGCTTACGCGATTGTGACAGAAGAGGAAACCTACACAATTGATAGGCAGGGAACAATTACAAATTCACGAGGGAACGTAATAATCTACGACGAGTTTGTAAACCTAACAGAACCAAACAAAATTAGCGAAGCCGCAATGCTTCCTCAATTAGATGGCCTAGAGATAACACTTCCGCTAGCGGGTCATACTGGAAACACATTAAGAAATCTAGTAAACATGCTTTATAGTAAGCAACACCTCATCATGATGGCATTCGAATCAAACGAGCCACTAATGGACGATACTTTACCGAAAGATTTAAGTGAAAAGGAAACGGGAACCCTTGGGGATTTCAAGAAGGCGTTGGATGAACTTGGACTTGGGAAGATTCCGAACTTAGCATTTGATTTTGAAAATGAAGCCTTCACAATCAAGCTAGCGGTCCAAGGTCTTGACTCGGGGAAAGTTGCTGCATTTCAAGACCTCGTTGGAATTATCGACCGAAATGCCAAAAAGCAAAAGCGGGCATCTTTCAAACGGGCACAGGATGAAAACCCAAAATACTCCTTCAGGACTTGGCTCATTCGTCTTGGAATGAATGGTCCCGAGTATAAAACGACGAGGAAGGTGCTATTGAAAAACCTCGAAGGAAGCGCAGCATTTAGAAAAGTGGGTGAGCCGAATGAATAAGGAAATCTACCAGGCAATGATTCGTGGGCTTTTGGCAACCATCATTGAAAAAGAAGTGGTTTTAGGAGAGGCCGATGCCAAAGAAGGTGTTCTCGCCATTCTCGACTTGCTAGGAGATTTGGAGCAGTTTTGGGACAGTGAAGAGGATTTAGATCCGAATGCAGAACCCCTTCACACTTTCATCGCAGAAACCAAAAAGAGGTATATTCGCCATGGATAAATTTTTCACACAAACTCATTGTGACCGATGCGGAAGAAGTTTAAAGGGCGGACGGATCTTGTCCATGTACAATACCGATTGCATTTGCTTGGCTTGCAAGGACAAGGAGTCAAAGAGGAATGATTATAGCGATGCGGTCAAGGCTGACCATGAGGAAATTAGGAAGGGAAATTACAATTATAAAGGCATAAAGGGTAATCATTAACTTGCTATCCCCTGTTTTTAGAGTGATGTATAGACATACCAAAACACAGGGAGGTTGTTAGAATGACCAGGGAAATGGTTCAAATGTTATAAGGGAACGTTGATGCACTGAAGGGAATGGAACTGCTACTTCAGCAAAAGCACGATTTAGAAAAAGCAGGATTTCAAGAAAACAAAATGTGTTTATTGCCGGGCATGCTAAGCCTACAACTTGAAGATGGGGAAGTGCGCTGGATGGTTTTCGAAGGAGAATTCAAGATGGAAATATTGAAAAATTAGGAATATCAAAAACAAGCGGTTCAAGCAGAGTCTGTCCTAGGATAGGCTCTTTTTTTACGCCGAATTTGAAAGGAGGTGGCGCCTGTGACCCAACGTGGAAGGAAGCCCAAGCCAACAGCCATAAAAGCGTTAGAAGGCAACCCAGGCAAACGTCAGCTTAATCATAGTGAGCCCCAGCCTGAAAAGAAGGCACCGAGATGCCCCACTTGGCTCGAACCTGAAGCTAAGAAAGAGTGGCGAAGAATGGTCAAACAACTTGAGCAGCTTGGCATTTTGACGGAAGTGGATATGGCTGCATTTGCGGGATACTGTCAGGCTTATGCAAGGTGGAAAGAGGCCGAGGAGTTTATCTCCAAACACGGAACCATAGTCAAAACCCCTTCAGGATATTGGCAGCAGGTGCCACAGGTTTCCATTGCTCAGAGTTATTTAAAAATTATGAACCGCTTTTGTGAGCAGTTTGGATTAACTCCTTCATCAAGAAGTAGGATTGTTGCTGATAAACCAAGTGATGCAAATGATCCAATGGAATTTATGCTATTTCAAGGTGGTGGTAAAGGTGTATGACGAGAAAAAGGCCCAGCATGCCGTCAATTTTATCAATTGTCTGAAGCATACTAAAGGTCAGTGGCGGGGTGTACCGTTCGACCTGTTGCCATGGCAAGATCAAATTATTCGGGACCTATTCGGTACCGTTAAGGAAAATGGCTATCGCCAATACAACACTGCTTACATTGAAATTCCTAAGAAAAATGGGAAGAGTGAATTAGCAGCTGCTATAGCTTTATTAATGACGTGTGCAGATGGCGAGTGGGGTGCGGAAGTTTATGGCTGTGCCTCAGACCGGCAGCAAGCATCCATTGTTTTTGATGTTGCGGTGGAAATGGTAGATCAGTCACCAGCCCTACGAAAAAGATTCAAGCCTGTTATGTCGATGAAGCGGTTGGTCTATAAACCTACCAATAGTTTCTATCAGGTTTTATCAGCTGAGGCCTATACCAAGCATGGTTTGAATGTCCACTCGGTTGTCTTTGATGAATTACATGCCCAACCAAACCGTGAGCTGTTTGATGTAATGACAAAAGGTTCCGGAGATGCTCGATTGCAGCCCCTATTCTTTTTAATCACGACCGCAGGAACGGACAGGAATTCGATTTGTTATGAGGTCCACCAAAAAGCGATAGATGTTATCGGGGGGAGGAAAATTGACCCTACATTCTATCCTGCGATTTATGGAATTGATGATGACGATGATTGGATGGATGAAAAGAACTGGTATAAGGCCAATCCTTCACTCGACCATACCATTGATATTGAAAAGGTTAGAAATGCCTTTAATAGTGCAAAAGAAAATCCTGCGGAAGAAAACCTATTTAGGCAACTGCGCCTTAACCAATGGGTAAAGCAATCGACTCGATGGATGCAGATGGAGAAATGGGATGCTTGCAATGAAGAAATCGATACGGACAGTCTTCGTGGTAGAGAATGTTTTGCTGGGCTAGACCTTTCAAGTACAACCGATATTACTGCTTTTGTGTTGGTTTTCCCACCAAGGACTGATGAAGAGAAATTCATTGTTCTTCCTTACTTCTGGATACCAGATGAAAACTTGAAACAAAGGGTTAGGAGAGATCACGTCCCATACGATATTTGGGAGCAGCAGGGGTATATCAAAACGACGGAAGGAAATGTCGTTCATTATGGGTTCATTGAGACTTTCATTGGAGAGCTAGGAACCAAGTACAATATTAGAGAGATTGCCTTTGATAGATGGGGTGCTGTTCAGATGGTTCAAAACCTGGATGGAATGGGCTTCACTGTTGTCCCGTTTGGACAAGGGTATAAGGATATGTCTCCAGCTTCAAAAGAATTAATGAAGATAACACTTGAGAAAAGGATTGTTCACGGTGGAAATCCAGTTTTGAGGTGGATGATGGATAACATCTTTGTCAAAACAGACCCTGCTGGAAACATAAAGCCAGACAAACAGAAAAGCACAGAACGAATTGATGGTGCAGTTGCTCTAATTATGGCATTAGATCGAGCGATTCGGAATGAGAATAGGGAGAGTGTTTATGATGGTCGAGGGATTTTGATATTATGATTTGACAGTTACTGACTTAAACTAATAATTCGAAGTTAAACGGCGTAATAGATTAGTATTAGGTTTGACTTTTTTTAGGTAGCGAAATTATAGGGATTAACAGTGGTAATTGGCTAGTTCTCCTGTGTATGAAAAATACTACAATTTAAATAAAATTAGAAAGGGGTTTCAATTTCCAAATTACTCGAAATACACTATAATTAAAGCTATTATAAAAAGAGGTGATTAAATGGACGAATTAAACAACATTCCTGAAATAGCGTTAGATTACTCTAATAATACGATCAATGTATATTTAGAGAATGGTAGTGTTGAAACTCCTACATCAACTATGTTGCAAACCGTACAAGATTTAGCTGATCAAAACAAAACAGTCTTTACCATTCTTCAAAATGAGTATGGAATATATTATCCATACTATAGTGAACATTATGAAGTTTATCCAGAAGAAGTGATGGAAGGTTTCCTAAAAAGTTTTGGTTTTTTTGAGGGAGTAATGGGGAATGACGAGTCTACAATGATAATAGGAAAAGTAGATGGGATTGTGAAAAATGTAACCCTTGAAGAGCAAATGAAGCTTAGCTTTAACATCTAAATCCTAATAAAACCTAGTCGACCCCATAGGATGACTAGGTTATTCCTGACTCGAAATATCGTATTTATGTATAGTTAGAACTAAATAATTAATTTCTTTTAAACGTCTATAAAGGCGTTTTTTTTACGCCCAATTTTGGAGGTGCGGCTCATGAAACTACCGATTATATCAAAACTATTTCAATCAAGGGCAAGCCCACAAAATAGCCTATTCGGAAGTACTTACAGTTTTTTCTTTGGTGGCACAACGAGCGGTAAGACTGTCAATGAAAGAACTGCGATGCAGACAACCGCTGTTTATGCATGTGTACGTATTTTGGCTGAGACAATCGCAAGTCTTCCACTGCATCTATACAAATACACCGATAATGGTAAGGGAAAAGCGGTGGAACACAATTTATATACGATGCTCCATGATGAGCCGAATTCCGAGATGACTTCGTTTGTGTTTAGGGAAACACTGATGAGTCATCTTTTATTATGGGGAAATGCTTATGCGCAGATCATTCGTGATGGCAGGGGAAATGTACTTTCACTGTATCCGCTTCTTCCCGATCGTGTGACGGTGGATAGAACATCTACCGGTGAACTTTTCTATGAATACCGAAAAGATACTGGTTCGGTCAACCTTCGGAACCAGGAGGTTCTTCATATTCCGGGGCTTGGATTTGATGGTTTAGTAGGCTACTCTCCAATTGCCATGGCTAAAGATGCGATTGGAATGGCGCTTGCTACTGAAGAGTATGGGGCTAGGTTCTTCGCTAATGGGGCAAACCCCGGTGGTGTTTTAGAGCATCCTGGTGTTGTGAAGGATCCTGCAAAGATTAGAGAAAGTTGGAATTCCGTTTATCAAGGATCTGGTAATGCCCATCGGGTTGCTGTACTTGAAGAAGGGATGAAGTTTCAAAGTATCGGAATTCCACCGGAACAAGCACAATTCTTGGAAACGAGAAAGTTCCAAACGGAAGAGATTTGTAGAATCTTCCGGGTTCCGCCCCACCTTGTAGCCAATTTAGACAAAGCGACATTCAGTAATATTGAACATCAATCGATTAGCTTTATCGACAACACAATCATGCCTTGGGTAACACGTATTGAGCAATCGATGAAAAAGGCATTGTTGAGTGAAGCAGATAAGAAAGAGTACTTTATCAAATTTAATCTGAATGGACGCCTTCGAGGAGATGCAGGGTCAAGAGCGCAGTTTTATCAAATCATGCGACAAAATGGCGTTATGTCAGCAAATGATATTCGAGAACTAGAAGAAATGAACCTGATTCCCGAAGAAGAAGGAGGCGACAAATACTTGGTGAATGGAAATTTTGTCGATATGAGCAATGCTGGCGCTTGGACAGAAAAGTATAGGGAGGGATAAATGATGAAGAAGTTTTGGAATTGGGTTAAGAACGACGATGGTAGGACCCTCTATTTGGATGGAGTCATTGCTGAGGAAACATGGTTTGGCGATGAAGTCACACCCAAACAATTTAAATCAGAACTAATGAACGAAAAAGGCAATATTACTATTTGGATTAATTCCCCTGGTGGTGATGTATTTGCCGCAGCACAAATCTACAATATGCTGATGGATTACCAAGGAGATGTAAAGGTCAAAATTGATGGACTTGCAGCATCAGCCGCATCTGTTATTTCGATGGCTGGTACAGAAATTTTGATGTCCCCTGTTGCGATGATGATGATTCATAATCCTATGACGGTTGCCATTGGTGATTCCAAGGAAATGCAAAAGGCCAGTGAGATGCTTTCGGAGGTGAAGCAGAGCATTATTAATGCATATGAAATCAAGACGGGACTTACAAGAACGAAAATTTCACAACTTATGGATGCTGAGTCATGGTTTAATACCAAAAAGGCTGTGGAACTGGGCTTTGCTGATGGAATGCTATTTGATGCGGTTGAGCGGGAGGGTGATGGAGTAGGTGCTGTTATGTTCTCACGAGCGGCAGTCACAAATTCACTTCTTTCCAAACTAATCCCGCCAAAAGTTGAGAACAAAACACCTATTGAGCAATTAGAAAAACGTTTGAGTCTGTTGACTCACTAATTTTGAGGAGGAAAATGATATGAAAACAATTCTTGAATTGAGAGAGAAACGCGCGAAAGCATGGGAGACGGCAAAGGCATACTTAGATAGTAAACGAGGTACGGACGGTCTGTTGTCTGCTGAAGATACGGCTACCTACGACAAGATGGAAGCTGATGTTGTAAATCTTGGGAAAGAAATTGATCGTTTGGAGCGTCAAGCTACGATTGATGCGGAACTTGCCCGTCCGACAGCGATGCCTATTACGAACCAACCAGGTGAAAAGAATGGTAGTGAATCCAAAACAGGCAGGGCAGCAGATGTGTACAATAAAGCATTTTGGGATAATATCCGCAACCGGAATTTTTACGATGTGCAAAATTCATTGAAAGTCGGGACAGATTCTGAAGGTGGCTACCTTGTGCCGGATGAATATGAAAGAACTTTAGTACAGGCACTTGAGGAAGAGAACATTTTCCGTAAATTAGCTACCGTCATTCAAACGTCCAACGGAGATCGAAAGATTCCTATTGTTACTTCCAAAGGGACTGCATCTTGGCTTGATGAGGAAGGGGCTTTTTTAGAGAGCG
Organism: Sporosarcina sp.; assembly: GCA_029257435.1. Lineage (GTDB taxonomy): Bacteria > Bacillota > Bacilli > Bacillales_A > Planococcaceae > Sporosarcina. The sequence continues at coordinate 18,244 of JARIBI010000036.1, read as the reverse complement.
ATGATCAATTCGGTCAGACGTCTGTAGCTGCATACAAATTAGGTACGATGATTAAGGTTTCCGATGAACTTCTAAACGATAGCGTATTCGACCTTCAAGCATATATTGCTGGAGAGTTTGGTCGCAGGATCGGTGCGAAGGAAGAGGAAGCCTTTTTCATTGGGGATGGGACAGGAAAACCGACTGGTATTTTTGCGGAAACCGGCGGTGCACAGGAAGGAGTCACCACAGCTGGTGCTAACATTGCCTTTGACGATGTGATGGATCTATTCTACTCTTTAAAATCGCCTTACCGAAAGAAAGCGGTATGGGTATTGAATGATACGACTGTAAAGGCTTTACGGAAGCTGAAGGACGGAAATGGAAATTATATCTGGCAGCCTTCTGTTCAAGTAGGTGTTCCAGATATGATCTTTAATCGTCCTTACCATACATCTAGTTACATTCCAGATCTTACTGCTGGAAATAAAGTGATGGCATTTGGAGATTTTAGCTACTATTGGATTGCGGATAGACAAGGCCGTTCTTTCAAGCGCTTAAATGAATTGTATGCGGCAACTGGACAAGTAGGTTTCCTTGCCAGTCAACGAGTGGATGGCAAGTTGATTTTACCAGAAGCCGTAAAAACATTAACGCTTAAGGTTTAATATGATTTTGGCAGATCGTCATGTTCTAAATGACCATCCGCTTTTTTCATATAGGAGGTGGATGTGTGCTGATCACATTGGAAGAAGTCAAATTGTATCTCCGTGTTGAATCTTCTGATGAAGACGGAATGATCAATGGATTAATTGAATCAGCTGAGCAACTTTGTATGGATATCGCAAGAGTGAACAGCGAGGTTTTGATGGAAGAAGCCGCTACCGCCCGTATTGCTGTTTTATACGCAATTGCATTCCTATATGAGAACCGGGAGGAAGCAGATCATAAAGAATTGCTAACTATGCTTCGCGCCTTATTATTTGGTGTTAGGCGGGAGGTTTTCTAATTGGATATAGCCGCTTTGAATATAAGAATTACCTTTCAAAAGAACACACCGCAAATCGATAGTATCGGTAATCATACTGTAGGTTGGCAAGATTACTTTACCTGCTATGCGACAGTTAGTTCCGGTACGGGAGGAGAGAAGGAAAGCGCGGGAACCATCAATGAAACAGAAACAATCCATTTTACCGTCCGATGGTGTAGTGAATTGGCCGATGTAGAGCCAACCAAATACCGCATCATTTTCCGTAATAAATTGTACGATATTCAATATGTCGATCCTATGGGGTTTAAGAAAAACAGTTTGAAATTCAAAGCTATTCTAACAAAGAGGTGATGGAAATGGCGGAGCAGGTAACCATAGATCAATTGGCGCAAATGGTTATGGATGGTTTGCAGGAATATGCCGATCTTGCTGCTGACGAATTAAAAAAGTGTGTCAGGGCAGCAAGCACATCTGTTAAAAAGGAAGTCCAGCAAAATGCGCCTGTGGACACAGGTAGATACAAAGCAAGTTGGGCGGTAACAAAACAAAAAGAAGATTCCTCATCCATAGAACTTGTAGTCCATTCAAAAAAGCACTATCGTCTTACGCATCTATTGGAACATGGTCACGCAAAACGAGGCGGGGGAAGAGTTGCTGCAAAGGTTCATATCGCACCCGCGGAAGCACTGGGGGAAAGGGAGCTTATGCAAAATATCGAGAGGGCGCTTCAGAAGTGAATCAAGAGGAAATCGTTTCTATACTAGAAGAAATCGGACTTCCTTTTGCTTATGACCATTTTGCGGAAGGAGAGTCACCCGATCCCCCGTTTTTGGTATACCTGTATCCACGTTCCGTTCATTTTGCAGCGGATGGGATTGTTTATCACAAAATAAATCGGTTGAATATCGAAGTGTATACCGATATTAAAAATCCAGAACTTGAAAAGAACATTGAAACTGTGCTAAATCGGCACAGTGTTTTTTATGCAAAAAGCGAAGTGTGGATTGAATCGGAAAAGTTATATGAAGTACTTTATGAAATGGAGGTTTAATCATGACCAACAAAGTGAAATTCAATATCTGCAATGTTCACTACGCTCCTATCACAATTGGCGTAGATGGAGAGGTAACTTTTGCTGCACCAGTCACCATGCTGGGTGCTGTATCGCTCTCGCTGGATCCAAACGGTGAACCGGAATCTTTTTATGCGGACGGAGTTGAGTATTATATTATTTCTAACAACATGGGATATGACGGTGATTTAGAACTCGCAATGATTCCTGAACATTTCCGGACAGACATTTTAAAAGAAGAAGCGGATGACAATCAAGTCCTTGTCGAAAATGCCAATGTGGAAACAGGAAGTTTTGCCCTGCTTTTTGAGTTTGATGGTGATAGTAAGAAAATCCGTCATGTGCTTTACAACTGTTCTGCAAGTCGGCCAAAGATCGAATCAAAAACAAATGAAGAATCCCGTGAAGTACAGACAGAAACACTTACCGTTAAAGCACGACCACTTCCAAGTGGCTATGTGAAAGCCAAAACAGGAAATAGCACAACCGAATTGGTTTATGCAGATTGGTACAAGTCTGTCTATATGCCATCCATAACAGTGGAAACGATACCAGATGAAAGCGGAGTATAAGGAGGGGCAGTGGCATGAGCATTACGAGAAAAATAGAAATAGATGAACGAGAAGTCGTCTTCAAGGCTTCGGCAGCTACTCCACGTATTTATCGTTTGAAATTCCAACGTGATATTTATAATGATTTACGACTATTGGAAAAGAGTATCAATCACAATGATGAAGAGGAATCGGGCTTGGATCTGTTTAGTCTTGAGATGTTTGAGAACATTGCTTACATTATGGCAAAGCATGCAGACCCGTCAATCCCCAACACACCAGAAGATTGGCTAGATGAATTTAACACATTTTCAATTTATCAAGTGCTTCCGCAACTGATTGAGCTGTGGGGACTTAATGTGCAAACTGAAATCGAGGCTAAAAAAAAGTTCGGCCAACAGATCGGGAAATGACGACTCCTCTGTTTTTGCTAAGATGTATTCAGCTTGGTCTTTCCATAAGTGATTTGGAATTGCTGTCCATCGGTCTTATCAACGATATGTATGCAGAAAGCAATAACGATGAACACAAATATGCAACTCTAGCTACTCAAGAAGATATGGATAAATTCTAAGCACTCTGCTGAAATGGCAGGGTGCTTTTTACATAGGGAGGTGAGAATGGATGGCAGGTCGCATTAAAGGGATAACGGTTGAAATTGGAGGGGATACGACCAAACTTTCCACAGCCCTTAAAGGTGTAAATTCGGAAATAAAGAGTACCCAGTCCCAGCTAAAAGATGTTGATAGACTTCTAAAGTTAGATCCGAAAAATACAGAGTTAATCGCACAAAAGCAACGGCTTCTGGCAGATGCGATTGGTGGGACAAAAACAAAGTTAGAAACATTAAAAACCGCTGCAAGTCAGGCAAATGAACAACTTGCTAGGGGTGACATTACCCGCGAACAGTATGATGCTCTTCAAAGGGAAATCATAGAAACCGAGCATCGGTTAAGGGACTTAGAATCACAGGCTCGAAATACGAATGTTGTCATGGCCAATATAAGTGCAGCTTCTGAAAAAATAGGTGCTTTTGGTGAAGCCGCAACGAATGCCGGGAAGAAAATGCTTCCACTTACTGCAGCTATTACCGCAGTAGGAGGAGCGTCAGCGAAGTTATCGATGGACTTTGAGGATGCTATGGCGAAAGTTTCTACCATTGCTGATACGACTCAGGTTCCTTTACATGAATTGGAGAAAGCTATTCTTGCACTATCCAATCAGACAGGGATAAGCGCTACTGAAATTGCAGGAAACGTTTATGATGCTATTTCAGCAGGACAGCAGACTGGTGATGCAGTTACCTTTGTATCCAATTCTACCAAACTTGCAAAGGCTGGATTCGCAGATGCGGGAAGTGCCCTAGACGTTCTCACCACCATCATGAATGCGTACGGACTAGAAGCAAGCGAAGTTACAAAAGTCAGCGATACCCTTATACAAACTCAAAATCTAGGAAAAACAACTGTAGGGGAACTCTCCTCGTCCATGGGGAAAATCATCCCAACTGCAAAAGCCAATGGTGTGGCGTTGGATCAAATTGCAGCAGGATATGCCATTATGACAGCGAATGGTGTGGCGACGGCTGAATCGACAACCTACATGAACTCCATGTTAAACGAACTGGGGAAGTCAGGAACGAAGGTATCCGAAACACTTAAAGAAAGAACCGGGAAATCCTTTACTGAACTCATGGGAGAGGGGAAAAGCCTAGGAGAAGTATTGGAGATTATTAGTGGTGCTGCCAACGAACAGGGGCTTGCATTTACAGACCTTTGGGGCAGTGCTGAAGCAGGCAAAGCTGGACTTATTCTCTTGGGAGAAAGTGCAAATGATTTTAATAGTACACTTGCACAAATGAGAGATTCTTCGGGTTCTACTGATGCAGCATTTGAAAAGTTACAGACAAATTCCAATACCATCGGCATCGCAATGAATCAGCTCAAAAATACAGCGATTGAACTTGGGAATACAATCATGAGTGTCTTAGCACCTATTATTCAATCGCTGGCAGATAAAATCAGTGTTTTCGCCACTTGGTTTTCCGGGCTCAGTGAGGAATCAAAGAAAATGATTTTACTCATTGCAGGAATTGTCGCCGCTATTGGTCCTATATTAATCATTGTTGGGAAACTAGCAATGGGCATCAGTGCGATTCTAAACTTAGTGACAGTGATTGGCCCTGCACTTTCCGGACTCATTCCCATCATCGCGAGTGTCGGATGGCCAATACTCGCGATTATTGCTGCGATCGTTGCAGTCATTGCCATCGGAAAGCTTTTAATCGATCATTGGGATGAAATAAAAGCAGCATGTGAAATTATTTGGAATGCAGTCAAAGAGTTCTTCGTAGCTGTATGGGATGGAATAAAGACCGTATTTCAAACCGTTGTAGAAGCGATTAAGACAATTGTTGTGACTTATTTTACGGTTTATAAAACAATTATTGAAACAGTGCTCAATACGATCAAAACCGTTTTTATGAAAATTTGGGAAGGCATCAAAGTCGTGTTCACAACAGTCGTTGGTGTTATAAAAACGATTGTGATGACTTACTTTAATACGTATAAAACCATTATCGAAACCGTACTGAATGCCATTAAGAACGTTTTTGAAACAGTCTGGAATGCTATATCCACAGTCCTGACAACAGTAGTGAATACGATGAAAACATTTCAAACGACAGCCTGGGATGCGATTAAGTCGCTTATTACCACTGTTCTCAATGCCATAAAAGATGTATTCACAACGGTGTGGAATGCGATTAGTACAACGGTAACTACCATAGTCAATGGGATTGGGAACACCATTTCTACTGTCTGGAATGCTATAAAAACCACTGTCACAACTGTTGTGAACACGATAAAATCAACCGTTGCCAATGTGTTTAGTTCGATTTGGAGTGGCATCCAAGCGACCATGAATAATATTTACACTTCGATTCAAAGCGGCTTTGATCGGGCGGTTGGTTACATTAAAGGATTAGCTTCCTCCGCTTTTACATGGGGAGCGGATATGATTGATGGAATTGTTAAAGGGATTAAAAGCAGTATTGGTAAAGTCGAAGATGCTGTAAAAGGTGTGGCAACAAAGATATGGTCTTTTCTCCACTTTTCAGTACCAGAAGAAGGACCCCTTACTGATTATGAAACCTGGATGCCGGACTTTATGAGTGGGCTTGCCAAAGGAATAGATAGAAGCCGCGGTTTGGTTGCATCCGCCGTTCAAGACGTGGCGACAGATATGGTGATTAGTCCAAACGCTATCGATATGAAGACAAAGACTTCTCAGGCTTCATCACTAAATAGCCTAAAATCCATGATGGGGAATATTCGAGAAACCATTGCTCCTTCTTCACAAACAGAAACAGCAGGAGATATCGTCATACCCGTTTACCTTGGAGGAGCATTGATTGATGAGGTGGTGGTGAACGCGCAGACAAGGCAAAATCTTAGATCAGGAGGGAGATAGAATGGCATTTAATCACTACTTAAATTTCAACGGCACAAATCTTCCTCTTCCTGATACCTATGATGTAGATATGATAGATGTGTTGACCGACGCAAGCGGAGAAACCGAAGCTGGGACAAGGCAAAGAGATATTGTAAGAACAGGAATGTATTCGATTTCTGTTTCTTTTTCTGTTAGCTCAAAATGGCTGAAAATACTAACGGAATATAAGCAATTAAAGAGCATGACCGTTACATTTTTTGACCCACATACGTTGGAAGTGAAAGAAGCTGAAATGTTTATAGAAGGATACAAGGTAAGTCTAGTGAAGGATACGTCATGCTTAGGGCTTTGGAAGGTTTCTTTTGTGTTAAATGAATTCTAAGGGGTGGTGTCCATGTATGCGGTGAGTGAACAATTTAACAATGCCATACAGGATAACACTCGGAACTATTATTGGGACGGGAAAATAACGACAAAAGATGGTCGAGAATTCCCCTTTACAAACGAAGATATTGTAAAAGGGAGCGGCTATATTACAAACCAGTGCAGTGGTAGTGCAGAAATTGAAATTGGTTCTGTCTATGCTGCTGAATTGGGAATTACTCTCTTTTCAGATGTGGATCGCTACAGTTTAGAGGGCGGCACTATTGAGTTATGTTTTCATTTGGATATCGGTTCGGATTTTTATGAAACGGTGCCAATGGGCATCTTTGAAATTAGCGAAGCCAACCGTACAGTGAAATGCCTGGAAATCAAAGCGTATGACTATATGCTCCGTTTTGAAAAGTCCTTTGCAAATAAAGTATCAAATGGTACGCCTTACGATTTAATTGCTTTGGCTTGTGAGGAGTGTGATGTGGAACTTGCTCACACACAAGAAGAGATGGATGCAATGCCGAATGGCTCCTTCGTTCTTGGTATTTACTTTGAAAATGATATCGAGACATGGCGTGATCTGATTTATTACGTGGCCCAGGTCTTGGGCTGCTTTGCAACGATTAATCGTGAGGGGAAATTAGAGTTTCGCAAGTATGGAAATCGGGCGGTTATCGATATCCCAAATAGCCAACGATTTTCAAGCAGTTTTTCTGACTTTGTGACAAAGTATTCTTCCGTTCGTTCTGTAAATATAAGGACCGGGCAGAGTGAGTATTTTGCTTTGGACATAGATGATGCTCTGACGATGAATTTAGGTACGAACCCACTCCTGCAATTCGGTCTTATGGAAACTAGGACAACACTTTTAAAGAATATACTGGCTGATATTTCGGTTATCAATTACATTCCATTTGATTGTACGACGATTGGAAATCCTGCTTTAGATCTCGGGGATATCATTACCTTTTCCGGAGGTCAGGCTGATGGAAGGCAAATAACATCCATTACAAGCATTACTTACAAAATCAATGGAAAGCATAATCTGAAATGTGTAGGTAAGAATCCGCGTCTAGCCCAAGCTAAAAGTAAAAATGACAAAAACATCATTGGACTTCTCAATCAAATCGAAGCCGGAAAAATTGTTATACATCCCTATGTAAATGCATCATCTTACACCGTTTCTTCTACGAATGCTGAAATCGTAAGCATTGAATTTACAACGACTGATGACACAGACGCACAGTTTAACGCTTCTATTTTGCTAGATGTAAAAGCTGTGCCTGTTGAAAAAGAAGGACAGGCAACTGGAATGATTACGCTCCCTCCAATGGAAGAGGGCGGGACGGAAATTCAACAAGAAGAGAACTTCACCATCAAGTGGAACGACGATGGCAAAGCCGTAGTAGAGGCTACTTATATTTTCAATGACAAGGAAGTGACCACCTACCATCCTATAGCTACCTTTGGAACAGGTAAGCATATTCTAAATCTTTATTATCCGTTAAGCGGACTGCAAGCCAATACCTATAATGCTTTTAAAGTTCGATTAAAAATAACAGAGGGTACTGCCGTAATTGGAAGAGCCCAAGCAATCGCTACAATCAGCGGTCAGGGATTGGGCGCAAATAAAGTGTGGGATGGCCGCTTGGAATTTACTGATTATGTTTCAGCAATAACAATCAGTGGGGGCATTGAGCTGCAATCAATTGAAGGTCAATTTAACCTCGACTTTTTAACACCATCAACCGACCATATAGTAGAGGGGTATTCGGTACAAACGATTGGCGGTATGAAAATAATTCCGTTTAAAGAAGCTATGCTAGTAAGTCCAGTTACTGTGTCAGAAACAATGGATGTTGCTGATAAAAATAAAATGAACTACTCCACTTATTTTGTGAAAGCTGAAACGGGTTTCGAACTGCAAACGAATTACACATTTACTAAAAATGAATTGACGATTGATCGAGGAAGGCTTTGTAAGGTGAGTGCAAATACCGAGGAGTTTATTCGAGTGGATGCCTTGGAGGTGAGTATAAATAGCTAATTACTTTAGTGTGGAAGAGTTGTTATCCTCTACTGAAAGCTTGGTGCAGTTAGTCAATAATGTTGGGCATGACGATGATACAATGAATTTTTCAGGTGTTGACTGGTTTCAATTCAATGGAGTGATTGCTGACAAAATTTACGTCAACGGTAACAGCTGGTTTGGATTTGGGAAGTCGAGTGAGCAGTTGAGGGTCTGTAGAAGAGATGCAAAGATGTGGAACTTTTGGCGGGAGGAAGGGACACTATTTCATCATTATCGATTTTTACGATTGAAATGGGATGGGTATGCCCATTACAGTAGCACCTCAGCAGATTTACGCCTCTGTTATGAGGTGTTTCTTTTTGAAACGGGTGATATTTTTCTAAATGTCCTCCAAGCGCCACGAAATTTCAGTTATTTAGGTACAAGCCAATTGGTATGTGCTGGAGGAACAAAGTCTTTTTCTGTTGCGACCGGTGGAGATACGCAAGTTACCTTCACTCATTTGGACGAAACCGGTAGTAATTATAAAGTGGCAGATGGATTCATTTCCATTGAACAGCCTTATAATAGGAAGCTTCTCATTTCAGATAAGGAAGGGAAAGTCTACACCAGTGGGAGTGAAAACGGAGAACAAACATTAGTTGAAATTGAGAGCGTTGTCGAACTGACAGCAGAATTATTCGAAACGTATGGAATGGATGACCTGCCATCGGTATCCTTGCTTATGTCATTAATCAATCCGAGTATTGTATATTGGCAGGACTCTGAAAATGAACTACCCAATATCAAGATGGATGTGACAGCCCTTCCTCCGAATCAGAAGGTATATACAGAAAATGTTTCGATGATCGATAGCACCATCAACGGAATTGAAAATGTAACGATTGATTCCGATGCGAATACCCTTTTTGCGGTTTCCTTTGATAATGGTGTAAGTTGGTATGCCTATGTAAATAGTGCATGGTCTCTGTTAACTGAAGAACAAAGTGGTATGACAAAAAAAGCCGTGGAAGAAATAGGAACAGATGCATGGGCACAGATGGCGACTACCGGACACTATATGTTTCGCTTTATCTTGATAGAAGGAAGTTACGTCAACAACATTACTGTCTATTATCTTAACTAAGGAGGCGATGAAATGCAGTTAATTGGAAAGACAGAAATCACCCTTACGGATGTGAAAACAGGAAAAGTTGATGTTATTGATGATGAAAATATGATTACTAACGCTATTTCGCGCGTTTTTGATAATAATATTGAAGGCATGTTTTTTAACATAGACGGTGAACGCGGAACAAATTGGGCTGGAAGTCTTTTGCCGATATGTGGTTATGCGTTAGGAGGAATTCTACTTTATACAGATCCATTAGAAGAGAATGAAAATAATATTTATGCACCATCCATAAACCCGTGTGTAGGATATGCGAATATGGAAGTCAATTCAACAGCAAACGTCATGCGCGGCAGTTTAAACGTTGCAGAGTCAGAGAAAATCGAAAACGGCTATAAGTATGTTTGGGATTTCGCAACAAGCCAGGCAAACGGCACCATTTCTGCAGTTGCATTGACGCATAGAAATGGCGGCATCGGGTATTGGGGCGATTTACACAGAACGTCCTCCAAGTTGTTGGAAATGAAGAATGGAAATACAAGTATATCAGGAGAGATTGCTAGCCGCTATATTGATGTGGTCGAGGTGAATTTTGATGAAAACTATTTCTATAGCATCTCGATGGATACTTCCAATCAGGTATTAATAAAGAAGATTAGAAAGTCTTTTAGAAAATTGGGATTGAATTTTTCGTTGACAGAAGATGGGGATGAATTGCTAGAAATGACTACCCTTACCCCTTCCGTGTTTCTTAAACCAAGTGCATCCACCAGTTATGGATATTTTGATTTTTTTGGTGGAGAAGATGGTTACTGGTATGGGTTTTTGGCGCCATCCAATTCTAGCGGGAATGCAACTATTAAATGGATCAAAATACAGAAATCCGACTATTCCTATACTGAAGGAAGCTGGACTTTATCAAATGCTCGAATTAATCAAATAGGTTACCATGTGAATTATGCAACAAGTCCCAATCGTTATGTGGAGAGTGTTATGCGGGGAGGTTACTTGTATGTAATGAATTATGACAAAACAGGCATGTATAAAATCAATGCTAACAATAGCGCTGACATTACGGAAATTTCGTTTGGATTTACATCTAATATGTATGCCAATACACAATATGATGGTCGAACCTATATTTTTAGATTGGCGGATATTATTTTCGGTTCGGACTTTATGATTCTAGAAGATGATCGTGTGGTAAAAACAATCAATGGAAATCCGCTAACGTCTTGTTGTACACCAGTATTTCAATACGGTCCATATGGGATTACGTTTGGAAGGAATAGTTCTGGCTCCTATACCGTTTATAAAGGCCTGTGGTTAATTACTCCGTATTTAGCAACCATAAATAATTTGGCAACGGCTGTGATTAAGACGGCAGATAAAACGATGAAAATAACGTATACGATCACAGAAACACAATGATGAAGCGGTTGTCCTATTGGGATGGCTGCTTTTTTATATTAATCAAATGAATGGGGAGGGAAAGCAAGTGAGAGAAATGATTGGGTGGGGGCAATATGTGTTTGCAGCAGTGGGGGGCTTTCTAGGATACTTTTTGGGCGGTTTGGATGGATTTCTCTATGCGCTAGTTACCTTTGTGGTGATTGATTATGTTACGGGCATGATGTTGGCCGTTATTGAAAAGAAGCTGTCATCTGCAATAGGTTTTCGGGGAATTTTCAAGAAGGTGCTTATTTTCTGCCTTGTGGGCATTGGTCATATGGTCGATGTGCATCTTATCCAAAATGGCAGCGTAATCCGTACAGCCGTTATTTTCTTCTACATTTCAAATGAAGGTATCAGTATTCTCGAAAATACGGCAAAAATCGGACTACCTGTCCCTTCAAAATTAAAAGAGCTATTAGAACAACTAAAAGATAAAGACGGGGAGGGAAAATAAAGTGAAGATTAAAGTATGTTTGGATGCGGGACATTTCGGAAAGTACAATCGTTCACCGGCTAACAAAAGTTATTATGAATCAGACATGGTATGGAAGCTTCATTTATTTTTGAAAGAGCAACTTGAGGCGTACGGCATCTCCGTTATTACAACTAGGGGAAACCAAGAAAAGGACAAGGGGCTTTATGAACGAGGGGCTGCATCAAAAGGGTGCAACATTTTTATTTCTTTACATTCAAATGCTATTGGAAACAGTGTGAATGACAAAGTTGATTATCCGGTTGCTTATGTCCTGTTAAATGGACGGGCCGATCATATCGGATTAAAGCTTGCCAAAGTCGTGGAAGAGATTATTGGAACAAAACAGTCTGGGAGAACAGCTACACGCCGTGGAAGTAATGGCGAGTATTACGGGGTGCTACGAGGTGCCAATGCAGTAGGGACTCCTGCGTTAATTCTGGAGCATTCTTTTCATACCCATTCGGCAGTGACCAATTGGTTATTGAAGGATGAAAATCTTAAGAAGTTAGCAGAAGCAGAAGCCGCATGTATTGCTGAACACTTTGGCATCAAAAAATCAAAGGCTGAAGATACGGATGAAAAGAAAGCAGCTTTTAAATTCAAACCATATCTGGTACAGGTTACGATTAACGATTTAAACATTCGAACAGGTCCTGGCACCAATCACAATACTCTTGGCAAGCATACGGGCAAAGGAGTATTTACCATTGTCGAAGAAGCTGAGGGGAAAGGTGCAACGAAATGGGGGTTGTTAAAGGCCTATTCAGACAAGAAGAATGGTTGGATCGCTTTGGACTTTGCGAAGAAAATTTAATGGTGGGTCGGGCAGATTATGTATTTGTCCGGCCTCTATTTTTTTCACCGTATCTGTTTCCGCGAACAACCCTTTAATCGAGAAAAATGGCAATAACACTTGATTTATCAGGCTTTTAGAGTGATATATGGTAGTACCAAATTGATAGAAAGGAGGGCCACCAATGCGAGTCAGAATAATAGAACCTACAATTGTGAAGAAAACGAAGAAAAGGGTATGTGCTTATGCACGGGTTTCTACTGACCACGTAAAGCAAGGCGAATCTTTGGAAAATCAAATCGATTATTATGAAAGGCTGATTGCGGCAAACCCAGAATATGAGTTTGTGGGGATATTTGCAGATCGAGGAATCAGTGGATCCACGGAAAATCGCCCAGAATTTAAAAGAATGCTAGAACTGGCGGAGGAAGGCGCTATTGATTTAATCATTACAAAGTCTATTTCAAGATTTGCGCGAAATACGACGGTTGTCCTGCAAAGGGTTAGAGAGCTGAAGGAAATAGGCGTTGAAGTACGATTTGAAAAAGAGAATATTAATACATTGTCAGGGGACGGAGAGCTAATGCTTACCGTCCTCTCTTCTTTTGCCCAAGAAGAAAGTAAAAATATAAGTGAGAACATCAAATGGGCAATAAGAAAGAAGTTTGAACGAGGGGAACTCATGATAAACACCGAGAGGTTCCTTGGCTACGACAAGGATAAACATGGAAACTTAATCATCAATGAAGAGGAAGCTGAAATTGTTAGGCGGATCTTTGCAGAATATTTGCGGGGAAAAGGAGCCTTCACCATCGCCAAAGATTTAAACGCAAGCGGGATTCCAACAGTTACAGACGGCATATGGCAGGAAAGCACGATTTTGAACATGTTAAAAAATGAAAAATACAAAGGGGATGCCATTCTTCAAAAATATTACACTCCAGATCATTTGAAGAAAGCCACGGTCCGAAACAATGGAGAACTAGACAGCTATTACATCGAGAATAACCACCCAGCGATTATTTCAAATATGGACTGGGATAATGTTCAGAAAGAGCTGCGAGAAAGGGCTTTGGCCAAAGGGAACGTTGGCGATAAGAGTAAATATCAAAAGCGCTACCCATTGACAGGGATGCTGTATTGCGGCAAATGTGGAGCGACATTAAAGCGCAGAACTTGGAACAGCAAACTCCCCTGCAGAAAAATAGTGTGGCAATGCAGCACCTATATAAAAAACGGAAAGAAGGCCTGTCCGGGAACGAGGATTGATGATGAAGTTGCTGGAAGGCTCGATATAAAAGAAGAAATTATGGTACAGGAGGTAATAAAGGATGGCAAGAAACATTACCGTTATACCAGCAAGTACAAATTTTATGAGCAGCCACCAACAGTTGGAACCCCAGAAAAAGAAAATGGCGGCTTATTGCCGGGTATCGACCGACCAATTAGAACAGTTATCAAGTTATGAAGCGCAAGTTGAATATTACACAACCTATATTTCCACTCACCCTGATTATGAGTTCGCTGGCATTTACGCCGATGAAGGGATTTCAGGAACCAATACGAAAAAGCGGGAGCAGTTCAATAGAATGATTAAAGATTGCAAGTCAGGGAAAATCGACATGATCATCACAAAATCGATTTCACGCTTTGCAAGAAACACGTTGGACTGCTTGAATTTTGTAAGGCAGCTAAAGGATTTAGGAATTGGCGTCATTTTTGAAAAGGAAAATATTAATACGCTCGATGCGAAAGGGGAAGTGTTACTTAGCATCCTTTCCAGTCTGGCGCAAGATGAAAGCAGATCCATTTCGGAAAACTCCACTTGGGGCATTCGGCGTCGATTTGAACAAGGAAAGGTCGCGCTTAACCATACGAAATTCATGGGCTACGATAAAGATGACGATGGCAACCTGATTATTAACGAACCACAAGCCCAAGTTGTCAGAAGGATTTTCAAAGAATATCTTGACGGGAAAGGACCAAACCGAATCGCCAGGGATCTTGAAGAAGAAGGTGTACCTAACTGGAACGGCAAAGCAAAATGGTACGAAGGCAGTATTAGGAAGATGCTAAGCAATGAGAAATATAAAGGTGACGCTCTTTTGCAAAAGACATACACCGTCGATTATTTAACAAAGAAAAGGGTGGAGAACACCGGCCAAATTCCACGCTACTATGTTGAAAATAACCATACCCCAATTATTGATAAAGACATGTGGGAAGCAGTGCAGCTTGAAATGGAAAGGAAAAAATTCTTCGCAGAGAAACATGGATTTTATAGGGTTGACTATGGAACGAAAGATAACCCTTTTGCAGGAAAAGTAATATGTGGGGATTGTAGTAGCGCTTTTGGCAGAAAGGTTTGGAACTCTAATAACGATAGGTTTAGAAGAAGGGTCTGGAGGTGCAATAAAAAGTATCCCGAGAAAGGGAAAAAAGGCTGCAACAATACTCACATTGAAGATAAAGCACTTTACCAAATCTTCATTAACGTTTTTAATACCATCTTGGAAAACGAAGATTACTTCATGCAAAAGTGGCGCGAGAAGGAAAATAGCGAGAACTATCTTGAAAAATATAAGGCTAAGAACTTTATTAAAATCGTTACAAAAGCTAAACCAGTTGAACACTTCGACATGGATTTGTTCTTTAAACTAGTCGAAAAGATAACGGTGTTTAAAGAAGAGACGGTGATTGTAGCTTTGCTGGATGGCACAGAAGTTGAGTGCCAAATTGAAAAATAAAAAAAAGGCTTGGGATTGGTCTCCAAGCCTAAATTTCATATGCAACAAACACAGGCTAGAGTATCACATAAGTCCCAGGGACCGAAACTAAGAAGTCTATTTTCTAGATAAAGATAAATTATTACCATTGAATATATTCTTCATTATTTAAATCGAAACATTCGAGGAAAATGTCAAGTATTTCTTGGGCAGTCTGATAACCTCCGCAATGCTCTGGGGAGATACATACTGTCAGGAGATCCCAAACATCGTTATACTGCCTAAAATACCCCAATTGTTTTCTAATAAACTCATCACTATAACGAAAGGGGTTGTCATCATAATTCTTCTCGATATTTCTATAAGCATGTAGATTAAAAAAGTCTAGATCCAAATCTAAAATAAGACTTTGACTTTCCGAGTTAAAGAATTCCATCCTATATTCATTTTCAAATTGATTTAATGTATAAGAATGACAAACCTCATCGGGTGGCCTGTCATAATCTCCTATTGTATATACATCTTTTATTGTACCAGTCTGTTGTGCTGCTCTAATAAAATCAAATATTTCTAAACCCTCGCCGGCTTGTAGGGCATCCTGTTCAGTATCGATTTTATGAATTACTTGAGAGGGATCACAATAATCATCATGAAAGTCTACGTGTAATAATCTTGCTCCTGGTTGTATCTCTTTTTTTATTCTCCCAAGCTCCCATGCAGAAAAAGCCCAATTATGATTTCTCATCAGGTAAATTTTACGATCTGGATATATAATCTTCCACGATGCTTCCATATCTTTTACCTTTTTCAATTCTTCTGTCATCCTTCCTGTAAATATCATATATTATTTTGTTCCTTCTAAATAGACAGTTAAATGGTTGGGTTTTATACAACCGGTATCCAATAATCTGACCAATAGTTTTTCTTTATGTATTCCCGTCCCTGGGACTCATCAATAAATTCGGTTAAACTCCATAAAATAGTAAATTGAGCAGCGACTGAAGAAGTAGCGTTTAATAAGTTTCCTTTTGTAACATTTTTTATTCTATCGTGTTTAATAGATTGATAATCCCTCCACCATTTTAAATTAGCATATGGTTTTGTTGCATCAATATCTTTAAAGGGAAAAAGTAATATGCCGTTATCGTTCATTACTCGTATACCACTTGATAGACCAAAATCATTGAGTGAAGACTTTTCTATAGCTGGGGCATAATCCTTCATATTGAAATAACTACCTTTACTTTGAACATTATAATTAATGCAAAGCTGCTTAAGTAAAGAATCAAGTTCCGAACAAGACAGCAATATAATTGATGCGAACTCATCAGAATAAACATCTATGTTTTTATTGGAATGTGTTACATATTGATTAGTTTTCATTAACATTTTTTCGATGGACAAATAGTATTGCCAATGCATTTCAAACAAAGATCTAATCAAATATTTCACCTTCTCTCTACTTAGTATTCTTTTTGAATGTGATTGGACTGCTAAATACTCTTAAAAATACATAATTGTTATCTCGGATAAAATTCAGTGATAGTTCATCTCTATGATAGCATATTGAAGTTTGTATATAATTTAAGCCGTAATACCCAGCAATATTAAGTGTGAAGATGAAAGTTTGGTCTTTAAAATGGCGGTTGTCCTTGCTTTTATTACACTTTATATTTTGATATGTGGGATAATAGAAAGTAGATGGATGCGTATGGCCTAGTGAGATCTGTATCGCATTACCGATCATTAAAGTATAGGAATCAGTAGGATTATTAATCTTAAGTGTTTGTATAGATAAATTTTATTTTTTTGGGAAAACCTATGTCATTTCAAACACCACTCACCATAGGGGAAGTCATAAACGATATCCATTCAAAAAAGTATTTGTTACCTTCAATCCAATGCGAGTTTGACTGGAGTTCCGAACAAATCACAATGCTTTTTGATAGTCTAATGAGGGATTATCCAATCAGTTCATTTTTTTTTTTGAAAATCCTTAAAGAGAAAGCTTCCGAATTTAAGTTTTATGAATTTCTCCGAGGTTATCATCAAAGAGACAATCGTCATAATCCAGAGGCTAATATAAATGGCAGTGATGATGTGATGGCTGTTCTTGATAGGCAGCAACGATTAACATCTAGGCCGCCTATTCTATTTTAAAACCCTCTATAGACGGCTATTTGTCATGCGTAGCGTAAAGGTGCATTTTTTTTACTTCAGGCTTACGAACTTCTTAAGTCTAAGACATGGAGTTAAATACGGGAGGAATGAATATGTATTTGGGATCATTGGAAGAACGCCGGGCTAGAAGCAATGAAATAAAACTTGTAACTGCTGCTTTGTTTGAAGCAAAAGTTAAGGACGAAGAAATCCTGCGAGTATTGATGAAGGTATGTGATATAGATAGAGAGGAAGCAACAAATGCGTTTCGTAATGAAAAATTCATTTTATATCCTTGTAGAGAATTGTATCAATACCTTATTTTGGAAGAGGGCTTTGAAGAACATGACGCTGATGTGTTTATACGCATTAAAGCTAAACGTGCGTTGGCTGCTAATAGGGAGCTAAGTAAATTATCACTAGCTAAAATGTTTGATGCTATTCATAAGTGTAATAAATAGTGAAGGAAGAGAAAAAGTTTGAGGTGTTAATATGCTGTGATTTTTCTACCACAGCACAAAAGGGACTTAAATCTGGAGGATATGCTCGAATCTCTTAATGATTAACGTACCCCCCTGGTAAAATTCACTTATGGGGGGAATACATTAACGCAAAATCAGGATATTCGTGCAAATGTATCAACCTTTGATGATAACACACATCGAGTGCGTGGCGCATCTCGTTCTAAAATAATTTAAGAATTACCAAAAAAGTGCCTGTCACTCCCTTTTTTAAAAAAATGGGGAGTGACAGGCACTTTCATCTGTCACCTATCAATAAAACAGACGGTAACCCGCCTGACAAAAATAGACCGTCCATCATTCTTATTCTCGTTCCGTTAACGGCATGACTTAGGGCGATGATTGTCCAGTCTCCTTATTTCATTAAAGGGATATCAGACTATTTGGCGAATTAAGAATGATAGAAACTGTGTCACGGGATCGTATTGTCATCACTTCAAAAAGCATAGAGTTACGAGTAACGAAAGGGAGGTGAAGGATATGCATTCCAACAAAATACCAGAAGAGCTTTCACTTCCAGCTTTGCTGTTGGATCTGCCTGCTTTTGAAG
>JARIBI010000053.1 GCA_029257435.1 Sporosarcina sp. | reverse complement strand
TGATAGGGATTCGTCATACCCCGCTGTTAGTTTTGCAAATACGTTCATCGATGAAGACATCGGCGACACTCCTCTTTTGAAAAACATTAATAGACTGACTATATCATGAATTCGATTCATATTTTCCATAAACGTCTTTCTACTCGTTTCTATTTCGTGAATCCAGAGAAAAACCCGCCCGCAAGTTTTACGGAAGCAGGTTGTGTGTGTCCATATGAAGTTAAATAATTCCTTGGAATCGGAGAATGATTTCAGCAATGACTGCAGACCCGAGGAAAGTTCCGAGCATCACAAGTGTTGCGACGACAATCGTTTTCCATCCGAGCTTTACAAAATCCGTCCATGAACGGCCGATTGCAATTCAATCAGACGATAAAATTGGTGATACCGCCGATCATCATGTTGTTACACAACTTGACGATTTGGCCTGGTCCGCTTGGCCCCATATATTCAACGTGTTCCCCCATCGCTTCGAGTACTGAGGAGATTTGATGGAACTTTTCCTCACTTCCGCCTACCATAATAGTGAGGGCTCAAGAACTGGCACTGCACGGTCATTCGTTCTATTTTAGGAAAAGAGCTCTTCATAGAATCCACTGGTATTCATTAAGAATGTCAAAGCTTCTGATTCAAATACTGAAAAAGAATTTGATTATCTAATTCTGCGTTCTAACTTTATTTTCATCCCCTTCTTCCTCTATAGAGGAAAAAGGGGGAATTTACACGACACACTACTTATCTAACTACGCAAAGTTCACTACAAAAGAAGAAATGGACGCAGCTGCTAGACAGCATACTGACATTCACTGGAACGGGATGAACAAAACCGACCGGGCTGTTCTTGAAATGATCCGCTGCTTTTCCGTGAAGTATTTGGCTGCGCACTTGAAACATGAAAAGATTGAAAAGAAATTGGGGAAACGAATTCCACGATACGCCGCTCTTGTAATGCATATCACTAAAAAAAAATTATGCTGTATTAAAAGAAAAATAACCTACCGACTGGATGTGCGTGCAAAGTGGGTAAACGGGAAAGAGCTATTATCATTGGCGGGGGCATTGCAGGAAAGCTTGCGGCAA
This sequence comes from Sporosarcina sp., assembly GCA_029257435.1. Lineage (GTDB taxonomy): Bacteria > Bacillota > Bacilli > Bacillales_A > Planococcaceae > Sporosarcina. The sequence goes on along the minus strand of JARIBI010000053.1, from coordinate 1,149 downwards.
GGGTACTGTCTGATTATTTTAACGAAGTTATCATCCTCGAAAAAAGATAATCAAACAGTTGGAACCCATTCTCAAAAAGGAGCACATCAAGGAGAATATTTGCATGCACTTCTTCACGCCGGTCAAGATGGTCTACAGGTTTTATTTCCTGGAATTACAAAGACTTTTCACTCTGAGCTTGCAATGAATTGATCACCACTTGCGATTCTTCCTTGAACTATATGGACGTCGTTATCTAATCCATCTGTAGAAGCTTGCGCCAGTTCAATTAACGTGTCATCTGCTTCAAAGACACTTGTATCCATACGAGCAATCACACCTGGTTTTTCAACAAATGCAGTGATATCTACATCGTGTTGTATAGCATCAGTCGAAATTACGATATCCCCAATCGTGACATCCGGGCTTAAGCCGCCCGCTACACCGGAGTTAATTAAATAATCCACACCGAAATGATCGACGAGGACTTGTGTGCAGGCCGCCGCATTCACTTTCCCAACACCTGATTGCACCAAAACAATATTCTCACCGTCTAGCGTACCTTTATAAAATTCCATGCCAGCTACTGTTTCAGTTTTTTCAATTTCCATTTTGTCACGGAGGATTTCAACTTCTTCCACCATCGCCCCGATAATGCCGGATACCCGGTTTTCCGCTAGATCATCCTTCGCTTTCGCTTCTCGTTCACTTGCTGAATCCCCCACTAATGCGGAAGCTACTAGCAGCATCATTGTTAAGATTGCAAGGTTTAGTTTACGTTTCATAGATATGTATTCCTCCAACACCGCTTTAAATACGAATCATAATATTAAAGTCATAATAATCGTTCGTTTGTAGGGTCTGTATATAGGGTGATATCTAGATAAGCAATAGATGTGAATAGGACAATACCTTTTACACCAGCTTTTAAGTGCTTTTGACGAACTTGTATATGGCACTACTCTTGCATATAGTAAAGGGTTTTTTTTGCAAGTATTGAATACTATTCAGAGTAATTCATTTATGTATTCAAAATAGCCATTTCGTTTTCTTCTAAATGAGCATCCTATTATCTACTTCTTCTTTAAACCGGCACAAAACTTGCATATGTTTACATATGTTAAGAGTTTTTACACTTCTAAATACAAAGGAGCGTTTACAAGATGAAAA